>VGTL01000069.1 GCA_016874675.1 Methanobacteriota archaeon | reverse complement strand
ATTCCCGCTTTCATCCAAAACCGTTGCCCAACAATTCTTCTTGTGTATGTCCAACCCTATCATTTCCATGGCATGTGCCTCCATACCCCTTATGGAGGCGGCCGGCTTTCAGCATGCCATCAAGGGAGCAAGGGAGCAAGGGAGCAAGGGAGCAAGGCAGCAAGGGAGCAAGGGGACGATGGGTCGGTCCGTTTCCCTTGCTCCCTTGCTGCCTTGCTCCCTTGCTCCCTTGCTCCCTTTCCTCAATCTCCCCGCGTCTTGTAGCCACATACGGGACAGGTCGGCCACTCAGGCTGCAACTCCTCGTCGCAGCTTGGGCACTTGAGCATGCCCACGTCCGGCCTTTCCTTCCGGTCCTCTTCCGGGGCCGCCCTCTCAAGGCCGGCGCGAGCGTCGGCGGCGAACTTGAGGGCCGCGGCGAAGTCGCCCTCCTTCAGGGCCTCCTGCGAAAGCTCCAGGTCCACCTCGACCTCGGAGGTGTCCCGGCCCCCGGCAAGCGCGTCGGCGACGGCGTCCTCGGCCTCCGCCACGGCCTTCTTCGCCTCGGCGCGCCGGCGGCCGTCCCGGGCGGCGGCCGCGGCGGCGGCCCCGGCCGGTGCCACGACGGCCGCGGCGGCCCGGGCTCCGGTGCCGGACTTCCTGGCGGGGGCGGCCTCCGCGACGGCCGGGGCGGTCACTGCGGCCTCGGAGGGCAGGGCCGGGGGCTCCTTCTTCCGGCGCCTGGCGAGGACCACCACGCCCCCGGCGACGGCCGCTATCAGGACCGCGGCAAGCAGGGCCGGCCAGGGAAGGGAGGATGTGACGGCCGGGGTCACCGGCGGCGCCTTCTTCGCCACCGTTATGTCGACGTCCAGGGAGACGGTCTCGTTGCCGTCGGAGACCTGGAGCGTGATCTGGTGCGCGCCGGGCGGGAGCGCCTGGCTGAACGACCTCCCGGTGCCCATCTCGACGCCGTTGTCCAGCCAGGTGTAGGTCAGTTTGGTCCCAACGTCGATGTCCGAGGCGCTGGCGTTGAACCAGATGGTGTCGCCCTCCCAGAACCTGTCTCCGGCCTTGAGCGACGTGATGTCGAGGTCGAAGGGCGGGTCGTTGACGTTCTGGACGACCAGAACAAAGGTCCGGGTGGCGGACTCGCCCCCCCTGTCGGTGACCTTCACCTTCACCGTGTACCGCCCGACCTGGTCGTTTCCGGGGGTGAAGCCTATCCGGCCGGTCAGCGGGTCGATGTCGAAGAGGGGGCTGTCGTCCGAGAAGGTGAGGTTGTCCAGCCCTATCGCGAGGTCGATGTCGGAGGCGTTCAGGAAGAGCTCGTAGGGCCGGTCCTCGACGGCCACCTGGTCTTGCACGGCGGCAAGCACAGGCGGGTCGTTCACGTTGACCACGGTCAGGGAGAGCCGCGTCGTGGCGGTGGCGCCCGCAAGGTCGGACACCGTGATGTTGCAGGAGCGGTCGCCGACGTCCTTGTTGGCCGGAGTGAAGCTGATGAGGCCCGACTGCGGGTCGATGTCGAAGAGGGGGCTCCCGTCGCTGAACCTCAGCCTGTCGCCGGCGATGTTGTCCTGGTCCGGGTCCCGGGCCTTGACCAGGACCTGCCAGAGCTTCCCCTGCTTGGCGGTCTGGGGCTCGACGGGCTCGATGACCGGCGGGTCGTTGAAGTTGAGCACCGTGAGGGAGAACCGCCGCGACGCCGTGGCGCTCTGGTTGTCCGAGACGGAGATCTCGACGCTGTACTTGCCCACCTGGAGGTTCGTCGGCACGAAAGAGAAGTTCCCCCGGGCGGCGTCTATCTCGAAGAGCACGGTGTCGTCGGAGAATGTCAGGGTGTCGCCCCACTTCTGGTCCGGGTCGGAGGCCGTGGCGTTGTAGCGGAGCTCGTTGCCCTCGACCACTGTCATGTCCGGTATGAACTCGAGCACCGGGGCGTCGTTGCCGTTGACCACCGTGAAGCCCACGCCCTGCGAGGCCGAGCGCCCGTGGGGGTCCGTGACGGTGATCGTCGCAAGGTGGACGCCCACATCGTCGTTCGACGGCACGAACGAGATGTCGGCGCCCTTGTTGTCGGTCTTCTTGAAGTCGAAGAGGTCCGAGTCCTCCGACCAGGCGAGCTGGTCGCCGTCCCTGTCCCGGGCGGTGATGTGCAGCGAGAACGGTATGGACTGCATGAGCAGCTGGTTGGGGATGAAGTCGAGGGTCGGGATCCAGTTCACGGAGAGGTCCGCGGAGGCCCGGAGCGCCCCCTCGAGCACGAACCAGAAGGTGTGGTTGCCTCCGGCGGCCTTCCATTCGACGGAGATGTTGTTCTCCGTGCCGGGCCTGAGGCTCTCGCTGGAGGCGTTCAGCAGGGTGGCGTCGGCGAACTCGTCGCCCTCCCAGAACGAGAGGTTGACCGGGATGGCCAAATTGACGGGGTTGTCGATCATCGCGGAAAGGGTGACGGTGTCCCCCTCGGAGACGTCGTCGGGACCGACCGTGAAGGACAGGAAGGAGTAAGGCCTCTCCTCGGCGCCCAGCTTCACGGTGGGCTCGGCGGGGGCGTGCTTGCGCAGGAGGATGTGGTCGAAGTAGGTGTCCTCTGCGGTGTTGTACTCGCCGATTCCCAGGATTATGTAGTTGGGGTCGACGCCACCGGAGCCGGACATCTCGAGCGACTGGTTCGTGTAGGGCGGCTCGAGCATGTTCCAGACCGCCTTGGCGTAGGTGCCGGGGGTGTAGTAGGTCTTCATCCGGTACCAGACGTTGCGTATGTTTATCTGGGTATTCCCGTAGATCACGGCCCCTATGTCGTCGGCGCTCAGGGCAAGGTACCAGCCGTTCCTGGTATAGTCCCAAAGCCGCGCCGAGACCAGGTCCAGCGGGTTGCCGTAGTTTTCATCCATGTAGACCGTGTCGTTGGTGAAACCGGCGTACGCCCCGTAGGCGCTCTGGTAGTAGTTTGTGAATTTGAGCCTCGTCTCGAGGACGTAGTTCTCCTTCGGCAGGGTCTTTTTCGAGACAATGCACCCCCCGGTCCACTGATAGGCGCTGCTGACGGTGAAATCCAGCATCCCCCCGGTCTCCGAGAGCGTGACACCGGCGTCGCAGGCGTGGAGCGGTCCCCACTTGTCCGGATCCAGCACACCGTCCTCGAAGTCGTCGAAGAACAGGAAAGTTGCCTGCCCGTCAGAGGCGTTCCCGGCCTGGGGGTTGCCGTAGTACATGTGGATCGTGGAAGATGAGGAGGCGGCGATGAAGCTCACGTTGACGTGGGCCCGGGCGTGCTTGCCGGCCTCCCGGGTCTCGAGCCAGAACGGGAGCGCGAGGTTGGAGCTGCCGTAGTACTGGACGAAGCGCAGGTCCGAGAAGTCCGGCTTCATGTCGGCGTCGTAGGGGATGTCGAACCAGACCTGGTAGCCGGCCAGGTTCTCCGGGCACTTCGTGTTGTCGATCGTGAGCGGCATTCGGCACTTCCACGCCACGTCGAACCAGGGGGCGTCGGCGCGGGCCGACGCCACGGCCCCTTGCGGCCGCTCCGATCCGGAAGCCGAGCACAGCAGGGACGGCAAGGTCAAAACGAGGACAAGGCCGGCGACAAGCCACGATCTCGAGCGCATGAGATTTCCCCCGGGCGCGGACGGTCCCGAATACGCAGGACTGCCAATATAATTGTTGTGGTGCAAGCGCTGGGAAAGGGAGCAGGGAGCGGGGGTGGAAAGGAGCAAGGGAGCAGGGGTGCAAGGGTCTACGGGCGCAAGGGGGCAAGGACGGGCCATCCGTTCCTTGCACCCTCCCACCCTTGCACGCTTGCCCCCTTCGTTCCAGTCTACCCTTCCGTCCTTCTCTTCCCAAACACCACGACGGCCGGTGCCGCCGCCAGGAGCACGCCGCCCACGACTATGATGCTGCCGCAGCCCTCCTTGGGCTTGTCGGCCGGCGGGGCGCCGAAGAAGGCCGTGTAGGACGGGTCGTGCACCACGCGGTAGCCCTTCCAGGAAGGGAACGAGACGGCGTACCACATCGCCGCGGCCCAGAAGTTCTCCCTGCCGCGGTCGTAGAGGTTGAGCGGGGAGGTGTACCTGGAGCGGATGTCCTTGCTGAGGCCGTACGCCAGGGTGCACAGGACATCGAGCGTTGGCCCGGCCTGCCACCTCACCAGCCACGAATCGCCCTGCCGGGCCGCGATGAGCATGTTGTAGGCCTGCCGATCCTTCGCGACGACCGCGTCGGGGTCGGGGGTCTCGTTCACGAGGTCGAACGTGGAGCCGTAGCCGATGACCATGGCCCGCTCGTCCTGGCCGATGCGGAGCGTCAGGTTCTGGTCCAGGGGCTGGTTGATGTTCGGCGTCACCTTGGTCCCAGTGGCGTTGACGACCGAGTACTTCGAGGCGAAGGTCGCCAGGTAGTGCACCGCGCTTATCCCGAAGTTGTCCGGGAGGGCCTCCCGGCCGACGTCCCTACCCCAGAGCCACAGCCGGTCCACCTGGCCGATCGTGTAGAACGACTCGGCCTTGGCGGTCTTCGTCTTCGGGTCGATCGTGATGTCGTAGGTCACGGAGAGTTCGCTGAAGCGGGCGATGTAGAGGGGCAGCGCCGCCGACAGCCAGAACGACATAATGTTGTTGGGGTCGATTATTTTTGCGTACAGGTTCTTGTAGGTCATGCCGAACTGGTAGTGCCCGTCGCCCAGCTTCCTGGCCGGTATGGGCGTCACCTGGGGCATGTAGTCGGCCGTGACGTTCTTGAGAGAGTCCCCTGCGCCGAACGGGATGATGTAGAAGCAGTTCTCGTTGCCGACGTCCGGCATGCCGTTGCCGTTGGTGTCGTTGAACGCGAGCAGGAAGGCCAGCACGGCCACGAGGAAGTTCTCCGAGCCCCGGGGGGTGTAGTAGTGCATCCCGAACATCTGCCAGGGCAGGGTGCCCACGCTGGTGCCCTTCGTCACCGTGTTGAGCGCGACCAGGAACGCCTGCACGTCGTTGTAGTTCACGTAGGACATCGTGAACGTCACCGTGGCGCCTTCGGAGGTGGTGTTGGAGATCTCGCTGGATGTCCAGAACTCCTCGCTGAACTCGTGGCCGGTGATGTCCTTCTCCTTGCCGGGCGTCCAGCTCGAGGGCGGAAGGGCGCCGGCGGGCATGACAATGATTGCGGTCGAAAACAGGGCAAGCAACGCTACCAGGCTCTTTTTCATCTTGTTCACCTTGTCGCCCCATCGTCCGGGCTTGGATATTGTAAATGGCGGGCCTCGTATATAAAGAGAAAGGAAAGACTCAGACCGGGGGGAAGGGCAGCGGGGGGGCAGCGGGCAGCGGTGGAGGACGGGCTCTGTTTCGTCCCCGCTGCCCGCTGCCCGCTGCCCGCTGCCCCGACCACAAACGATATAACAGTTGATATGCTAGCGTGCTCCCATGTGCCTGGGCATACCCGCCCTCGTGAAGGAGAGGACGGGCGACATCGGCAGGGTGGACTTCGGCGGGACCTCGCGCGAAGTGAACCTCTCGCTGGTCGACGCCCGGGTGGGCGATTATGTCATCGTGCATGCCGGGTTCGCGATACAGGTGATGGAGGAGAGGCAGGCCCTGGAAACGCTAAAGCTCTTCCGCGAGGTCTACGGCGAGCAGGTGGGGCTGCCGGCGGCGGGGGATGCAAGAACGGGCGGGGGAAAGGGCGGCGGGCGGCGTGCAGGGGGCAGGGTGCGGGGTGCGGCGGGCCGGGCCCCCCGCGAGAAGGGCGACCGCCATGCATGAGCTGTCCGTGATGACGCAGGTCGTGGAGTCGGTGCTGGGCTCCCTGGAGGGCCGGGATGTCAGGCGGGTGGAGAGCGTGCGCCTCGAGGTCGGGGAGCTGACGATGCTGGGGAAGGAGCAGCTCCGCTTCGCCTGGGGCGTCCTGTCGAGGAACGGGCCGCTTCGCGGCTCGAAGCTCGTCATCATCCGCAAACCGGCGGTGGTCGAGTGCCCCGGGTGCGGCTTTCGGGGAGCCCCCAAGAAGGCGCCGGCCGGCTGGTCCCACACGGTCGCGCCGCTCATCGCATGTCCCAGATGCGGCGGCGAGGTCCGCATAGTCGGCGGGCGGGAGACAGTGGTCCGGAGCCTGCGAGCGGTCGCCGCCCGGGACCGCAGACCGGGGAAGCGGAGGGGCCGCTGATGGGGAGAATCGACGCAGGCAAGTTCCGTTTCCGGGACCGGGATACCGCCCTGCGGATAGTCCAAAAGCTCAAGGCGCTCGACGTCGAGCTCCGCGTTATGCACGTCTGCGGCACGCACCAGGACACGCTCGTGAGGTACGGCCTGGAGCCGATGCTCGGGGACGCCGGCGTGGAGGTGCGCCAGGGCCCCGGGTGCCCCGTCTGCGTCACCACCTCCCGCGAGTTAGAGGAGTGCCTGGCGCTCGGGCGCGCCGGGAAGAGGATAACGGCCTTCGGGGACATGATGCGGGTTCCGGGGCCGTCGGGGTCGTTCTTCGACCTGCAGGCCCGCGGGGCCGACGTGAGGATGGTCTACAGCGTCGAGGACGCGGTCAAGCTCGCACGCGCCGACGGCAAGGAGACGGTCTTCATGGGCGTCGGCTTCGAGACCACCACGCCGGGAACCGCCCTGGCGCTCAAGGCCGAGCCACCGGACAACTTCTCGGTGCTCGGCTGCCACCGCACCGTCCCGCCGGCGCTCAAGGCGCTGCTGGAGATGGGAGAGGTGAGGCTGGACGGCCTCATCGAGCCGGGCCACGTCAGCACGATAATAGGCCTGGAGCCCTACCGTTCCCTCTCGGAGCAATATCACGTGCCCCAGGTGGTCGCCGGCTTCGAGCCCCTGGACCTTCTGATGGCCATCTACATGCTGGGCAGGCAGAAGAAGGAGGGACGGGCGGAAGTGGAGAACGAGTACTTCCGGGTCGTGCGGTCCGAGGGAAATGTGAGGGCCGTGGAGCTCCTTCAAAGGACGTTCGAGCCCTGCGACGTCGAGTGGCGGGGTTTCCCGGTCATCCCCGGGAGCGGGCTCCGGTTCCGACCGGAGTTCCAGAGGTTCGACGCCCGCCGGAAATACGCCGAAGAACTGGCGCCCCTCAGGGACAGGCGCTTCCCGGAGCCCAGGGGCTGCCTGTGCGGCGAGGTGCTGCGGGGGATTCGCGACCCCCAGAAGTGCCCCCTCTTCGGCCAAAAGTGCAGGCCGGAGAGCCCCATAGGCCCGTGCATGGTGAGCTCCGAGGGGAGTTGCAATATATTGTATAGATATGGGAAATAATGGCGCAAGGGCGAAGGCGCAAGGGCGAAGGCGCAAGGGCGAAGGCGCAAGGGCGAAGGCGCAAGGTGGAAGGGGCAGGGCGCAGCGTCAAGGACAGATCTGGTATGAGCCCCCTTGCGCCTTGCGCCTTGACCCTTGCGCCCTGCGCCTTCAACAAATGCGAGGAATCGGGTCCCCCGCGGGCTGCTCCAGGATTCGCCTGCCGCCCACGGTGGTGTGGAGGACGACGCCCTTGACCGATGCCGTCGCCTCGCCGATGAGGGCGGCCTCGCGGCCCTCCTTGGTGCGCCGCAGGGCCCGAAGGACCGCCTCGGCCCTTTCCCGGACGACGCCGAAGACGGCCTTGCCCTCGTTGCCTATCGAGAGCGGGTCTATGCCCAGCATCTCGCAGGCGGTGCGCACCCCGTCGTGGACCGGGACCGAACCCTCTTCGACGACGATCCCCGTTTTGGATTTCTCCGCCCACTCGTTCAGGAGGTTGGCGAGGCCCCCGCGCGTCGGGTCCTTCCCGGAAACGACCCCGCCGGCCTTCAGCGCCGCCTCGACCATCATGTTGAGCGGCGCGACGTCGCTTTTTATTACGCTCCCGAAGCCGTAGCCCTCGCGCTGCGAGAGCACGGCTATCCCGTGGTCGCCCACCGCGCCCGAAAGGATTATCGCGTCGCCGGGGCGCAGATTGGAGTCGAGGAGCCAGTTCCCCCCCACCTTCCGGTGGCGTCGGGCCTCCTTCAGGTTCCTGTCGAGAAGGGGGCTCCGGCGGCCGATGCCGGAGGTGTTGACGACTATCTTCTGGACCGCCCCGCGCTCGACCACCTTTGTGTCGCCGGTCACGACCGGCACGCCGGCCCGCTTGCAGGTGGCGGCCATCGAGCGGAGGATGCGCTCGAGCTCTTCGAATGCCAGCCCCTCCTCGAGCACGAGGCCGCACGACAGGGCCAGGGGCTCGGCCCCGACGACGGAAAGGTCGTTGACCGTGCCCGCGACCGACAGCGAGCCGATGTCCCCGCCGGGGAAGAATATGGGCCTCACGGTGTGGGAATCGGTGGTGAAGACGATGCCGTCCACCACGGCCGAATCGTCAAGGGCGTCCAGCGGCACCTGGATGACGGGGCGCCTCCACCGGCGGTTGGAGAGCACCGGCACGATGAGGTCGCCTATCATCTTCTGCATGTTGGCGCCGCCGGCTCCGTGGGACATGGTCAGGGGCCCTTTTCCTTCCTGGCTCATTCCTCATCCCCCTCCCTCTCCGTCTCGGGCCTCCGGCGGATGTCGTGGCGCCTGATGATGACGAACACGAGCATCAGCCCGACGCAGGCGCCGAAGAACCCCAGCATCGCCGGCAGCCCCCCGGCGTTGAGGACGGCTCCCGAGGACGGGGTGCCGATCATCATCCCCGCCGAGATGACCATCGAGTACACGCTCATGGTGACCCCGTGCTGGCGCTTGCGGGCCACGTCGCCCAGCGAGGCCAGGGCCGCCGGGGCGAAGGCGAAGGCCATGAACGCGAAGAGCCCCGCCAGGCCGAGCACGGGGCCCCAGACCAGAAGGTTCCCGGTCACGGCCTCAAGGCTCGCCGGCCAGCCCCGCAGGTAGACGATGGCGCCCAGGACGACAAGGCCCAGTATCCCGCCCACGCCCGTGAGCATGAGCGGCATCCGGCCGTGGCGGTCCGAGAGCCTCCCGAAGAAGCGCTGGGTGCTCAGGAGCATCACGCACAGGCCGGCCATGCCCGCCCCGACGATCCAGGCCGGGATGTCCTGCTCCTGCCCCTCCAGGCCGGCGAACGCCAGTCCGCCCCCTATCATTATGTACATCATGAGCCAGGGCATGGTGAGCAGGATGACCGAGCGCCGCTTGAAGACCGAGAGGATGTGCCGGGCGTCCAGCTGCTTGATGGTGAACTCTTCGCGAGAGGGCTCCTTCACGCTGAGGTACACGTACGCCAGCCCGGCCGCCCCGACTACCCCGGCCAGCACGAAGCCCAGTTCGAGGTCGGAGGCCAGCCGCTCGTTGATGAACCCGCCCATCAGGAAGCCCGCCCCCCAGCCGCTGAGGTTGGCTCCGTCGAAAGTGCCCATCTCCGCACCCCGGGAGTCCTTGGGGGCGTAGTCCGCGAGGAGGGCCAGCGACGACGACAGGATCATCCCGGCCGATATCCCGTGGAACGCGTTGAAAACGCCGATGACCAGCGGATCGCGCGTGAGGGCTATGCAGAACATCATCACGGTCCCGATCAAAAGGCCGTAGTTGAGCACGATCTTGCGGCCGTAGCGGTCGATGAATGCCCCCATGAATATGACCGTGACGAGCTCCGCCGCCGGAGAGGCGGCCCACACGAAGCCGTAGAGCACCCGGTCCAGGTGGTGCAGGTACAGCGGGAACACCATTATCATGAGCGAAAATGAGAACCGTATCAGGAATGTGGCGGCGTAGAGGGGCCACAGGAGGTGCGAGGTTTTCCCGTCCTTTTTCGCCGGCCCGGCCGCCATTGCACCCGCATGGCCCTCCGGTCATAAAGGTTATTCGGGCGCTCCTGCATACCGTCCGCCGAATGAGGCTTAGGTTCGAATCGTACGGCTGCGCCCTCAACCGGGGACAGGCCCGGGAGCTCGAGGAGGCGGCGGCGGGGGCAGGCTACGCCACGGGCGCGGCTGCGGCCGATGCCGATATTGTGGTCCTCGTGACCTGCTCGGTGGTCCAGCCGACCGAGAACCGGATGCTCGCCCGGCTGCGGGCGCTCCGGGAGAGCGGCATGCGGGCGGTGGTCGCCGGCTGCATGGCGAGCGCCCGGGCCGGGACCGTCCGCAGGGCGTTCCCGGAGGCCGTGCTCCTGGGCCCGCGTGACTACGCCGGGTTTCTGGCCCTGCTGGCGCGCCTTTGCGCCGTCGCGGGCGATTTCCGCCTGCGCGCGGGCATGATGAACCCGGAGAGCCTCCTGCCCAGGGCGCGCGCCCTGATGGCGGCGATGGCGCATCCGAAGCTCTTCAAGTTCCTCCACCTGCCGGTGCAGAGCGGCGACGACGCCGTCCTGGAGGCGATGGGCCGGGGACACACCGCCGGCGATTTCGAGAGGGCGGCGGGGGCTTTCAGGGAGGCATTCCCCCTCGGGGTCCTGGCCACGGACATCATCGTCGGCTTCCCGGGCGAGGACCGGGCCGCCTTCCGGGGCACGCTGGACCTCATCGGGCGGGCCCGCCCCGACATCGTCAACATCAAGGCCTTCTCGCCCCGGCCGGGCACCCGCGCCTGCCGCATGAAGGGCGCGCCCGGGAGGGCCGAGGTCCAAAGGCGCATCGCGAGCCTCCGGCGCCTGCGCCGGCGCGTCTCGCTTGCGAACAATCGCCGCCTCCCCGGGACCGTTCAGGAGGTGCTCGTGACGGAAATGGCCCGCAAGGGCGGCGTGATGGGGCGGACGGACGGCTATTTGCCGGTGATGCTCGATGAGACTGTGCCGGCCGGGAGCCGGTTTCCCGTGTTCATCCGGGGGGCCGGGGCGGGCTTCCTGACCGCAACACCATCCGCAGTGTCGAAATCCAACACTCGATTCTCCAATAAAACTTTATAATAGGTTCAGGTCGTTACGCGTACAGAGATGGTGTCATAATGCGCAACGTGGCGGTACTTCTAGCCTGTCTTTTGATGCTGACCGGCGGGATGGCGGCCCTTGCGGGGGTCTCCCCGTCTCCGGCCCGGGCCGTTTCCATCCCGCCCGCTCCCAATCCAGCGCCCGCCCGGGAGGTCGCCGGCTCCGACGGACCCCGGGACCTGGTGCCCCCCGCCCCCTGGAACACCCAGGCCGACCCGGGGCCCTTTTCCGCACTGGACCGCTCGCGGCATCCCGATCGCTCCCCCCTCACCGTCACGGGCGAGGCCAAGGTGCTTGCCATCCTCGTCTCGTTTTCGGACAAGAGCAACTCCAGCGCCCACACCCCCAAGTTCTTCGAGGACCTGCTCTACAACGCCAGCGCAAGCAGCATGAACAAGTTCTTCCGGGACAACTCGTACAACCTCTTCAACGTCACCGGCAACGTGACCACGAAGTTCTACGCGATGAGCAACACCCTCGCCTACTACGGCACCTACGAGACGTCGTCCCCCCCGCCCGGCGGCTACGGCAACTCCCAGAACCTGACCTACGACGCCGTGATGGCCGCCGACTCCGACATAAACTACTCCGACTACGACCAGGACAAGGACGGCTACCTCGACCACCTCGTAATCATCCATGCCGGCGGGGACCAGGCCTCCACGGGCGTCTCCACCGACATCTGGTCCCACGCCTGGGGCCTCAACGCGCTGGCGGTCAAGCTGGACGGCGTCTGGATTAACGCCTACACGATGCTCTCCGAGGACGACCCCGTGGGCGTGTTCGTGCACGAGTTCGGCCACGACCTGGGGCTCCCCGACCTCTACGACACCGACTACTCGTCGGACGGCGGCTGCGGCCGCTGGGAGGTCATGGCCTCGGGCTCCTGGAACAACGCCGGCAAGTCGCCCTCCATGCTCTCGGCCTGGTGCCGCCAGGAGCTGGGCTGGCTCAAACCGGAAGTGGTCAACGCCGACACCGCCGGCCTGGCCGCAAAGCGGGTGTTCGACAACCAGACCGCGTTCAAGATATGGGCCAACAACTCGAACAACGAGTACTTCCTGGTCGAGAACCGCCAGCAGACCGGCTGGGACAGCTACCTCCCCGGCAGCGGGCTGCTCATATGGCACATAAACGAGAGCGCCCCGGGCAACAAGCGGGACAGCTTCCGGCTGGTCGACCTCGAGGAGTGGGACAACAACAACAACGCAGCCAACGCGAACGACGCCTGGAGGAGCAACTCGACGGGCTTCACGCCGACCTCCGCGCCCAACTCGAACGACTACTCCGGGAAGAGGACCGACATCAGGATATTCAACATCAGCGGGAGCGGGGCGACCATGTACTTCGACGTGGACCTTGGCAACACCGCCCCCCACGCGCCCTCCCCCACGGCGCCGGGGGACGGGGCCTGGCTCGGCGTGTCCTCGCCGACGCTCAACTGGTCCTACTCCGATCCGGACACGGGCGACACCCAGGCCGCCTACCGCGTCCAGGTGGACGGCGACGGCGCATTCGGCTCGGTGGACTGGGACTCCGGGGATGTGGCGAGCTCCAACCCCTACTGCACCGTCGGGGCGGGCCTTTCCGAGGGGAAGTGGTACTGGCGCGTCCGCACCCGTGACGGCGGGGGCCTGTGGGGCAGCTACAACGCCGGCCGGTCGTTCAACATCGACCTCACCGCCCCGGCCGCCCCCACCGCGCTCTCGGCGACGCCCTCCGGCTGGACCGCCGAAAACTCCTTCTCCATCGACTGGACCGCGCCCTCCGAGACCGGCACCTCGGGCATCGCCAACGGGGCTTACTACAAGCTCGACACCGCGCCGACCGGCGCCACGGACGGCACCTGGGTCGCCTCCAAGCCGATGACCGGCATAACGGTCGGGAGCGCCGGCAACCACACGATCTATGTGTGGCTCAAGGACGGCGTGGGCAACGTCAACCACACCAACCGGCGGGCGGCCTACCTGTACTTCGACAACGTCGCGCCGGCCAACCCGGGCTCGCTCACGAGCCCCACCCACACGGTCGACTCCTGGAGCAACATCTCGGTGGTGCAGGTGCAGTGGAGCGGCGCCTCCGACGCCGACTCGGGCCTTGACGGGTACTCATATGTCTGGGACCAGGCCGCCAACACCCTCCCCGACGCGACACGTGACTGCGCCCCGGATATCTCCTCTGCGACGAGCGCCTCGTTCCCGGACGGGAGCTACTACTTCCACATCCGCTCGGTGGACAAGGTCGGCAACTGGGCCCCGGCCGCGGTCCACCTGGGCCCCTTCAAGATCGACCTTTCGCCGCCCGGCGGCGTGCAGGGCGCCTCGAGCAGCAGCCACACCGTCGGCCGGTGGTCCCCCCAGAACACCATCTCGGTCCAGTGGTGGGGCGCGGCCGACGGGGGCAGCGGCGTGGGGGCCTTCGCCTACGCCTGGGACCTCCAGCCGGACACGGTGCCCGACGGGACCGCCACCGTCGGCTCCGGGGTCTCCACCCTGACCAGCGCGCCCCGCGGGGACTCGGCCGGGTGGTACTTCCATGTCCGGGTCCGGGACTCTGTGGGCAACTGGAACCTGACCGCGTTCCACCTCGGGCCCTTCGACATCGACACCACGCCCCCCTCCAATCCCGACTCGTTCTCGGTGCTCTCGCGCCAGGTGGTGGGGACCTGGTCGGCCGAGCGGCTGGTCAGGGTCTCCTGGTCCGGCCAGAATGACGCGCTGAGCGGGGTGGCGGGCTTCTCCTTCAGCTGGGACGGGGACCCGGCCGGGACGACGGACCTGACCGCGGACGTCCTGGGCGCCGGGTACGACGAGTCGAACCAGGAAGGCGTGCGCTACCTGCACATCCGGGCCGTGGACGTCGCCGGCAACTGGGCGGGCGGGGTCTACACGGTCGGCCCGTTCATGATAGACCTCTCCGCCCCGTCGGCCCCGGACGCCGTCGCCGCCCGGGCCCTGACCAACGAGCGCTCGGTCCGCTGGACCTGGGACCCGGCCGATGACGTCGGCTCGGGGGTCGCCTACTACATCGTTTGGATAGTGACCGACCCGGCGCGGCCGGAGGAGGGCGTCCGGGACACGACGTTCTCGACCTCGTATGCACACACGAAGGCGCTTGACGGATGGACCTACCATCTCCAGGTCCGGGCAGTGGACGCGGTCGGCAACGCCGGGCAGTTCGGGGAGCTCTCGGGCGGGGTCCTCGTGGACCTCTCGCCGCCCCGCGACCTGCGATTGGTGATAGACTCGGGCGCGGCGCTCACCGGCCAGCGGACGGTCCGGCTGGCGCTCTGGGCCCGCGACGCGGTGTCGGGGGTCTCCGAGATGCGCCTTGCGCAGGACGGCGGCGAGTGGTCCGACTGGGAGCCGTTCGCGGAAAGCCGGGAGCTCCGGTTGACCGGCGCCGACGGGACCAGGACCGTCCGCTTCCAGGCGCGCGACCTCGCCGGCAACGGGGCGGCGCCGGCCGGCGGCTCGATAGTGCTGGACACCGCCGGGCCCGACATCGTCTCGTTCGGGCGGCCGGGCGGTTCCGCCTTCACGGCCGACCGGCGATTGACGCTCGAGGTGGTCGCATCCGACGCACTCTCGCGTGTCGTGCAGGCGAGGCTCGGCGGCGATGGAGAGGTCTGGGGGCAGTGGCAACCCTACGGGTCGCTGCTCGATTACGAGCTCCCCGGCACGGACGGTCTCAAGGAGGTCCATGTCCAAACGCGCGACGAGGCCGGCAACATCGGGCCGGCGGCGAGGCTCGAGCTCCGGCTGGACACCACGCCCCCTGGGAAGCCGGTGGTGAGCTCGTCCACCCATCCCGGGACCGACACCTGGTACAACCTCGCGGAGGCGGAGTTCGTGTGGCAGGCGCCCCCCGACGAGAGCGGCATCGCCGGCTACGCCTGGATAGTAACGCCCGAGCGCGACGACGAGCCCGGGTACTCCGTCCAGCTCTCCGGCCGGAGCCTCCGGCTGCCCGTCCCGGGCGAGGGCCGCTGGTTCTTCATGGTCCGGGCCATCGACGGGGCGGGCAACTGCGGCCTGCCGATGGAGTATTCCTTCCGCGTGGACCTCGAAGGGCCAAAGCCCCCCCGGACGGACCTTCCCCTCGACAATTGGGATTTTGCCCCCTCCGACCAGGTGGCGCTCTCCTGGAGCGGGGCCGCCGACGCGCTCAGCGGGGTGAAGGGCTACCTGGTCCAGGTGGACGACGACGCCGACTACTCGTCATTGGAGTGGGAGGGCGTGGTGGACCAGACGGGCCACGTGCTGCCCCCGCTCCCGGAGGGCTCCTACCACTGGCGCGTGAAGGCGCGCGACGGCGCAGGCAACTGGGGCGATCACGGGACCGGCTCCTCGTTCAACATCAGGACCCCGGTCACCCCCATCCCGCCCGGCCACAAGGAGCCCTTCCTGAGCCTCTCCAACCCGCTCTTCCTCCTGACGCTGGTCGTGCTCCTGGCCGCGGTCGGCGGCGGCATCGCCGCGGCCGCCCGCGGCCGGAAGAAGGAGCCGCCGGCCGGGAACCGGCCGGACCAGCCCGTCAGATGGGAGTGAACGGCGCCGTCCCGGCGGCGCCGCGTTTGTTATCGTTTCCCCAATCAATTTCATGGCACAGGGCGCAAGGCGCGAGGCTTAAGGCGCGAGGGACAAGGCGCGAGGGGGAAAGGCAGAAAGGCAGGAAGGCAGAAAGGCAGGAAGGCAGAAAGGCAGGAAGGCAGAAAGGCAGGAAGGCAGAAAGGCAGGAAGGCAGAAAGGCAGAAAGGGTATATGGTGCCTTCCTCTCTTTCTCCCTTTCTCCCTTGCTGCCTTGCTGCCTTGCTGCCTTGCTCCCTCCCCCTTGACCCCAGCGCCTTGACCCTCAAGCCTTGCGCCTTGCGCCTTGCGCCTTCCCCATCACCCGAACTTCTGCCCCGTCAGCCTCTCGAAGATGTCTATGTATATCCGGCTGACCTGGTCGCGCAGGTCGTCGGGGAGGGGCGGTATGGGGGGCTCCGGCTTTTTCGAGCCGCGGGCGGCCTCCAGCCTCTCGAGGTAGCCGGTCCGGCGGTAGTGCTGGCGCACGAACTCCTTGCTCAGCTCGACGAGCCTCCCCTCGTCGTAGGCCTTTGCGTCCCAGAAGCGGTCCTCGTCGGCCGTGCCGAACGTGTCGATTATCATCAGGTCCCGGTTGCTGTCGAACGCGAACTCCTTCTTGCCGTCGGCGTGGATGAGGCCTCGCTGTTTGAGGTCCGTGGCTATCCGGTCGTCTATCTTGAGGACGGTCTCCTTGACGCCCTCGTACTCCTCCCGGGTCAGCCCCGAGATCTTGAGCGCCTCGTCCAGCCCCAGGCCGCGGTCGACCTTCTCGAGCTTGGTCGTCACCTCGAAGAAGGGCTGGGGGAGCCTCTCCCCGTGCTTTGGGATATGGCCCCTGGGGAATCCCAGCTCCTCGGGCGGGAGCTTGCCGGACTTGACGCGGTCCAGCAGGGAGCCGGCGACGTAGTGCCGGCAGATGAACTCCAGCGGTATGAGGTAGCCCTTGGTGCAGATGTCCATCTTGGAGTAGTCCGTGATGACCTCCACCCGCTTCACGCGCATCTCGCTCGCCGAGGGCATCTCCAGGTAGTGCGTCAGCACCCCCATCTGCTCGACGATGGTGAACCAGTGGGCCGAGGTCCGGTTGAGGGTCTCGCCCTTGAAAGGCACGAGGGTGGGGATGATCTTGTCGAACACGGAGATCTGGTCCGTGAACACGAAGCGCAGGGTGTCGGCCGAGTCCTCGTAGACCTCCTTGACCTTCCCCTTGCGGACAAGGTTCATTTTGGCACCTACCGGAGCTTCATTTCCTTTATCTTCTTTTGGACCATCCGCTCGTGCCTGGTCGATATGAAGAAGGCGAGCTCCTCGAGCTTGTCGCGGTTTTTGATGAACTTCTCCTTGCTGGCGATGTGGAACAGCCGGTTGAACTTGCGCCGGTTGTTCATGTTGTCGGCGAAGTAGTACCCGGCGAATATGAGAAGGAGCAGGCCGCCGCCGGCGGAGCAGATGTCCAGCCGGCCGGAGGTCTCCATGAAGTCCTCCTTGAACTCCTCGCTTAGCGCATCGGGGAACCAGATGGCCAGAACTGCCAGGACCGTCAGTATCGCGCCGAACGCCAGGCCCGCCCCGCTGATGACGTGGGTCCAGTCGCGGATTGCGAGCTTGAAGTTCGCCCAGCGCAGCTTCCACCTCTGGCTCACCATTCTTTGGCCCCTTCGAGTGGGGCTTTGAATACGTTGGCCTTTTAAAACACTTTCGGACGGGGAAAAAAGGAGCGGGGAGCGGGGAGCAGGGTGCGGGGCACGACGGGACGGCGAGGGTTCAGGGGGCAGGGTTCGGGGTTCAGCGGCCCTGAAAGCCTAATAAACCGCCCGCTCGCTTTAGCGAGCGTGATTCCGGGTCCGGGCGGCCGACGAACCCTTTGGGATGATACCCGTGGAATTCAGCGTGGCCGCCCTAA
>VGTL01000068.1 GCA_016874675.1 Methanobacteriota archaeon | reverse complement strand
TCCCGTCCCAGGTCTCCGAGGAGTTGACCAGGCTCTGGAGGCCGTTCCTGGCGTTGGCGACCGCATCGGCGTAGTCTGCGGCGGACATCTCGGTTATCGCATCGCGCAGGTACCGCTGGGCGGTGTCGACTCCGGACGGCCCGGTGCTCTTGCGCCAGGTCTGGATGTGGGAGCTGGCCATCCTCATGGACTGCTCGAAGCCGGGATATAAGGCAAACGGCTCGGGGGTTTTCGTGCCCAGGTAGGCCGCAAGCGACATCTCCGCCAGCAGGTCGGTGGCGTTGGAGAAGGCGAAGAAGCCCACCACCTCCGGATTGTGGGCGGTCTCGCCGTCAGTGGTCGTCTCGTCCTCCTCCATCCTGACCTGGACAGCGAGGTTGGTCAGCGACTGGTAGCGGACGGCGGCGGGGTCTGTGTCGTTCGTCGTCTGGGACCAGGCGATGAACAAAGGCGGCCCGGAGTAGTTCCCGAAGAAAAGGAGCGGAAACCAGGCGTCGGTCACGTGCATCGTGCTGTTGCGGACCTCGTAGCCAATCCCATTGTTGCTCCCGCGGCCCTGCGTCCAGGCAATGTAGCCGACCTTCTCCTCGGCGTGGTTCGCGCCGTTCACGAGGCCCCCGGATTCCTTCTCCTGGAGCCGCACGTCGAATGTGGTGTTGTCGATGTTCTTGTGGCGCGTGAAGACGGCGTCGGCCTCGTTCCTGGTCTGGGCCTGCGCGAGCACTGTCGGCATCGCCGGCAACGGCGAGGAGAAGGTGACGGTCTTCCATTCCTGCGTGACCATTGACGTCCCGGCCTCGATGGCACCCCCGCCGGGAAGGCGGTAACGGCCTGCCTCTAGGACTATGTACGAAACGTTCTCGGCCTCGGTATGGTTCGTCGTCTCGTTGATGCGCTCCTCGATCGTTATCTTGAACTGGTCGCCCGCAGCGTCCCTGATACGCACGTGGCTCGGGTCCGTGCCGTTGCACGACAGCGGCTGGGCAATCACGACCGGATTGGTGTAGAAGTTCGTCAAGGTGACGGTCTGCTCGGTGCTCGTGATATTAGTCAGCCGGCCGACCTCGCCGATGATGCCGGTCACCGTGGTCGCCGAGTAGTCGATTGTCCAGGGAATGGCGTCGTTCCTGGACAGCCTGTAGAGTGCACCGTCCTCGTCGTGGATGAACAGGCTTCCCGCGGCGCCGCCGACCGGGGCGCATGTCCGGCCCTCCATCTTGAATGAGGACTTCACCGTGCCGTTGTCCCTGTGGATTATCAGGACCGTGCCGTTCGTGGCGTTCGAGACCGGAACGTACAGGTACTGCCCGAAGAGCGCCATTTCCCCGGAGGCGTAGTTGCCATCCGTGAAGTTGTAGATCCATAGCGTCCCGTTCATGTCCGAGGCATCCAGGCAGTAAAGGCCGAAGTCCTGGACGCCAGAGATGTAGACCTTGGACCCGTCGAAAAGCATGGAGCCCGTGTCCTTGATGTTGTTTCCGAGGTTGCACTGCTTGAGGACCGTGGCGTTCCAGCGGTTGAGGATAGCGACCGTCCCGTTGGAGAGGGTCGCCGCAACGCGGTCGCCGCATATCGCTGGAGGGAATGCCAGCGAAGCGCCGGTAGAAACCGGATATGTTCCGAAGAGGAGGGCTTCGGTCCCGGTGCCCGCAAGGCCGCTCACGTCGAAGAACAGGTAGGACGTTTTGTTGCCTTCCTCGATCGGGACCACAAGCGTGCCGGAATCGAGCGCCGGGGTCCGTGTGATGAAGCCCCCGTAGTAGCCGGAGACCACGGTGCACGACAGCTCGTCCCAGTAGTCCTGGGGTTCGAAGAATTGCCCGTCTATCCCGTCCATCAGGCCGTCGACGTCCATCGCGTAGATCACGATGTTGCCCGTCTGGTTGTTCATGACTATGTATGCCTTCCCACCATAAATGAGCGGCGAGGCCCCGGTCTTGAAACCGCTGAAGGTCCGCTTCCAAATGATGTCGTAGGTCGCATTCGGGTGCTGGTATCCGTCATTTACATAGGGGGAAGGATCGCCCGGCGTCGCCTCGAAGCAGTAGACGGTCACGCCGGTGACCTCCTGGTCGACCATCACCTGGGAGACCGTTATGACATAATCGCCGGATACCGCCGGCGTGGTGATGAACCTCTCCGTTGTGCCGGTCGGCGAGAACGACCAGTTCTGCAATAGGGTCGTGGTGTTGTACCCGCCGAAGGTGTCGCCCGTCCCGACGAAGGCGAACGAGCCGTTCACGGCGAACCCGGAATCGAACTCGATGGAGCCGGGGCTCGGTTCGTTCGTGGAGAATCCGCCGCTCCAGCAGGGGATGTCCGGGCCGTCGCCGACACCGGTCGCAAGCCTCGAGGAATCCTTTCTGAACTGGAGCCAGTCCGATCGCTTCACCTCGACGATGGCGGTGTCCTCATCCGTGTAGCCGGTATCGTCGGTGACCGTCAGCGTGGCGATGTATATGCCCTGGTTCGCGTACTCGTGGAACGCGCTCGTGCCCGTGGTTCCGTCGCCGTAGTCCCAGTGGATGCCGGTTATGGTTCCGTCGATGTCGTACGAATCCATCGGGTTGAAGTAAGCAGGGCGCCCCAGGAATGTCAGCTGGTCGCCGCCGGCGTCCGCCACCGGGGCAAAGTTCGAGCTGATGTCCACGTAGACCGAAGCGTTGGCGCTGTCGCCGTCGTTGTCGGTCACCGTGAGCGTCGCCATGTGCGTCCCGCTGGTGTTGAAGGAGTGCCGGACGACGGAGCCGAGGAGCGTGGTATTGTCATCGAAGCACCACCTGTACTCGGCGATGTAGCCGTCGCTGTCCGTGGACTTGTGGCCGAAGAACTTTATCGTGCTGTTTATC
This sequence comes from Methanobacteriota archaeon, assembly GCA_016874675.1. Lineage (GTDB taxonomy): Archaea > Thermoplasmatota > DTKX01 > VGTL01 > VGTL01 > VGTL01. Next base: position 14,664 of record VGTL01000068.1, on the reverse strand, counting down.
CCGCCCTCCGGCGGAGAGGCACTGGCCAGGGCGAGAGGGCGCGCGTTGAGCACATGGATGACGCGCTCTGCCGAATCTACGCGGCCCATGTCGTCGGTGACGGTGAGCTTGCACTTGTAGATGCCCTCGAGGGTGTAGGTGTGGCTGAGCTGGGAGCCGGTCCCGATGTACCCATCGCCGAAGTCCCAGTACCAGCGGGTGATGTTTCCGGTGGACCCCGTGCCGATGAACGAGAAGGATTCGTTGGACCGTTGGATGTCTTCCGTCTCGGATATCGCAGCGACCGGGCCGCCACCGGATTCTGTCGGGGAAAATATGTACAGGCCCGTGGGGCAATTCATTATCGTGACGTTGTCGAGCACCGGCGTGCTGTTGAAGACATAGATGCCGGTGGTGCGGGCATCCCTGACGACCGAGTTGCGTATCTCCTTCGGCCGGCCCGTGTAGAGCTGGATGCCGCCGACGCGGCCCTCGCCGTACATGTCCTGGATGGTGGAGTTGTCGATGAGCAGCGTGCCCATCACGACGAACTCGTAGCGCAACTCGGGGTCCTTTGCCTGGATGGTGGAGTTCTCGACGATCAGTTCTGCGCCCTCCTCGACGGTGATGCGCTGCAGGCCGTCCTCCTCGGAGTCTATCCGGAAGACCGAGTTGCGTATGGTGAGCCTTCCGCCGTCCTCGACGATGACGGAACCCTGGATCGTCATGTTGACTGCATCCTGTACGGCATCCTCGTCGGCCTCGACGCGGTAGCTGACGTACGGCGAAAGCTCCCTCGGTCGGGCGTCGGGCGTGTACGCCTTCTGCACTGCGCCGTACCAGGTGATGGTCACCATGAGGATGGCGCAGAGTACCGAGATGATGACGGTCAATATCCTGATGTCCTTGGGGAAGTGGCGGAAGATGAAATCACCCCGACCCCCATGAACGTGTCACCGTTTAAACCTGTCGGTGGGGCGGCATTTTTTCCCGCGCAGGCTCAGCCCTTTATCGTGAGAATTAGTCGGTTACCATCGGAAACAGGGTGATTTCATCATATAATAATAATGGAAAATATAACCATTTGAATCCGCCGGGGGTTACCCCTGGTTCAGACGGTTGGGCGCTTCGATGCGCCTTTCCGGCTGGACTTGCGTGCGCCCGGGGCGCCGGGGGATGTTGTACACTGAAAAGGGAATGGAAAGAAAGTGAAAGGCGCGGGCAGGCTCCGGCGGGCCGGATGCGGATGTCCCCCGACGGGGATTTCCGGCAGTGGATGGGATGACATGAGCCCGGCATGCGGCTTTCACCTTGCGGTCGGCGGGCGGATGCGGGAACAGCTAAATACACCTCAGGGCATTCATCGGCGATGAGGTTCCCGGGCCTGCTGGTCGCGCTGCTCCTGCTGGCATCCTTCGTCCCGGGATGCGCGGTCCGGGAGCCCGCCGGGCGCCATTCCTGGACGGTCATGGTCTACATGGCCGGGGATTCGAGCCTCTCCCCGTTCGTCGACAAGAACCTCGAGGAGATGATGAAGGTCGGCTCATCCGGGAACCTGAAAGTCGTCGTGCTGGCCGACCGCCTCGGGGAGGGCGACGCCGGGATGTACCTCGTCAGGAAGGGCGAGCTGGAGGACCTGTCGCTTAGGGAGATATGGATCAAGAGGCCCAACGAGCTGGAGACGGGCCGGCCGCAGACGCTCCAGTCGTTTCTGAACTTCAGCGTCAAGAACTACCCTGCGGACCATCGGATGCTCGTCATATGGGGCCACGGAAACGGCTGGAAGGGCGCGGCCGGCGACGGTGAGGACCTGCTCTCGCTGGCGGACCTTAGGACCGCCCTGTCCGGATTCGAGCTCGACATACTGGCGTTCGACGCCTGCGCGATGGCGACGATGGAGGTCTATTACGAGGTCGGGACGGCGGCGCGGTACATCATCGCGTCGGAGAAGACCGTGCCGACGGCGGGGTGGCCGTACGGGGAGATTCTGGGGAGGATGCCCGGGAAGGCCCCCTGCGAGGCCGGGAAGACGATTCTGGCCGGGTACATGAAGGCCTACGAGACGAAGGCGAAGGACCCGGAGAAGTTCTCCATCGTGATGTCGCTCCTGAAGACGGGGACCGGCCTTTCGGAGGCGTTTTCGGGGTTTGCGGCCGGGAACGGGACGGCGGACGGTTCCGGGGCGCTGAGGTTCGAGCAGGCCGGGTTCGCCGATTTGCTGAGCGTCGTTGCGGACGGGAACGTGTCCAGGATGGTCAACAGGACGGTGGTGAAACTCGGAAGGTGGAACAACCCGGCCGGGTCGATGGACGTGTCCCGGGCCTGCGGGCTGGCCATATACTGCCCGGAGAGCGGTTTCGACGACGCCTACAACGGGACCGGGCTGGCTGCGGACACCGGGTGGGAGGAGCTGGTTCTCCGGTCCCGCCAGTGAATTGGCGGAGGATGCGGGGCAGGGGCCGCTGCCACAACTATAAATACATGACATGACGCATATAACAGGACGGGTTTCGGGACCGGGGGGCAAGGGGGAAGAGAGGGACAATCTTTTCCACCAACCTTGCGCCTTCCCCCATGCGCCTTGCCCCTCAAGCCTTGCGCCCTGCGCCTTGCGCCTTGCGCCTTGCACCTTGATGAAACGGGGTGAAGACAGTGAAGGATTTCGACGTCATCCTCGTGGGCACCGGCTCGGGCATGAACATCGTGAGCGCCATGATGGAGCGGGACCCCGACCTTAGGGTGGCGGTCATCGACAAGGACGATCCGGGCGGCATCTGCCTGACTAGGGGTTGCATCCCCAGCAAGCTGCTCCTCTATCCCGCGGAGGTCGCGCGCACGGTCCGGGAGGCCGGGCAGTTCGGCATCGAGGCGCCGCTCAAGGCTGTGCACTTCGAGCAGGTGATGGAGCGGATGCGCAAGCTCATCGGCCGCGACATCGAACAGATCCGCCACGGGCTCTCGCACGCCCCCAACCTGACCTACTACCACGCCGCGGCCGAGTTCGTCGGGCCCTACACGATGAGGGTGGGCAGCGAGACCGTCAAGGCGCCGATGATATTCCTGTGCACCGGCTCGCGCCCCCTGGTGCCCGCCATCAAGGGGCTGGACAGGGCCGGCTACCACACGAGCGACACGGTGCTCGGTCTGAAGAAGCTCCCGGCGGCCGTGGGCATCATCGGCGGGGGCTACATCGCGGCCGAGTACGGCCACTTCTTCGCCTCGATGGGCTCCTGCGTCACGATTCTTGGCCGCCAGCCGCAGTTCCTCCCGCGCGAGGACCCCGAGATCGCCGACCTCGCCCGCTCCGAGATGTCGAAGCACATGACCATCCTCACCAACACCCAGGTCGTCGAGGTGGAGCACTCCCTCCTGGGCGGAAAGACCATCATCGGCGTCGACCGGACGACGGGGGAGAAGTTCCAGGTGCCTGTGGACGAGCTACTGGTGGCCACCGGCCGCGCCTCCAATGCCGACCTCCTCCACCCCGAGCGGAGCGGCATCCTGGTCGACCAGCACGGCTGGATTGGCACCGACGAGCACCTGGAGACCGCGGCACCGGGCATCTGGGCCTTCGGGGACGCCCTCGGCAGGCACATGTTCAAGCACGTCGCCAACTACGAGTCGGTCGTGGTCTACAAGAACGCCGTGAAGAAGCGGAGCGTCGCCGTCGACTACCGGGCGGTGCCCCACGCGGTCTTCACGCACCCTGAGATAGCGAGCGTCGGTATGAGGGAGGGGGAGGCGGTCCAGGCACACGGCAAGGACCGCCTGCTCCTGGGCAGGGCCCGCTTCGAGGACACCGCCAAGGGAGAGGCGATGGCCGCCCGGGGGCTGGTCAAGGTCGTGGCGGGCATGGAGGAAGAGAACATCCTCGGCGCCCACATAGTCGGCCCGCAGGCGTCGGTGCTCATCCAGGAGATCGTGACGCTCATGTACGCCGGCGGGAGCGCCTCGGCCATCAAGGATGGGATGCACATCCACCCGGCCCTGAGCGAGGTCGTGGAGAGGGCGGTTGCGTCCCTGATGCCGGTGGACCAGTACTACCACATGCTCTCGCACGAGAGGGGCGAGCACCACCACGATCACTGAGGTGGCGGCGCGGGCCCCGCGGCGGCGGCCGGGGCGATGACCGCGGTCGGTCCCCTCTTCCTCCTCGCCCTCCAGGTGAGGGTGCCCACGGAAACGACGGCGAGGACGATGACCCCGGCGGCCAGGGGCAAGAGCGGTGACGGGCCCGTCCGGGAGGCGCCTCCCGGTGCAGCGGCGATGTCCTGGGCCGGGACATCGACCTCGTGGACGAGGTGGCGGGGCCTTCCACCGCTGTCGGCGACCAGGGACAGCTCGTAGCTCCCGCCGTCGATGCCATCGGGGACCGTGTAGAACACTGGCGCCCGGACGGTCGTGCCCGCAGGGACCGAGAGCCCGGGAAGCTCCAGGTTCCATGCGGAGAGCCCCGGCGCGTGGAGCGTCACGGTCTCCTCATCCGAGCCGCGGTTCTCGGCGGTCAGCCAGAACACCCCGGTCGTTCCGGGGGAGGCCCCGGAGCGCCGCTCTATCCGGACATCCACGTCGGAGAGCCCCTCCACGCGCACCCTGAGGGCGAGCTGCCGGACGATGGTCGGGTCAGCGACCGACGAGACGCGGACGGAGAGCTCGTGGACGCCCGAGGGCGCGTTCGGGGGCACGGAGAGAACGAGCGAGAGGTCCCGGGACGAGCCGCCTTCGAGGCTTTGGAGGTTCTCGCGGATGTCGACCGGCAGGGCCCCGTCCGCCGATAGCAGGTAGGTGTCGGGGCAGTTGCCGGTGTTCTCCAGGCTCACGGTGAACGCCCGCTCACCGCCGTGAGGGAGGGCCGCCTGCGTCTCATCCAGCCGTGCCGAGAACGCCCGGTGCCGTCGAACCTCGACCTTGACGCTCGTCTCCGCCCTCCAGCCGGCAGTGGAGGCGACGAGGTCGATCGTGTAGGTGCCGGCGGGGCAGGGGGAGGGCACCTGGACGACCACGGCGGCCCCGGCCGAGGAGAACGGCTCCACGACCGGCAGGCCCGGCGCCGGGAACCACCCCCAGCCCTCGGGCAGCCTCCCCACGGAGATGTCCGCCTCCTCCGGGAAGTTCGAGTAGCCCCCGACCGAGACGAGGAAATCGACGTCGGAGCCCTCGTCGACGGATCTCGACGGCTCGGGGCACATCAGCCGAAGGTCGGAGTGCCGCCCGACGGTCACCGTCAGGAAATGGGACTCGAGGCGGCCCGCCGGGGAGAAGAGCTCCATCGTGAGCTGGTAGTCGCCGGCCAGCGCGCACCCGTCGGGAACGAGCACGATGTCCTGGGGGCGCTCCTCGAACGCCCCCATCTGGAGGGGGAATGACGTCGTCCCGCCCCAACCGTCGGGGAGACCGGAGAGGCGAAGCTCGCAGCCGTCCTCGTGGTTGCCCAGGTTGGTCACGGTGACGTCGAACGCGGCCCCGCGGCGCCCGGCGATCGTGGTCGCGTTGGCCACACTTGCGCTGAACCCGTAGGTCCGGTGCACCAGGACCTGGAACGGGACATTCCCGGTGATGCCGCTTTCGGTCTCGGAGCGGAGCTCGAAGCCGTAGACGCCGGCGACCGTCCGCTCCGGGATGGCGACGCTCAGGTTGCCCTCGAGCGTCGTGCGCCGGGCGACATCGTAGGGCCCCTCGTTCCGAAAGAGGGGCCAGGCGGGGTCCATCCCGGCAAGCGAAAGCGAAACGGACTCGCGGATGTTGCCCTCGTTTCCCACGGAGTAGCCGACCGAGACCTCCTGGCCCGGGAACGCCGAAAAGCGCGTCTCGTTGACGGAGAACGAGACCCGGCGCACGCAGTTAACCCGGGTGGTGAGCTCGAGCCGAATCGGTATCTGCGTGCTCCTGGGCGTGACGTCGAGCGTCAGCGTGGAGGACTCGTAGGCGTCCGCGAGCGGGTCGGCGCTCACGCGCAGCGTGACGGTCGCCGAGGAGTTGGACGGCAGGACCACTACGGAGGTGTTGAGCCCGGCGGCCCACCTGGAGCCCGAGATGGAAAGCTGCACCGTGTCGGAGTGCAGGGCGCCGTTTCGGAGCGCTATCTCGTACTGGACCATCCCGCCCGGGTCCACCCACCTCTCGGCGGCGTCGGTCGAGGCCTCCACGCCCGGCCCGCCGATGAACGCCACGGGGTCACCCAGCTGGATGTACTGGACCATCGTCTTCATGTCGGCGTAGTCCCAGATGCCCACGTTGGCCATGTAGCTCTGCTTGGTCCGGTCCAGCATGACGCCGGGCATGATGGTCCCCTTGGAGAACATCTCGGCGAGGTGGACGTTCATGTAGCCCGAGTTGCCCCGGATGTGCCAGGTGCCCCAGCCGCCGTAGGCGACGCGCGTGGCGCCCATGCTGGCTATCGAGCCGCCCCGCGGGTTGAGCACGAGGTCCTCCCCCAGGCAATCGTTGCTGTCGATGGCGTGGGTGGAGCAGGCGTCCAGCACGCTCAGGGGGTACCTGGGCCCGTTGGTCAGGGCCGAGGCCGTGCCTCCGGAGAGGCCCGGGCCCCCGCCGGAGTCGGGGTAGCAGACGCCGTCGGTGGAGCCGTGGTTGGCGAATACCGCAAAACCCCCGCCGCGGTTCAGGCACTCCCGGATTCCCGATATGCTGAACGTGCGGTTGAGCTCGTAGAAGCGGGTGGCGTTGAAGCCGCCGGAGGAGTTCAGGTAGGAGAGGGCGACGTCGCAGGCGTACTCTCCCTCGGCGACGCCGGAGGCCTCGCCCCGGGAGGGACCGAATGTGTCGGTCCCGACCAGCGTGACGTTTTGGAACCAGTCGCTGCCGGTGACGTTCTCGCGGTAGGATATCGTCTTGTTGATGAGGCCGGAAAGCTCGGCGAGGGTCCCGGCCGGGAGCCTCCCGACGGTCACGTCGGGGTCGATGTCGATGGCGTCGGGATTGGTGCTCGGGTAGCACTCGGCGAAGAGGTTGTCCCGGTCCTTGTCCCAGTCGCAGAATGTCCTCGTGCCGGCCTTGTAGATGTCCCCGTAGTAGAGGTCGGTGGGGAGGTTGTAGCTCTCGTAGTAGTCGAGGAAGCAGGCCCGGCGCACCGGGAACTTCTCGACGTCGCCCGCCAGCACGACGTAGCGCACGGACCAGTTCTCCAGCGCGCCCTTGATGAACAGCTTTATCTTCTCGGGGCCGTCCCGGCCGGCGCTCACGTTGAATATCGAGCTGTCGTAGACGCTGGTGAGGTTCACCATCCGGACGGTGAAGCCCAGCCCTTCCTTGTGCTCCTTGTACCGCCCCATCTCTGATTCGAACTCGGGCGGGGTCAGGATGAGCAGCTCCGAGGCGGCGTCCGCGGGGGGCGCATGGGGCTGGGGGGCGGCAATGTAGCTCACGGTCACGGTGGCCGAACGTAGCTCCCGGACCTGCCCGGAGACCGGGTTGTACCTCACCGGGAACACCTTGAGGAAGAGGTGGGCCTCCACGCCCCCGCTTTCGCCCATCCCGGTGGTGACCGTGAAGTCCGTCTCGGTCTCCGGGTACAGACGGTCGGTCGAGTAGGATGGCCCCTCCAGTGGCTCCGCCGTCGCCCCGGCTACGAGGGGGACCGGCTCAGGGGCCGGCAGGACTCGCTCTCCGATGAGGTGCTCCTCGTATCGCGCGTTCTCCAGCCCGACACCGAGGACGCGGGTCCCGACCGGGAAGGGCAGCATCCTGCCCCAGAAGGGCACCAGTGGCGCGCCCGCTACCCGGACGTACCCCGGGCAGCCCTCGAGCCCGAGCAGTATGTAGCCGTCGACGCGCTCCCAGGTGGGTTCGGGAAGATCGAGCTGGAGGGTGAGCTTGCCGGTCCCGTCGGCGATGAACGATTGGTGCGCCTGCGCGCCGGGGTTTCCCGCCGGAATGCCCAAGGCAAGAGCGGGGCAGACCAGCAGGAGCGTGAGGGTGAACACTCTCCAACGCATCAGGCGCACCGTCCCATTCGACAGAATGGGACATATTTATAGGTTGCTTCTCGATATTTGATATTGTTATTGGTATACCTTCTAATCGTTATATCAATCCGGCGATCGCGCGGGAGGCTCCCGGGGGGTCGGCCGCCCCAGCGCCTCCCCCGGCTCCCCATCCAGTTCCAGATAGGCTTTTAACGGGGTTCCGCCTTCCAGTTGTCCGGAGCCGAGGTGGCCCAGCGGTAAGGCGCGAGCCTGGAGATTTCCGGGTCCGGCAAGACCAGCAAGCTCGTGGGGGGCAACCCCCGCGGGAGTTCGAATCTCCCCCTCGGCGCCTTCCAATCGTTGACGCCGGGGGGTCGATTCGAGAACCCGGAGGACCCCTTCCCACGCTTCCCAGGTCCTCCTCGCCGCAAAGAGCTCGCACGGCTCGCTCTTTCGCGGTCTCCCCCTCGGCGCCTTCCATAATCCAATTCTTGAGCTCAAGGGGCAAGGCGCACGGCGCAAGGCGCAAGGCAGAAGGCGCGAGGGACAAGGCGCAAGGAACAAGGGAAGAATCCGCGGTCGCTCCATTGATCCCTGAACCTTGCGCCTTGTCCCTCGCGCCTTCAGCCTTGCGCCCTGCGCCCTGCGCCTTGTCCCTTCCCTTGCGCCTTGCGCCTCGCGCCCTGCGCCCCGCCTACTGGCCTTCTTTCCTGAAGATCTCGCCCTTGCCCCGGATTAGCATCGTGATGAATGTGATGCAGATCGCCACGAGCACCGCAAGACCGATCACGGTGTACTGGTTGATGCTCAGCCCGGGCCGGGGGGGCTTTTCCTCGACGAGGACGGTCGTGGTCTCGACGGCCGTGGCGCCCGAATCGTCAATCACGCGCAGGCTGACCTTGTAGAGCCGCGCGGTGCGGTAGATCTTGGTCACGGTCCCCGTGGTGGTCGACACCGTGTCGTTCCCGCCGCCGAAGACGCCGTCGCCGTCCAGGTCCCACTCGTAGAGCGCGATGAAGCCGTCGGGGTCCTGGCCGACGCCCTTCATCGTCAATGGTTCGCCGTGCCGGACCTTGTAGGGCCCGCCGGGTATCGCCTTCGGCGCGTTGTTGGGGGCTATCCGCAGGCTGTCGTCGTTGTCGGTCTCGAAAGACTCGGCGAGCGCGCGCCGGTCGTCCAGTACGACCTTGTACCTGTAGTCGCCCGCCGGCGCCAGCCAGTCGAAGGTCAGATTGACGCTCGTGTTGGCGGGGAGGGGCGGCACGACCACCTCTCCGGCCTTGAGCCCGTCGGCAAGCAGCAGCGCATGGCAGAACATCGTTCCATTCTCGCCGTCGTTCATCACGGTGAAGTTGAGCCGGTACACGTTGGCCTGGGCGCCCGAGCCGTTGTCGGTGACCGACGGGAGGCGGTACTGGTGGTAGCCCAGCCCGGAGAGCGCCAGGTTGGCCCGGGAGGGCGGGGCGGAGAACTCCCCCGAGGGGAAGGCCCGGGCGGCCCGGTTGTTGGCCTCGTCGGATTCGAGCACGGCGTCGTTTTGGTCCACGGCCGCCGAGAACGAGTGGTTCCCGGGGCGCACGGCCCAGCTCCAGGACAGCACCGTCCGCGAGCCCGCCGCCATCGCCGGGAGCTCCAGCGCCCCCAGCACCTCCGCATCGACCGAGAGGGTCACCGAGATCGGCCGGGCGGTGGCCCCGCCGCCGTTCCCGACCTCGACGAAGAGGTCGGTCCGGTCCTCCTGGCGCAGGTGCGGGGACCAGGTGATGTTGTAGATGAAAAGGTCCGGATAGCTCGTGGCGATGGGCTCGTGCAGCCGGTCCGGACCGTCGGGCGGCCCGGCCACCTCCTCGCCCGGGTCCGCCCAGGCGACGACATCGATCTCGCCGGACACCGGCAGCCAGTCCACGGCCAGGCAGTGCCGCCCTCCCGCGGGCAGCCCTCGGAACGACAGCTGGGAGTGCTGCTGCCCGGCGACGTACAGGGCCGTCGATATCTTCCGGGAGGTGTCGCCCGTGCCGTTGTTCTCCAAGACGACGAACAGGGGGGCCCGCAGGCCCTCGGTGGTGTTCCAGCGCTCGAGCCCGGCCACGACGAGGTCGGGCAGCGGGACGGTGAAGGTGGCGCAGGCGATGTTGTTGTCCCGGCGGGATTCGGGGACCGCGCGGAGCGGGTCCACCGAGAGCTCCATCGCCATCGCCCCGCCCGAGGCGACGGTGTCGAACGCGACCAGGGCCCTCCCGCCGGCGGCCAGCGCGTCGAGCGTGGTGGAGCGGTTGGAGCCGCCGTGGGAGAGGCGGGCCTCCACCCTGCCCAGGAGCGGGGCTGTGCCGTCGTTCGTGATCGCGGCGAAGACCCGGACGCCGTCGCCGTCGGAGGGCGTGGCGGGCTCCATCCACAGGCCCCCGACAGAGAGGTCGGGCAGCGCGCCCTCGATGCCCGGGACCGGCGCGAACGGCTCGGCGGCCATGTTGTTGGACTCGTCGCCCTCGGCGAGCACGCCCTCCCCGTCGACGACCACGGACACCCTGGCAGCGGTGCCGGCGGGGGCGAGCAATGAAAGCTGCGTGGTGTTGCGCGCCAAAAGGCCCCTGGCGAACACCGTGCCGACGGGCCGGTCGTCGAGGTACACCGCCGCCGAGAAGCCGCGCAGGGTGGGCCCGCCGATGTTCTCGAGCGTCACGAAGATGCGGCACTGGTCCGGCACCCGCGGGTCCGAAACCCGCACCGCGGACAGGTCCTCGACCATGATGTCGGGTTGCTCGGTGGAAAGACCCTCCCTCGTGGCCTGGTTGTTGGTCTCGTTGAGCTCGGTGACCACGTCGTCCAGGTCAACCACCGCCCGGACGCGGTGGGTGCCCGGCGACGCCGTCCAGAGCACCGAGGCGGACGCCCGGCCGCCCGCCGGGATGCCCTCGAGCTGCTGGTCTCCCACCCGGGCGCCGTCGACGAAGAAGCTCAACGAGAACCTCTGGGCGGTGGAGCCCCCGTTGTTCTGGACCTCGGCGAACAGCGGGACGGAGGCGCCGTCCACCGCGGTCGGCGGAACGGCGAGGCCGGAAAGCTCCAGGTCCGGGAAGCCGGTGCCCGCCACCTGCAGCGTTGCGAGGTTGTTGGTCTCGTCGAGCTCGACCGCCTGTCCGGCCGGGACCGCCCGGGCCCAGAGCAGGTGCGGTCCGGCCGGGACAGGGAATCCGAGCGACACGGTGAAGGAGGCCCCGGCGGGCACCCCGCCCAGCGGGAAGGTCCCCGTCTGGGCCTCGTCTACGAAGAACCCCACCTTCACCGGGCCCATGGCGGCGTCACCGGCGTTCCGGACCTCGACCGTCGCCAGGCCGGCGGCCCCGTCGAGCGGCTGCTGGACGAGGCTGAGGTTCCCCAATACCAGGTCGGGCAGGGGAACGTCCGTCGAGGGCACTGTAAGGACGTTGTCGGTCTCGTCGGTCTCGCCCATCGCACCCGTGGCGTCGGCAATCGCCATGATGCTGTGAGGGCCGGGCGCGGCGGTCCACTGCCGGATCACCGTCACGGGGCGGCCCGGGAACAGGCCGGAGAGGGGCGAGTCTCCGAGCCTGATGCCATCCACGAGCACCCTCACGTAAGACTCCCGGACGGTCGACGCACCGGAGTTCGAGACCGTCACGGCGATGGAGACCGTCGAGCCCGCGTCGGCCCGGGCAGGGGCCGAGACCGAGGCGACGGCGAGCTCCGGCGCGGCTACCCGGAACGCCGAGAACGCCCGGTCGTTCGAGAGGTCGGTCTGGAGGAGGCGGCCCTGCCCGGCCACCTCGGCCCTGAGACGGTGGTTCCCGGGCGACGATTGAAGCTCGAAGAGCAGGGTGCTGTTCGCGCCGGCTAGAAGGCCGCTCACGGTCCGGGAGGCGACCGGCAGCCCGTCCTGCAGCAGGGCGACCGAAAGCTCGTTTCGCGTGGAGCCCGGGCCCAGGTTCCGCACGATGCACGACACGCTGACCGGGTTCCCGTCCGTGGCCTGGGCAGCGCCGGTGGAGAGCGATTCCACGGAGATGTCCGGCGGCAGCGTGGAGAACGAGGCGGACGCCTGGTTGTTGTCCCGGCGGGATTCGGGCGCCTGGCCCGCCGGACCGATCGAGAGGCCCACCGTGTGGTCGCCGGGGGGCGGCCCAAGCTCGAAGCTCGCCACGCCCTCACCTCCGACCAGGCGCACCCTGCGGCTCTGGCTGGAGACGCCGTCAAGCAGGCAGGAGACGTCCATCTCGAGGACGGGGAGATTCCCGGTCGCCGCGGAACCCACCGTGGCGAGCACCGTCACCGGCTCCCCGTCGACCGGCTCCTCGGGGAAGTAGCGGACCTCCCGGAACACGGCGTCATACGCCACCGGCGGGGGAAGCACCGCGCCGCCGGGGTACGAGATCGTATGGGTGTTGTCCGCCTCCGAGAGCTCGGGCACCGCTCCGGCGTAGTCGGCCACCGCCCTGATCTCGGGGCGGTCCGAGCCCAGAACGAGCGAGAGGTTCAGGACCGCCACCTCCCCCGCCAGCATGCCGGACATCCGGGCAGTGCGGACGAGCGCGCCGTTCTCGTAGAGGCCGAGCTCGAACGGCAGGCTAGTGTTGGCGCCGCCGTTCCGGAGCTCCACCGTGACGTTCAACCTTTCCCCGGCGCGGGCCGCGGCGGGGGACCAGGAGGTGATGACGGCCGAGAGGTCCGGGAAGGGCACCGAGACCCGCGTGAGAGCCCGGTTGTTCAGCTCGCCGGACTCGGGAACCTCGCCGGCCTCGTCGACCACTACGGCGAGGTCCGACGTCCCGGGGACGGCGGACCACTGCGCGTCCAGGGTCTGGAGCGCGCCGCGCACGAGGCCGCTGACGTAGACCGAGCGGACCTTGTCCCCGTTGGCGTAGAAGTGGACCCAGAACGGGGAAGAGGTGTTGCCCGCGCCGGAGTTGACCAGCGAGGCCGAGACGGTCACCGGCTCGCCGCACTCCGGGGCCGGCGGGAACAGCGACAGGTTGGACACGACGAGGTCGGGATAGGGGACGTCGATCTCCCTCACCAGGAAACCATCGGTCTCGTCGGACTCGCCGACCAGGCCGCCCGGGTCGGCCTCCACCCTGACCTCGTGCTTGCCCGCGGAGGCGGTCCAGTTGAGGGTGAGGTTGGCCCGGGCGCCCGCGGGAAGGCCGCGCAGAACCCCCGTGTCGGCCTCCTGCCCGTCGACGAGCAGCCTCACCTGCACCACGCGCGAGGTGTTCCCCGGGCCTGTGTTGGATACGGAGGCGTTGAATCCGACCTGCCGGCCGTCGGTCGGAAGCGACTGCTCCCAATCGATGCCCAGCACCTCGAGGTCCGGGTAGGGGACGGAGAGTTCCAGGAGGCGGAAGTTGTTGGTCTCCACCGACTCGGCCAGCCTCCCGTCCGGGTCCGCCTCGGCGCGCAAGACATGCCTGCCGGGGGTCGGAAGCCACTCCACCGAGACGGTGCGGCCGGCGTTGGAGGAGAGCCCGGGGAGGTTCCTGGTGCCGGCGGGATTGCCGTCGACCAGGAAGGTTACTGCGAAGCTTGCGGTGGTGTTGCCGGGACCGTCGTTGCGCACGACCGCCGAGAGTACGGCGGGGGAGCCGTCCGAGGGGTTGCCCGGCGAGACCGAGAGGTTGGACACCACGAGGTCCGGATAGGCCTTGCCCAGGCGGACCGCCAGGCGGTTGTTGGACCGGTCCGACTCCCGGACGCTCCTGGCCGGGTCGAGGCGCAGGAAGAGTGTGTGTTCGCCCGGCGCGGCGGTCCACTGCAGGCTGGCCTGGGAGGTGTCCTTGGCCCCGAGGCCGCCGATAATCCGGTTGGACAGGGGATACTGATCGACGGAGCTCTCCAAAACGATCTCCCTGCTCGTGCCTCCGGCCCCCGCGTTGTGCACCGTCACCACGACGGTCACGATGTCGCCGCTCCGGTAGTCGACCGGGTACCAGCTAACGTTGGTCATCACGAGGTCCGGGTACGGGATGTCCAGGCCGCCCAGACGGAGGTTGTTGGTCTCGTTGGCCTCGCGCACCGCGTTTGCCGGGTCCGCCACCGCCGATATCTCGTGGGTTCCGGGGCTCGCGACCCACTCGGCGCGCAGCGTCGCCGAGGCCCCGCCCAGGAGCCCGCTCACCACCCGGCTGCCGGCCACGACGCCGTCGACCAGAAGGTCCAGGCCGAAAGACGAGGATACGTCCGTGCCGTCGTTGAAAACGCTCGCGAAGATGGAGACGCCGGCGCCGTCCTCGGGCGCCGAGACGGACCAGTCGAGCCCCGAGAGGATCAGGTCGGGCATCGTGGGCGCGAGGGCCCTCCCGCCGCCGGCTCCCGCGCCGGTCCTCTGAGGTCCGCTCCATCCGTCGCCTGCCGGCCAAAGCGACCCAGTCGCCGGCGCGGCCAGCAGGAGAGCGAGCAGCAAGACGGGTCCGGTCCGACGCCTCCCTCGCTCCCCCACGACCATCCCTCAACACCCGGCGCGACGCCACGCCCGGCCTATTGTGCTGATAATAGGGTTTGATGTATATATGTTATACGAGTTGGCGGGGGGCAGCAAGGCAGAAAGGGGGGCAGCAAGGCAGCAGGGCAGCAAGGCAGAAAGGGGGGCAGCAAGGCAGCAGGGCAGCAAGGCAGAAAGGGGGGCGGGGAGGCAGGATGGCAGGATGGCGGGAAGGGGGCGGCCGTCGTCCCTTCCTCCCTTGCTGCCTTGCTGCCTTGCTGCCTTCCCCCCTTCCCGTGCTGCCTTCATCCCTTGCTGCCTTTCTCCCCT
>VGTL01000067.1 GCA_016874675.1 Methanobacteriota archaeon | reverse complement strand
CCCCCAGCCCGCCGCCCGCATCCGGCCAGGCGCCCTACGCGCCGCAGTACCCGCCGCAGCAGGCCCCGCCGCAGTACCCGCCCCAGCAGGCCCCGCCGCAGTACCCGCCGCAGCAGGCCCCGCCGCGGTACCCGCCCCAGCAGGTCCCTCCACCGGTGTACGCGCCCCAGTACGCCCCCCCGCCGCAGTACCCGCCTGTCTACGCTCCCTACCCGCAGCCCCAGTCCTCCGGAATGGCAATTGCGGGCATCATCATGGGAATACTGGCCATCGTGTTCGCCTTCCTGTTCTCGCCCCTGGGCCTCATCTTCGGCATAATTGCCCTCATCCTTGGCGCCGTGGCCCATAGCCAGCGCCAGCAGAACGCCATGGCGGCGATTGTGCTGGGCCTGGTCGGGCTCATCCTCTCCATACTCCTGATAATCGTTGCGCTGGTCTTCCTGTCCATGTTGATGGGCGGATTCTAGGGCATGCCTGGGCGAGCGCGGGGACCCGGCGGAGAACGGCCTCCGCCGGATTCGGCCGAGGGCAGGCCGCTCGTTACAGGTCCGCCTTCCGCCCTCCAACCACCCGGCCTGAGGGAGATACAAAACGGCGGCGCCGGCCGGCTGAGGTCGTGGGCCTGGATATGCCTGCTGGCGACCGTACTGCCGCTTTCGTCCGGGGCCGCCCTGCTTCGGATGCTCCCGCCATCGCAGGACCGGGGGCTCCCCGTCCTCGCCCTGGGGTTGCTGGCAGCGGGCGTGGCCTGCTTCCTGCCGCTGGTCAGGGCCGTGGGCGAATACCTCCGGACCCCTATCGCGGTTGAGCTCTCTCCCATCCTGTTCCTTCTGAAATATCGCTCGGGAAGGACGGTCGGGTTCTCCTGGGCCGAGGTCAGCCACGTCCTGCCCGGGGGCAGGAAGGCGGCGGTCGGGCCCGGCCCGTTGCACGATCTGAAGATAGTGCCCCGGAGAGGGAAGGACCTCGCCGCCCCGAACCTCTCCTTCGAGGCCGCAAGGGAGCTCTTCATCGCATTCTACGAGAGGACCAAGAAGCTTTCTCCCGACGAGGCCCGGCTGAGTGCGGACCGGTGGTTCGACATCAAACGGTATTGAGGCGCCCGGCCGGGGGTCGGATACAATATCTCCCGGTGACATTGCAACGCCGTTGCCATGCCGACCAGGTGCGCGGCCTGCGGGGCGAGCATCCCTTTTTGGGACCTGCGGACGCTGCGATGCGCGGAATGCCGGACGCCCTCGTGCAGGCTCAGGGAGGAGCCTTCAAGGTCTCCGCCACCGCCGGGCATCACCCGATGGCGACCCTGGCCCCGGTCGAGAACCGCACCCTGCCCTGGCTGCGCAATGCCGGCCTTGCGGTGCTGGGGGCCGGGCTGCCCCTGGTGCTCTTGGCGGAGTCACCTTTCCTCGGGACAACGGCGCCTCTGGAGAACAAAACCGCCCTTTTCCTGCTACTCATCGGGCCGATATCATGACCGTCATACGCCCGGCGGCGCTGGTCGCCCGTGAAAACCCGGAGCTCTTCGAGGACCTCACCCTCCCCCTCCCGAACGGCCAGACGGTCCATCTGGAATACATCTCGGGGGAGATGGCCGAATCCATCGAGAGGGCCAAGGAGGCCCACCCCCACCTGAGCGCCGGGGCCAACCTCCGGCCCGCCCTGGAGCTCCTGCTGAGGGCGAGGGCGCATGCCACCGGGCCGGCATCCATCCGGATGACGGAGAAGATCCGGGAGCTCGACCCGGAGGAGGGCTCGGAGGAGCGGAAGATGGAGAGGCTGCGGGAGATCCTGCGCTCGACGGAAGGCGGCGGAAAGGGGTAGCGCCCCGCCGTCCGGCCGGCAGGTCTCTGCAAGGCCCGGTCATCGCCCCCGTGCGCTGACCGGCCTATCACACGACGACCACATCATCCAGCTTCTGGAAATGCCGGTCGCAGGTGTAGAGCGTCCCCTTGAGCGCCCTCGCCACCGAATAGACCATCGCATCGACCGTGTGCAATCCGTGCCTCTCCCGCAGGTCGGCCGCCTGCAGGCATATCTCCTTGGAGATACCTACAATCGATGATGAGCCGCAGATGAAATCGATCCGCTCCGCCGGGTCATGCCCCTCCCGGAGGTACTTGGCCTTTATCTCCAGCAGGCACACCGCAGGGGTGTGCTTCGCCCCGCCGCCGTCGACCAGCTCCCGGACCCGCTCGCCCTTCGGCGATGCGGCGAAGTACTCGATCCAGGCCGAAGAATCAAATATCGCGGTCATCCTCGTCCCTCAGGTCGTCGCGGCGCGCCTTGCGGAGCCACGGGTCCGCCCCGAACATGCTCTTTTTCTTCCGGTAGTGGCTGGCCAGGATGGCATTTATTGTCTCCGATATCCGGCGCTTCCCGGCGTCCCGGACGATCCTTTCGTAGATGTGGTCCTGAAGCTCGACCGTGGTCCTCATGGCACCACTAAAGCATATATGCTCATGCTTTGTACTTATATCTTTCGGCATGCAGTCAGCCTCCGGGGAAGCCTGTGCAACGGGGGGATATATCCCCTTTTCAGGGGGGTGGCTGAAAGTGGGCAACCGCAGGAGAATCGGGAACGGAGCGCCATTGGATGGAAGGAGGCCTACCTCCCCTTCCTCTTGCGTATCTCCGCCGTCAGGGCCGGTATCACCTGGAACAGGTCCCCCACGATGCCGTACTGGCTGAACTCGAATATCGTTGCGCCGGGGTCCGTGTTCACGGCCACCACGAGCTTGGAGCCGCGCATGCCGACCGTGTGCTGTATCGCGCCCGAGACGCCGCACACGACATAGAGCTTCGGCGACACGGTGATGCCGCTTTGGCCGACCTGGACGGACTTGGGCTTCCTGTTCATGTCGATGGCCACGCGCGAGGCGCCGACGACGCCGTTGAGCTCGTCGGCGAGCTTTTGCAGCACCTCGAAGCCGTCGCCCTCGCAGGCCGCCCGGCCGCCCGCGACGACCACGTCGGACTCCTCTATCTTCTTGCCGCCGACGGCGCAGGTCTTCACCTGCTCCTTGACGTGGACTCGGATGCTCTTTTGGTCTATCTTCACCGGCACATCGACGATCCCGGCCTTCATTCCCCTGCGCGGCACGGGCTTGGGCATCACGTTCGGCCGCACCGTCGCCATCTGGGGCCGGGTGTGGGGGCACAGGATGTCCGCCATTATATTGCCGCCGAAGGCCGGGCGCGTCTGGAGGAGCATGCCGTCATGTATCGACAGGCCCGTGCAGTCGGCCGTGAGGCCCAGCCCGACGGTCGCCGCCACGCGCGGCGCAAGGTCCCGTCCCAGCTTGGTCGCCGGGAAGAGCACGATGTTGGGCCGGTGCTTCATTATCAGCCCGGAGATGACGGTGGAGTACAGGTCCGTGTTGTAGCGGGCCAGGAGCTCGTGCTCGGCGACGAACACCCGGCCGGCCCCGTTCTCGGCCAGGATGTCGGCGTACCTCCTGACCTCGTGGCCCAGCAGGACGGCGCAGACCTGCTGCTTGAGCTCCTTTGCGAGCTCCGAGGCCTTGCCCAAAAGCTCGAAGCTCACTCCCTTGGCGCAGCCCTCGCCGACCTCGGCGAACACCCACACATCCCTGTAGGCCGAAAGGTCCACCTTGACCTCCCTGCGCTCTATCCTTATCGCCTCTGTGGGGCAGGCCTGGACGCAGGCGGAGCACAGCACGCATCTTTCGTCGATTGCCGCCTTCTTGTCGACGACGGTCACAGCGTCGAAGGGACAGGCCTTCACGCAAAGGCCGCACCCGGTGCACTTTTCCAAATCCACCTGGATGGGGTCAGCCATGCCTGTCACCTCCTAGAAGAACCCCTCCTTTCCGAGGATGTCGGCCAGTTTCCTCGCGATCTCCTCGGGGCTCCCCTCGAGCATGACCGCCTTCTCGCGGCGGGGCGGGGAATAGACCTTCGTGACCGTCGTGAAGGAGCCTTTCAGCCCCAGCTTCTCGGGGTCGCCGTCCACCTCCTTGATGCCCCAGGTCTCCAGGGGCTTCTTCTGGGCCTTCGATATCTTGGAGAACGGCGGGTTGGAAGGCACGAAGTCGGAGGGCGTCATGAATGTGAGCAGGACGGGCATCTTCGCCTCGAGCACCTCGAAGCCCTCGTCCACAAGCTTTCGCGCCACGACCTTCTTTCCGTCCAGGTCCACCTTGTCCACACAGGTTATCTGCGGGATGCCCAGAAGCTGCGCCAGCTCGGGCCCGACCTGGGCCGTGTCACCGTCGATGGCCTGCATGCCGCAGAGGACGAGGTCGAACTCGCCCGCCTTTTTAATGGCCAGGGCGAGCGTGAGCGCCGTGGCCCAGGTGTCGGCGCCGGCAAAGCCGCGGTCGCTCAGGAGGATGCCCCTGTCGGCTCCGAGCGCCAGCGAGTGTATCAGGACCGAGCGGGCCTGCGGGGGGCCCATCGATATGGCGACAATCTCGCCGCCGCCGGCGGCGTCCCTGAGGCGGACCGCCTCCTCGACGGCGTACTGGTCGAACGGGTTGATTATGCTGGGCACCCCTTCCCTTATGAGCGTTCCCGTCCTCGGGTCGACCTTCACCTCGGTCGTGTCGGGCACCTGCTTGACGCAGACGGCTATCCTCAACCGATGTCCCCCTTCCGGTGGGCGGATGCGTTTTCTTGTATAATAGGGTAACGAACAACGGCTCTTCTCCCGATCTGGGTGGATGGGTGTACCGCCTTGCTCGAATGCATATGCGGGGAGACGCTTGCCGATCCGTATCCGGCAAACATGTACCTATAGTACATGAAACCGAGGAAGCAGGGCAAGGCGGGGGCGAAAATCGGGAAGGCGGGAAACATTGTAGTATTGGCAATACCAATAGAAATCAGGGGTTGCACGTGGAAACGGATGAAAAAAAATAGGATTGATGAATTTTGCATCGCATCGGGGAGCCGATGTCATGAGAGTGTTGAAAAGACATTTTGGAGATGCTTGGAACCACGTTTATATGAGTGATAGACCGTTATCGTTTTGGGAGATTCGACAGCTGCAGAAGCCCGATGCAACAAAGCGAGAGGAGACCTAAAATGCAAATCTCGGAAATGGGCACCTTCCGGCGATTCCGTTCTGCATCGCCACCAAAAGCGGGGGCCATGACCGTGTTACTACTGGTCCTCCTCTCGGTGAGATTCAATCTTTCATGTTCAAACGCGCAAGCCCTGGAAAGCGGGATCGACATTGTGTATTTTGAAGTCCCCCTGGAATTGAGGGTCCACGGAACGGCGATATTCTCCGCCGGCGTCAAAAACAACGGGCCCGATACAGTGCATGATTTGCAGTTCAGGTTCATGGATGGAGATTCGATTTTCAACCTGAGCCCTATCTTTGACCTTCCTACGGGAGATTCGTACAATTGGTCGGGACACGGTCTAATTAATGGAGACGCAGGCGCCGTACATACCTACTCAATAAGGATATCCGACAAATATCTGGCCGTGAACAGGACCCTGCTGCCGATATCCAGGGCTTATATAGAGATTCAGAGCTTCAATATGACCCCGCGTGGTGTAAAAACGCCGCCGGAGGGCGGAATTGGGCATTTCGTCATCAACTTCACCCTGGTCAACTCCGGAAACAGCACGGGCTCGGTCAATCTATCAATAAAGCGTTCCCCCTGGTTTTTCGTCCTTAACGATACGATCGTGATGGGACCGGGAAGCGTATACAACGGAACAATGAATTATGAAGATGAGTGCAGAAATATCCATCTTGGAGAAGAAAGAAGGCTTTGGCTTGAAATAACCGGAGAATCGACCGGCCCGAAAAACCAAACAACGGTATCCTATCATTTTTCGTGCAATTCCCGCTCGCAAGAAGGCGAATTGGCCATGCCAATGATAGTAATTGGTATGTTTGTTGTTGTCAATTGTATTCTTGTTCTCCTTTTCCAACGTTATAAAAAATCGAAATGAAGAAACGATTTGACGATATTAAAAAATCATTCAATAATAACAATCATCCGGTAAATCATCATCAACGCAAGGTCCATAACCCCCCTATGCCCTGCGCCTTCATTATCACTTTTTCCCCATCGCCGCCTTCCCGCTCTTGGCATCGGCGTTGTTCGGATTTATCTGAAGCGCCCTATCGAAGCACCTGAGCGCCTCGGCGCCCCGCTCGAGAAGCCTCAGCGCGTTGGCCTTGTTGGTCCAGCCCTCGTCGCTGTCGGGGTCCAGCGCCAGCACCTTGTCGTAGCAGGCAAGCGACTCCTCGACCCTCTTCATGTTGAAGAGCACGTTCCCCTTGTTCATCCAGGCGTCCTTGTACTCGGCCTCTATCTCTATGGCCCGGTCGTAGCACCGCAGCGCCTCGTCGTCGCGCTGCTTCTTGCGCAGGGCGGTCCCCTTGTTGTTCCAGGCCTCGGCGTAGGCCGGCTTGATCTCTATGGCCCGGTCGTAGCACCTGAGCGCGTCCTCCGCCTTGCCCAGCGTGTACAGGGCGTTGCCCTTGTTGTTCCAGGCCTCCTCGTAGTCGGGCCGGTTCGTTATGGCCTTGTCGTAGCAGGCCAGCGCCTCGTTGGTCACCCCGAGCTGGGACAGCGCGTAGCCCTTGTTGTTCCAGGCCAGGGCGTACGACGGGTTGGCCTCCAGGGCCCGGTCGTAGCACTTGACCGCCGCCTTGTAGTCGCCCTGCCGGCCGAGCGCGTTGCCCTTGTTGGTCCAGGCGCTGTCGTAGTCGGGCCGAAGCTGGAGCGCCTGGTCGTAGCAGCGCAGCGCCTCCTTGAGCTTGCCGTGCTCCCGGAGGGCGTTGCCCTTGTTGTTCCAGGTCACGGCCGATTTGGGGTTGTCCCGCAGCGCCTCGTCGTAGGCCTCTATGGCCTCGTCGTACCGCTTGAGCTGCACCAGCGCGTTGCCCTTGTTGTTTTGGGCCTCGTCGAACTTCGGGTTGTGCCGGAGCGCCTGCTCGAACGCCTGCACCGCCTCGGAGTACCGGTCGAGGTTGTAGAGCGCCGAGCCCTTGTTGTTCAGCGCCTGGTCGAAGTCCGGCCGGACCTTCAGCGCGGCGTCGTAGCACTCTATGGCCTCGGGGTAGCGCTTCAGGCTGTAGAGCGCCGAGCCCTTGTTGTTCCAGGCGAGTGCGTCGTTCGGATCTATGCCGATGACCTTGTCGTAGCAGCGCACCGCCTCCTCCACCCGGCCCATCGAGTACAGCAGGGCGCATTTCTCGGACCAGACCTCCGCCGAGCCGGCCTCCAGCGAGAGCGCCCGGTCGAGCTCGGAGAGGGCCTCCTCCTTCCGCCCGATGTTGCGGAGGGCCTTGCCCTTGTTGAAGTGGGGCGTGCCGTCGTCGGGGTTGAGCCTCGTCTCGTTGTCGTAGCACGGCACCGCCTCGGACCAGCGGCCCAGGTCCTCGAGGACAATCCCCTTGTGCCTCCAGGCGACCAGGTGGTTTTGGTTCAGCGAGAGGGCCCTGTCGTAGCAGCGCAGGGCCTCCTCGGCCCGCCCCAGCTCGTAGAGGGTGTTGCCCTTGTAGAGCCAGTACACTTCGGAGGCACCGTTCAGCTCCAGCGCCCGGTCGTGCGCCCGGAGCGCCTCCTCGAAGCGGCCCAGGTTGTGGAGTATGAGCCCCCGGCTCGACCAGGCCTCCACGTCGCGGTCGTTGAGCTTCAGCACGCGGTCGAAGGCGTCCAGCGCCTCCTCGGCCCTCCCCAGCTTGTACAGTGTGACGCCCCGCTGGGTCCACACGCCCGTCTGGTCCGGCGCGAGCCTGGCAGCCTTCTCGAAGGCGGCGTCGGCCTCGGCCAGCCGGCCCAGCTTCTTGAGCACCCCGCCCAGGCGGTTCCAGGCCTCGGCGTAGTCCGCCTTCATGACGGTGGCCTTCTCCAGGCAGGCCGCCGCCTCGGGGAGCTTTCCCAGGCTCTCCAGGGCGATTCCCATCGCGGCCCAGGCCCCGGCGTGCCTCTGGTCCAGCTCGATGGTGCGCCCGTAGCAGCGTATGGCCTCGTCGAGCCGGTCCAGGCGGCCCAGCGCCTCGCCCTTCTGGAACCAGGCCTCGGCGAAGTCCACCTGGATTCCGATGGCCCGGTCGAAGCACCGGACCGCCTCGGCGTGCTGGTCGAGCCTCAGGTGGGCAAGCCCCATCGAGTGCCAGGCGTCCCTGTTCAGGGCGTCGATGCCCACCGCCTTCGAGAAGCTCGCCACGGAGTCCTGGTACCGGCCCATCGTGAAGAGGATCTGCCCGCGGGCGCTCCAGGACCCGGCGTCCTCCCTTATCGCCAGGGCCCGGTCGTAGCACTCCACGGCCTCGGCGTGCCGGCCCAGCGCCACGAGGGCCCGGCCCTTGTTGAACCAGGCGGCCCCGTAGTCCTTCTTCACGGAGATGGCCCGGTCGAAGCTCTCCACCGCCTGCTGGAACTGGTCCTTCCGCGCAAGTATCGTGCCCATCTCGTTCCAGGCGCGCTCGTTTAGGGGCCGTATCTGGGTGGCCTTCATGAACGCCAGCACGGCCTCCTCCAGCCGCCCCAGCCGGTCCAGGGCGAGCCCCTTGCCGTAGTAGGCCGAATCCGACCGGGCGTTGATCTCGGTGGCCTTCTCGAAGCACGAGAGCGCCTGGTCGTGCCGCCCCAGCGAGAGCAGCATGTTGCCTATCTCGGTCCAGGTGAGGTCGTTTCGGGCGTTGAGCTCCAGCGCCTTGTGGAATGCGGCGATGGCCTTCTCGTGCTGGCCCAGCCTCTCCGCGGCGCGCCCGCGCTCCAGCCAGGCCTCCTCGCTCTCCGGGGCGATGCCGATGGAGCGGTCGTAGCAGTCCAGCGCCTTGGCGGGCTGGCCCATCCGGTCCAGCGACCGGCCCTTGAGCACCCAGAGCCCGGCGTCCTCCGGCCGCACCGACAGGGCCCGGTCGAAGGCGGCGGTCGCCTCCTCGTCGCGCCCGAGCTGCTGGAGCACCGCCCCCTTGCCCTTCCAGGCGCCGGAGGAGCCGGGCCCGATCTCCAGCGCCCGGTCGTAGGAGGAGAGGGCCTCCTCGAGCTTCCCCTCGGCGCGGGAGAGCTCGCCCCGCTCCAGCCAGGCGTCCTCGTTGCGCCCGTTGAGCTCCAGCGCCCGGTCCACCGCCCGCCGGGCCTCGTCCATCCGCCGGAGCCCCCGGAGCACCCGCGCCCGGAGCACGTGCGGCGCCGACTCCTCCGGCCTCGCCTCCACCGCCCGGTCGTAGCAGGCCAGCGCGCTCTCCGGCCGTCCGGAGGCCTCCAGGGCCTCTCCCTTGCGGGCCCAGGCGTCCGGGTTGCGCGAATTGAGCCGCGTGGCGGCGTCGTAGCACCGCAGCGCGCCGGGAAAGTCCCGCTTCTCCATGAGGGCGTCCCCGCGCCGGACCCACTCGGCGTCCATCCCGGGGTGGAGCTCCAGGGCGTCGCCCGTGAAGAGCCGGCCCATCTCGTCCGGGAAGATGGGCCCGAGCGCCCCCTCCGAGAACCGGAAGTAGATGCCCTGGCGGTTGCAGTAGGGCTTCTCCGTGCCCTCGTCCACCTCGACTATGAAGAGCTCGCGGCCGGAATCGTCCGTCTCCGAGGCTGCCCGGGCCCGGAACGCCGGCCGGGCCTGCGCCCCCAGGGCCTCCAGGCGGCCCAGGTCGTAGCGGCGCGCCTCCTCGCCCCTGGGGCCGGGGACCACCCGGACGCCCCGCACCTCCGGCCGCCCGTCCGCCCCCCTCGCCGCGCCCACGATGATGAGCCCGCCGCGCGAGTTCACGAGGGCCACTGCCGCGTCGGCCAGCGCCCCCAGGGGCTCCATGCCCTCCTGGAGCCAGCAGTCCGTGCCGGCCGCCCCGCCCCGGAGAGCCCCTGCCACCTTGTCGGAGAGCACGGCCCGTCACCCCGTCCGGGCCTCACTTCTTGCGCGCTTTTTCGATTATGGCCTTGCCGTTCTTCGCCTCGATGTTGTCGGGGTTGACCTCGAGCGCCCTCTCGAAGCACTTCAGGGCCTCGTCCACCTTGTCCAGCGCCCGGAGGGCGTTCCCCTTGTTGGTCCAGGCCTCGTCGTTCTCGCCGTTGAGCTTGATGACCTCGTCGTAGCACTTGATCGCGTCGGCGGGCTTGTCCATCCCGAAGAACACCGTGCCCTTGTTGTTCCAGGCCGCCTCGTAGTCGGGCTTTATCTCTATCGCCCGGTCGTAAGACCGGATGGCCTCCTCGTCGCGCCCGAGCTTCTTGAGGGCGGTGCCCTTCGAGTTCCAGGCCTCGGCGTAGTCGGGCTTGATCTCGATGGCCTTGTCGTAGCAGCCCAGCGCCTCGGAGGCCTTGCCCAGCGAGTACAGGGCGTTGCCCTTGTTGTTCCAGGCGTCCTCGTAGTCGTCCTTGTTGCGGATGGCCTTGTCGTAGCAGTCCAGGGCCTCCGTCACCCGGCCCAGCGAGCTGAGCACGAAGCCGCGGTTGTTCCACACCTGCGCGTCGGAGGGGTCTATCTTCAGGGCGTGGTCGAAGGCCTCCAGCGCCTGCTTGCCGTTGCCCAGCGCCCCCAGGGCGTTGCCCTTCTGCGAGTAGGCGTTGGTGGACTTGGGGTTCAGGTCGAGGGCCCGGTCGTAGCAGTCTATCGCGTCCTTGAGGCGCTTGAGGTCGCGCAGGGCGTTGCCCTTGTTTATCCAGGTTATCTCGTTGTCCTCGGTTATCTTGAGGGCCTCGTCGTAGGCCCGGATGGCGTCCTCGAACTTGCGAAGGGAGCACAGGGCGTTGCCCTTGTTGTTCCAGGCGTCCTGCTTGTCGGGCTGGATCTCTATGGCCTTCTCGAAGCACTTGACGGCGTCCGGGTACTTCTTGAGGTTGTACAGGGCCGAGCCGCGGTTGTTCCAGGCCTCGGAGAACTCGGGCTTGATCTCGAGGGCCTTGTCGTAGCACTTGACGGCCTCGTCGTACCTCTTCAGGCTGTAGAGCGCCGAGCCCTTGTTGTTCCAGGCCTGCTCGTTCTCCGGCGCAAGCTCGAGCACCTTGTCGTAGCTCGATATCGCGCCCTGCACGTTCTTCAGGTTGTAGAGCGCCCCGGCCTTCTCGGCCCACACCTCCGCCATGGACGGATCGAGGTTCAGCGCCTGGTCGTAGGCCTTGACCGCGTCCGGCAGTCGCTTGAGCTGGCGCAGCGCCACGCCCTTGCTGAACCAGGTCTGGGGGTCGTCGGGGTTGAGCTCTATCTGCCTGTCGTAGACGGGCAGCACCTCCTCGAAGCGGCCCATCTCCGTCAGGGCGATCTCCTTGTTCTGCCAGGCCGAGAAGTAGTCCGGGTTGATCTCTATGGCCCGGTCGAACTTCTCTATCGCCGGCTCCATCCGGCCCAGGCTGTAGAGCGCGGTGCCCCAGAGGTTGTAGGCCTGGAAGAAGTCCGGCCGGATCTTCGTGGCCTCCTCGAACGAGCCCGCCGCGTCCTCGAAGCGCTCGAGGTTGTTGAGCACGAGCCCCCGGTTGCTCCAGCCCTCGGCGTCGCGGGGGTTCATCTGGACCACCTTGTCGAAGCACTGGAGGGCCTCCTCCACCTTGCCCAGCTTGTAGAGGTTGAAGCCCCGCTGGCTCCAGACGTCGCCCATCTCGGGGTTGATCTCTATGGCCTTGTTCAGGCAGATGTCGGCCTCGTCGAAGCGGCCCAGCGCCCGGAGCACCTGGCCCTTCTTCTGCCAGGCCTCGGCGAAGTCGGATCGGTTCTCTATGGCGCGGTCGAACGCCCCGACAGCCTCCTCGTGGCGCTCCAGCGCCTCGAGCACCGCGCCCTTGCGGAACCAGGCGCCGGCGAGCGCCGGGTTGATCTCCAGCGCCCGCTCGTAGCACTTGAGGGCCTCCTCGAACCTCTCGAGCCCCTCCAGGGCGTCGCCCTTCTCGTACCAGGCCTGGTCGTGGTCGGTCTTGAAATCGATGGCCCGGTCGTAGCACTGGATGGCGTCGGGGATCTTCTCCATCCTCTTGAGCGCGTTGCCCATGTTGAACCAGGTGGCCGGGTTGCTCGTCGATATGTCCAGCGCCTTGGCGTAGGCCTGGATGGACTCGGGGTAGCGCTTGAGGTTGTAGAGCATGATGCCGCGGTTCACGTGGGCGTCCACGTCGGGCCGGATGGCGAGAAGCCGGTCGTAGGCGGCCACCGCCTCCTCGAAGCGGCCCAGCGCCGAGAGCGCCGAGCCCTTGTTGACCCAGGCGTCGGCGTAGTCGGCCTTTATGCCGATGGCCCGGTCGAAGCACTCCAGCGCCGGCTCGTGCCTGCCGAGCCGGTGGAGGGCGGCGCCCTTGCCGTTCCAGGAGCGCTCGTCTTGGCCGTTCTGGGCCAGCGCCTCCTCGAAAGCCGGCACGGCCTCGTTGTCGCGGGCAAGCCGCGACAGGGCCGCCCCGCGGTTGTACCAGGCCCGGCCGAACCTCCTGTCGAGCGCTATCGCCTTCTCGAAGCAGGAGAGGGCGTCCCCGGGCTTGTCCAGGCTCGAAAGGGTCTCGCCCAGGTTGTTCCAGGTGTCGCGGTGCTCCGGCCGCAAATCGATGGCCTTGCCGTAGGCCGGGATGGCCTCGGCGTGCCGGCCCATCCCCGCCAGCGCCAGCCCCTTCCCGTTCCAGGCGTCGGGCAGGGCGGCGTTTATCGCGATCGCCTGGTCGAACACCGAGGCGGCCTCCTGGTGCCTCCCCATCGCGAGCAGGGCGTCGCCCTTGTTCACCCACGGGGCCGGCTCGTCGGGTTTTATCCCGATGGCGCGGTCGAACGCGCCCAGCGCCTCGGCCAGGCGGTTGAGCCGCAGGTAGACCAGCCCCAGCTCGTTGTAGGTCTGGTGGTGGGACGCGTTGAGCTTGGCGGCCCGCTGGAAGCTCCCGACCGCGTCCTCCAGGCGGCCCAGGTGGGCCAGCCGGCGGCCTTTCTCGTACCAGGCGTCGTCGTAGTCCTCGCGGATACCGATGGCCTTGTCGAACGACCGGATGGCCTCCTCGTGCTGGCCCAGCATCTCCTGGGCCCGGCCGCGGTTGAACCAGGATTCGGGGAAGTCCATCTTGACGGCGATGGCCTTGTCGAAGTTCTGGACCGCCTCCTTGTACTTGCCCAGCCGGAAGTTGGCGGTGCCGTACTCGTTCCAGGCCTGCTCGTTGCGGGGGGAAAGCTCCACCGCCCTGGCGAAGGCCGGCAGGGCGTCTCTGAACCTCTCGAGCTGGTTGAGCGCCGCGCCCTTGCGGAAGTACGCCTCGGCGCTCCGGCCGTCTATGGATATGGCCTTGTCGTAGCAGTCGATGGAGCGGTCGGCCTTGCCCATCCTGACGAGCACCGAGCCGACGGTTATCCAGGTCGCGGCGTTCTTCGGGTTGATGTCGATGGCCTTCATGTACGCCTCGAAGGCCCTGTCGGGGCGCTCCAGGCGGGCGAGCACGCCGGCCTTCCTGAGCCAGGCGGGCTCGTCCTCGCCGTTGATGGCCAGCGCCTTCTCGTAACAGGTGAGGGCCGGCTCGGGCTGGCCCAGGGCCTCCAGGGCGTCGCCCTTGAGCACCCACACGCCGAAGTCGCCGGCCTCCAGGGCTATCGCGCGGTCGAAGGAGCCCACCGCGCCGTTGAGGTCGTTGAGCCTCATCAGGGTCTCGCCCTTGGCCTTCCACGCCGCAAACGAAGACGGGTCGGCCGTGAGGGCCCGCTCGAAGCACTTGACCGCCTCGGCGGGCTTGTTCATGAGCCCCATCGTGAGGCCCCGCTCGTACCAGGCCCGGCCGTTGTCGGGCCTTATCTCGAGGGCCTTGTCGAAGGAGGAGAGGGCGTCGGTGAAGTTGCGGAGCATGCGGAAGGCGACGCCCCGGTTGAACCAGGCGGCGTCGAACGCCGGCCTTATCTCTATTGCCTTGTCGAAGCAGATGACCGCCTCGTCCAGGCGGTTCATGCGGGAGAGCGCGAGCCCCTTGCTGTTCCAGGCGTCCTCGTGGGTGGTCTTGATGGCGATGGTCCGGTCGAACGCCCGGACCGCCTCGTCGTAGCGCTTCAGCCGGTCGAAGGCCAATCCCTTGTTGTACCAGGCGGCGTCGTAGTCGCCGCGTATCTCGATGGCGCGGTCGAAGGCCGCAATGGCGTCCTCCAGCCGGCCCAGGGACGACAGGCACTCGCCCTTGCGGTTCCAGGCCTTTTCGTTCTCGGGCTTGATCTCGATGGCCCGGTCGAAGGACTTGATGGCGTCCTCGAACTTGGACATCTTGTACAGCGTGGAGCCCCGGTTCAACCAGGCGGCCTCCGAGCCGATCTTCATCTGGATGGCGCGGTCGAAGCAGCGCAGAGCCTCGGCGAGCTCGCCGGCGGAGTCCGCCGCCAGGCCCTTGCTTATCCAGACCTCCTCGTCCTCGCCGGACGCCCCGATGGCCTCGTCGTAGCAGGCCATGGCCTCCTTGGTCCGGCCCAGCGCCTGGAGGGCCTTTCCCTTGAACTTCCAGGCCTCGCCGAGCTTCCGGTTGTGGCCGATGGCCTTGTCGTAGCAGGCGATGGCCTCCTCCTGGCGGCCCAGGGTGTCGAGCAGCTTGCCCTTCTCGAACCAGGCCTGGTCGTGGTCGGGCTTGAGCTCGATGACCTTGTCGTAGCATTTTTCGGCCTGCTTGAGCCGGCCCAGCCTCGAGAGGGCGATGCCCTTCGAGAACCAGGCCTGCTCGCTCGCGGGGCTTATCTCGATGACCTTGTTGAAGGCCT
Organism: Methanobacteriota archaeon; assembly: GCA_016874675.1. Classification (GTDB taxonomy): domain Archaea; phylum Thermoplasmatota; class DTKX01; order VGTL01; family VGTL01; genus VGTL01. The sequence goes on along the minus strand of VGTL01000067.1, from coordinate 3,026 downwards.
GGAGCGACTGCTCGGCCCGGTTGAGGTCCAGGAGCGCCATGCCCTTTCCGTACCAGGCGTTGTCGTAGTTGGTGTTGAGCTCGATGACCTTGTCGAAGCAGCGCAGGGAGGATTCGAGCTTGCCCATCTTGCGCAGGGCGTTGCCCTTGTTGTACCAGGCGTTCTCGTGCCGGGGGTCTATCTCGATGACCTTGTCGAAGCACTTGATGGCCTCCTCGTTCCTGCCCAGGTGCAGGAGGCTTGAGCCGCGGTTGAACCAGGCGCTGTCGTAGGAGGCCTTTACCCCGAGCGCCTTGTCGAAGCACATTATCGCCTCCTCGTACTTGCCCAGGTCGTGGAGGGCGATGCCCTTGTTGTTCCAGGCCTCCTCGAAGTCGCCCTTGAGCTCTATGGCGCGGTCGAAGCAGGTGATGGACTCGGCCACCTTGCCCAGGTTGTAGAGGGCCTCGCCCTTGTAGTTCCAGGCCTGCTCGAAGGAGGGGCTCAGGCGGATGGCCTGGTCGAAGCACTTGAGGGCCTCGGCGTGCTTGCCCTGGCTGGCGAGGGCGTAGCCCTTGTTGTTCCAGGCCCTGAAGTAGTTGGGCCGAAGCTCTATCACCTTGTCGTAGCAGGCGATGGCCTCGTCCACCCGGCCCAGGTTGTACACGGCGTTGCCCTTGTTGTACCAGGCCTTCTCGTAGTCGGGGGCGAGCGCGATGGCCTTGTCGTAGCACTCGATGGCGCCGTCCACGTTCTGGAGCGTGTACAGGGCGTTGCCCTTGTTGTTCCAGGCCTGCTCGAACGAGGGGCTGAGCTTGATGGCCTGGTCGTAGCACTCCACGGCCTGCTTGACCCGGCCCAGGTTGTAGAGGGCGTTGCCCTTGTTGTTCCAGGCCTTCTCGTAGTCGGGCGCCGCCTCGATGGCCTTGTCGTAGCACCCGATGGCCTCCTCGGCCCGGCCCAGCGCGCCCAGGGCCGAGCCCTTGTTGTACCAGGCCTTCTCGTACTTGGGGTTGATCTCGAGGGCCTTGTTGAAGCAGTTGACGGCCTCCTCCACCTTCCCGAGGGTGTAGAGGGCGTTGCCCTTGTTGTTCCAGGCCTCGGCGTAGGTGGGCTTTATCTCGATGGCCTTGTCGTAGCACTCGATGGCGTCGTCGATGCGTCGCAGGGAGCCGAAGGCGAAGCCCTTGTTGTTCCAGGCCACCTCGTACTCGTAGTTTATCTCGATGGCCTTGTCGTAGCACTCGATGGCCTCCTCGAAGCGGCCCAGGCAGCCCAGGGCGAAGCCCTTGTTGTTCCATGCCTCCTCGTAGTCGGGCTTGAGCTCGATGACCTTGTTGTAGCACTCGATGGCCTCCTCGTAGCGGCCCAGCTCGTCGAGCGCGTTGCCCTTGTTGTTCCAGGCCTCCTCGCCGTAGGGCCTTATCTCGATGGCGCGGTTGTAGCAGGCGATGGCCTCCTCGAACTTGCCCATGGCGTCCAAGACGTTGCCGCGGTTGTTCCAGCCCTCCTCGTAGTCCTTGCGCAGCTCGACCGCCCCTTCGTAGTAGAAGAGCGCCTGCTCGTAGGTGTACTCCTTGGGCTCGAAGGGCAGCGTCTCCCCGGCGGCCTGGGCCTGGTCCCGCCCCCTCTTCGTGAGGTATACGGCGTTGCCCATGCGCAGGAAGGTCTCGGGGTTGCCCACGTACCTGCCGTAGCGCGCCCGGGACTCGTGGAGCTTGTCCCCGATGAGGTCGACCATGGTGCGGTCGGCCTTGGTCAGCTTGAGCTTGGTGTCCTTGTCGATGGCGGTCGGGATGTTCATCTGCGTGAGTATCGTGTTGAGCTGGTTGGTGATGGAGGCGAACTGGTCCTCGGAGAGCTCCTTGACGTTGATGTTGCGGACCTGCTGGATGGCGTCCGCGCCGCCGACGAAGCTCACCTGGTCGCCGTAGGTCGTGGGGCCCACGCCGATGAGGGCGCTGGGTTGCGCCGGGCGCTTGCGCGTGAGGACGCTGTCCCCGATGAGCCCCCCGGAATCGAGGCCGCCCGCCTTGGCCTTGGCGCCCACCTTGGTCCCGCACTTGGGGCAAGTGTCCACCCCGGCCCTGACAAAGCTCGAGCATTTCGGGCAAATCGCCATCGTTTTACCCCCGTGATAACCGTTAAACTTGGCCGCGCATACGGAGCGTAGGGCGAGTATTGTGGTTAATCTATATATAATTTAACTTGCGGACTTAAAGGCGCAGGGCTTAAGGGACAAGGGGGAGGGAGCAAGGCAGCAAGGCAGCAAGGCAGCAAGGGAGTAAGGGAGCAAGGGAGGATGGCACCATATACCCTTGCTGCCTTGCTGCCTTGCTGCCTTTCTGCCTTGCTGCCTTTCCCCCTTGCGCCTTCTCACTAGCCCCCTAGAAGCTCTTTCAGATGATGCCTGGTCTCCTCGTCGACCTGGGGGCAGGCGAGGGCTGCCTTGTACTCGCTGTCGGCGCCGGAGAAGTCGCCCTCGTCGCGCAGGAGGGTGGCGAGGTTGATGTGGAAGTAGGCGTTGTAGGGGTCGAGCCGGATGGCCTCGTTGTAGTACCTCCGGGCGTCGGCCTTGCGCCCGAGCTTGTGGTAGAGGCTGCCCAGCTCCCCGAAGCCCTCTGCGTACTCCGGGTTGATCCGGATGGACTGGCGGAACTCCGACTCGGCCTCCCGGGCGCGCCTCTGGGCCAGAAGGACCATGCCCAGGTTGCAGTGGGAGACCTCGTGGTCGGGGAAGAGCTCCACCGCCAGCCGCAGCTCGGCCTCCGCCTCCTTGTACTTCTTCTCGTGGAAGAGGTAGGTGCCCTCCTTGTTGTGGGCCATGACCTTGCCCCGCTTGAAGATCCACCGGATGCGCCGCCCGATGCTCAACCGATGACCTCGTTGGGCGGAGTCGTTTGAAGCTAAATTACTTTGTGGTGCGGGCCCGAGGAAGGCGCAGGGCGCAGGGCGCAGGGCACAAGGCTTGAGGCGCAAGGGTCAAGGCGCAAGGAACAAGGGGGAGGGAGCAAGGGAGCAAGGGAGCAAGGGAGCAAGGGAGCAAG
>VGTL01000066.1 GCA_016874675.1 Methanobacteriota archaeon | reverse complement strand
CTGCGAGGAGGGCGTGTTCACCGTGGCCCAGTCGCGCCGGCTGCTCCTGGCGGCCAGGAAGCTGGGGCTTCGGCCCAAGCTCCACGCCGACGAGATCGCCCGCACCCGGGGGGCCGAGCTCGCCGCGGAGGTCGGGGCCATCTCCGCCGACCACCTGTTCCGGTCGTCCAAGGAGGGGCTGGAGCGGATGAAGGAGGCCGGCGTCATCGGCGTGCTCCTGCCGGGAGCGCAGTTCGCCCTCCTCCAGAGGGACTACCCGGACGCCCGGGCGATGATATCGATGGGGCTCCCGGTGGCCCTGGCCACCGACCTCAACCCCAACTGCATGACCGAGTCGATGAGCTTCGTCATCGCCCTGGCGTGCTACGAGATGAGGATGAAGCCCTCCGAGGCCCTCGCCGCCTCGACCTACAACGCCGCCTGCGCCATCGGCCGGGAGGCGCAGGTCGGGAGCCTGGAGCCGGGGAAGAACGCCGACGTCGCCATCCTGGACGCGCCCAACCACATGCACATCCCCTACCGGTTCGGGATGAACCTGGTGGAGACGGTAATAAAGGGCGGGACGGTCGTGGTGCGGGACCGCAGGCTGGTCGCAAAGGTTTAATCGTCCGGCGTCATTGGGAACGCGGGGGAATCCGATGGACCTGGGCCTTTCGAGGGAGCAGCAGGAGTTCCAAGAGCGCGCCCGCGAACTGGCCGAGCGGGTGGTGGCGCCGGGCGCGGCCGGGCGGGACCTGACCTCCGAGTTCCCGGAGAAGGTTCTCAGGGAGCTTGCGGCCGCCGGCATCCTGGGCGTCATGGTGGACCAAAGATACGGCGGGGCCGGGCGGGACTGCGTCTCCTATGTCCTGGCCCTCGAGGAGATATCCCGCGCCTGCGCCGCCACCGGGGTCGTGGTGTCGGTGAACAACTCGCTGGTGTGCTTCCCGATAGAGCACTTCGGGGGCGAGGAGGCGCGGCAGCGGTTCCTGCCGGCGCTCTGCGACGGCACCCATGTCGGCGGGTTCTGCCTCACCGAGCCCAACGCCGGGACGGACGCCTCCGCCCAGCAGACCACCGCCAGGAGGGAGGGCGACGACTACATCCTGGACGGGACCAAGATATTCGTAACCAACGGCCTGGCCTGCGGGGCCATCGTCGTCTTCGCCATGACCGACCGGTCGAAGGGCAACAAGGGCATCAGCGCCTTCGCCGTGGACAAGTGCTCGCCCGGCGTGCGGGCGGGCCAGGCCGAGCACAAGATGGGCATCAACGCCTCCGGCACGAGCGAGATGCTGCTCGAGAACGCCCGGGTGCCGGCCTCCCACCGGCTGGGCAACGAGGGCGACGGGTTCAAGGTCGCGATGACGACTCTCGACGGCGGGCGGATAGGCATCGCGGCCCAGGCGCTGGGCATCGCCCGGGCGGCGGTGGAGCTCTCCGCGGCGCACCTCCGGGAGAACCCCGGCAAGGGCCGGTCCCAGGCGCTCCAGCACCGCGTGGCCGAGTGCGCCACCGAGCTCGAGGCGGCCCGCCTCCTGACGCTACGGGCGGCGCTCACCAAGGACCTGTCGATGCAGGACCGCTCGGTCCGCTACTCACGGGAGGCGGCCCAGGCCAAGCTCTTCGCCGCAGAGACGGCGGTGAGGGCCGCCACCGCCGCCGTGCAGCTCCTGGGCCCTGCCGGCACCGCTCGCTCGGCGCTGGCCGAGAGGCTCTTCCGCGACGCCAAGATAACCGAGATCTACGAGGGCACCTCGGAGGTCCAAAAGATGGTCGTGGCGGCCTCGCTGGGCTTCCGCTGAGGCCGCCCGGGCGCTCATCGCGGCGGGCGCCCGGCCGGCGGGCGCCCGGCCCGCTTCCCCCATCGATGGCCGTCGCCGCCGCCTCTCGCGCGCCGGGGGGCTTCCGCCGGCCGTGTCCGGTCGTGGCCGAATATCCACAGCGCCGCCACGAAGAGCGCCACCGCCGCGGCCGAGAGCGCGACGGCGACGGGCCGCATTCCCGCGTCGCCCGACTGCCCGGCCGCCAGCACCTCGATGACGGCCGTGTCCCGGGAGGTCGCCCCCGAGCCGTCCGTGACCGTGAGGGTCACCCTGTACGGTCCGGGAGCCTCGAACCGCCTGAGGACGCGCTCTCCGGTCTGGTACCACCCGTCCGGGCCGGACCAGCGGAACTCCAGCGCCGACGGGGCGTCGTCCGGGTCGAGCGTCGACAGGCCGTCCAGCGTCACCGCGGCGCCCGCCCGGACCGTGGCCGAGGCGGGCGATATCCGGGCGACCGGGGGGATGTTCTCGACCGAGAGCCTGAGGGGCTCGGCCGCCCCCTGGGCCCCTAAGTCGTCCTGCACGGAGAGCGTCACGGTGTAGTCGCCCTTGCGCAGGTACAGGTGCCGCGGCGCCGGGTCGGCGCTCCGGTTGCCGTCGCCGAGGTCCCAGAGCCATCGCGTCACGACGCCGTCGGGGTCGCCCGAGAGGGATTCGAACTGCACCGGCGTAAGGACCGTGGGGCGCGCCGGCGAGTGGGAGAACGCGGCATTCGGCGGCCGGTTGCGCACGGAGACGACCAGCGAGGTCGACCCCTTCCAGCCCAGGGAGTCCTGCACCGTGACGCTCGCGGTGAAGTTGCCCGGCCGGCCGTAGGCGTGGGAGGCCCTCGGGCTCGTCCCGCGCTCAGTGGTCCCGTCGCCGAAGACCCAGGTGAAGCTTTTGGGCTCTCCCGCTGACCCGGTCGCCGAGGCCGTAAACACCACCGGCACCAGCGTGTCGGGCCGGGTGTCGTCGGCCAGAAGCGACACCGCGAGGCTGCCCTCCCGCACGGTGACGTATTCGGGGAGGCTCCATTCGCTTCGGGCGTTCTCGGCGTCGGCGACCCTGAGCCTGGCCGGGTAGACCCCGGGCGACAGGTACGAGTGCAGGACGGACGAGGCCGCGGTCCAGCCGGAGTCCGTCCCGTCGCCGAAGTCGAAGAGCGAGGAGACGACCCCCGAATCGTCGGTCGAGCCCGACGACGAGAACGCCACGGGGCGCCCGGCGGCCGGCTCAAGGTCGGAGACCGCAAGCACCGGCACCGGGACCTCGTTCACCAGGACCTCGCGGCGCTGGAGGTTGTTCTCCTCGAACGCCTCCGCGATCCTAAGGTCCGGGTCCGCCATCGCCACGAGCTCGTGCCGGCCGCTCTGGGCGGTCCAGCCGAACCTCACCGTCGCGGTGGCGTTGGGGTCGAGCCGGGGGATGAGCTTCTCGCCGACGGGGAGGCCGTTGTCGCGCAGGGCGACGCTGACGGAGGTCAGGGCGGCGTAGAGCGAGTCGTAGGTGGCGTCGTGGACCACCGAGACCTCCACGGACACCGGCTCGCCCGGCCCCGGCCTCCCGTCGGGGAGGCGGATCTTTTGGACCGCAAGATCGGGGAGGGGGTAGAGCTGGACGTCGGCCACGGCGTTGGTCGCCAGGTTGATCGGCGCCCGGCCCACGCCGACGCGCGGCTTGGACACCGTGATGTCGTAGCGGATGAACGTCGACACCTGCCCCTCCCGGTCGACGATGAACCCCGTGAGGTTGGCCCGGAGCGTGAGGGAGCCCCCGGCCGAGCCGGTAAAGACCCGGGCGCCCGTCCAGTTGTAGGCGCGCACCGAGAAACCGTCGGTGTAGAACCACTGGCCGGAGCTGTACGGGTCGTTGCTCCGGCGCGCCTTGATGTCGAGGTACCACTCCTGGAGGTGGCGGCCGGCGCAAAGCCGGCCCCAGCTGTTGTTCTCGAGCACCGGCTCGGTCCCCAGGGCGTGCACGCAGTAGCCCCGGACGCCGCCGAAGTCGTTGGCCTTCACCACGGCCCGGACGGAGTCGGCGAGCACGCCCTCGGCCGCGGCGATGACGTTGCCAGTGACGGGAATCTCAGGCTCGATGCCGCTTCGGTCGCGCAAGAAGACGCCGACCTCCCGGGCGTGGACGGCGTTGCTCGATATGCGGGGAAACCGGTAGGTGTTGGCGGTGTCGAGGCTGATTCCGACGTCGACGTCGGCGATGTCGTTCTCCCGGGCCTCGACGTCATAGTGCAGGCTCATCCCGGTCCGGCCGCCGCTCACCGTGTTGCGGTCGGCGAGCACGGTCCCTGTAAGCATCATCCCGACGGTGGGGCTGTCGAGAACGACATTGCCCCGGACCAGGAAGGAACTCCTGTCGTCGGAGAGGGCGACGAGGGCGGCGAGGGTGTCCGACCCAGAGCCCGTTTCCCATCCACAGCGGGTGATGGTGTTGTTGACGATTTCGCACTTGCGGTCGAGAAAGTAGTTAAAATAGGAGTAGATGCCGGCGCGGGAGCAGTCGGAGATGTTGTTGGAGCTGAACCGGCAAGGCAGGTTCTCGAAGGAGGCGCCAAAGCTGCAGCCCGAGATGGTGTTGTTTTGTATGATAGGGCCGCCGATTGGCGGCGAGTTGCTCTCACCGTAGATACCGGCACCGGTGCAGTTGGAGATGGTGTTGTCGGTTATTGTGAGCGCGTCGGATTCGACGACGATGCCGCCATAACCGCCTTCGATGAGGTTGCCAAAGACGAGGGCGGTCTTTGAAGGCTCGAAGGAATTCTCCGCAATCCCCCATCCGCAGTCATATAAACGGTTCCCGCTGATCTCGACTGCGGAAGAGGTCCCATAAAGGCAGAGGCCGTTCATGGAACCTGCGAAAACGTTCCCCTGGATGACCTGGGAGGTCTGCTGCGTGAAATAACAGAAAATGGCGTAATCTTTGGAGTACCAGCTTGACGAGCTGAGCTCTATTGCCATGGCGAGCCCGGTGAAACGGTTCTCCAGCACCCTCGCCCCGGCCTGCACCGGCACTGCCGCTCCCTCCCAGTATCCGGTGTCCGTCCGGTCGGAGGCCGTCCTGAAGAAGCGGCATCCCAGAACCCTGAGGTCGCCGGCGAATGACGATATCAGGCCAGGCTGGCCGGGGCCGATGTCGACGAATGTGCAGTTGGACAACGAAATACCTTCACCACCGTTGTAGGGAGCGGAATAAACGAACGTGTCGCCACCCGAGAGGTTGCAGCCGGTGAACACTCCGGTGCCGTGGTAGAGCGCGAAGGAGAGGTTGTCGAACGAGCAGCGGCGGAAGTCAGCCTGTCCGCCGTAGACCGTGATATAAAGGGGGCCGCTCGCGTTGGGAGCGCAAAGCACCGTGGAGTTGTCGATGACCACCTTGCCGTACGAGACCAGATTGACAGATGCGGCGTTGAACACGAGCACGGAGCCGATTATCGTCAGCGAGCCGCTCTGGTTCACCTGGACCGAGTCGTTGAGGTAGTAGGTCCCGTCCCGGAGCACCACGTCGCCGTCGATGTACCAGCTACCGGATTCCGGGGGGGTCACGGCGGAACCGGCCGGCAGCGCCTGCAACAAGGTGAGGACGACGAGCAGGAGCGCCCCGGCTTTCCCGATGACGGAACCGGCCACGCCTCTTCAATGACACGGCCGGCGGATAAGGGTTTCGCCCCGTCCGATTTGGTAATATACTCCCAGGGGGATTCCGATGCGATGCCCAAGGGCGCCAAGGGAAAGAACCCCCGGGACCGTTTGCGCTTCTACAACTTCCCCTGCCCGTCCTGCGGCAGCCTCACGCGCCCGTACGCCGACGGCCGCGGCCGGATATCGTGCACCAACTGCGGCCAGGACATCGCCCAGGCGGTCCGGGGGATGCTCAAGGTCTCCTGGCTCAACCGCGTCCGCGAGGGCCTCATCGGCTTTGCGACCTGCGGCAGGTGCGGCACCCTCGTCCTCGCCAGAAAACAGGATGGCCCCGAGGACGACGAGTACTGGCTGTGCACGCAGTGCGGGTCGTTGGTGTTTGTGTGAGGTCAGCGATCACTCGTGAACCGCTGCCCATCCCCCGATGCCTGATGCTCCACTGCTGCCCGCTGCCCGCTCCCCGCTGTCTCAGTAGAGATAGCCCCAGGTCTGCAGACGGTCCGAATCCTCCGTCCACTTCTCGCCGATGTCGGTGCGGTAGAACATGTTGGGTATCTGGATGTTGGCGACGCGGTTGTAGGCCATCTTGCGGGCGTCGGCCATCGTGGAGCCCGAGCCGGTGACGATGAGGGCGTACCCGGACTGGCCGGCGAGCCGCCACTTTCCTTCGACCATCTTGATGTCCCCGAGGTGGATGCCGTCGGTGGTCTTTTTGAATATTATCGTGGCGTCCTCGGAGTACTTCTTGAACGCCTGCGGGTCGACGAACGGGAAGGGGGGGACCGCCACCACCACCCCCACCTGGAAGCCCTTCTTTATCTTGAGCTCGGGCCGCTCGCCGCGGCCCAAGGCGAAGAAGAACTCGCCCCACTCGCTTATCACGCCCTCCATCTGGATGTTTATCGTCGGGTAGCCGAAGCGCGCCGTGAACTCCAGGGGGTAGATGCCGCGGACGTTGGCGATGCAGTTGATGTCCATGTAGCCCACGTACTTGGCGGCGGCGAGCTTGTCCTTCATCTTGAGCAGGGTGTCCTCAAAGATCTTGTTTCGGGCTATCCAGAACATCGAGGTGCCCATCTCGCCCGTGTTGGGCCCGATGTCCCCGGGGAACATGCGCTTGTGCTCGAAGTTGACGTTAATAGGGATGATGAAGTCGGTGCCGTTGAAGAAGGCCCCCACGGCCACCTCCACGCCCGAGGCGTATTTCTGGAGCTGGAACTCCTTCATCTTCTTGCCCCAGGAGGTCTTGTAGAGGTCCATCATCTCCAAAAGGTCCTTGCCGTCCTCGTCCTGCCCGACGTAGCAGAGCTCCTTTTCGTTCTGGGCCTTGCCCGAGGGCTTGATGACGTACCTCCCCGGGTTCTCCTTGAGGAACTTGATGGCGTCGTCGAACTCGTTGAAGTCCCAGTGGGGCAGTATCGTTATCCCGGCGGACTTCATCTCGTCTTGACCGAAGTTCCGGTCGTCCTCCAGCCGGTCGGTGTACTCGCTGCCGCCTATCACGGATTTGCCCTGCTTGCGCAGCCTGTCGGCGGTGGTGCCGAAGCCCAGGTCGTCGAAGATGATGACGTCGGCCCAGTCCACGAGCGACTGCCAGTCGTCCACCTTCTCGAGGAACCCGTCGGCGACGTCCTTCTCGGTCCTCTGCTTGATGAAGTACTTGGCCTCGTGGCCCTCCTTCTTCATCTGCCAGGCGAGGTCGCCGATGAGGGCCTCGTCCGAGACGAAGAGGAACTTCCTCACAGGTTTTGTCGGGCCCTCGGAGCTCGAATCCTGCATCCACACCCATATCGTTTCTGAAGTTTAATAACTTTGGCACAGCGCGCGAACTTCTTTAATCCCGCGCGCCGCCGCGGCGCGCCTTTTCGGAGATGAGGCGGTCGACCGTGGCGCGCGAGGGGCGCAGGCCGGTGAGGAGGCTGACGGTCTCGGCGACCCGGTGTATCGCGACCGCCGTCCCGTCGACGGTCTGCGCTCCCGCCTCGCCCGCGGCACGGAGGATGGGAGTGTTCGTCCCCGTCCCGTCCAGGTCCGCCACCACCAGGCCGGCGTGCAGCGACGAGGGCGCTGGGAAGTCTTGCGGCAGTTCCGGGTCGGCCTTCACCAGGAGCGATGAGCGCCGGAGCAGGGACGCGACCGACGGGGCGGCGGCGGCCGCGGCGCCGATCGAACGGGCAGCGCGCAGCGCCCCGCGCAGGCTCCGGCCGGCGAGCGCGACGCGCGCGCCGTTGCGCCGGAGCGCCGATGCCGCCGAGAGGGCTGCGGCGCCTGTCCCGGCGACGACGGCCCGGCGGCGGCGCACGCGTATACCGGATTCCGCCAGGGCGCGCAGGAGCGCCGGTCCATCGGTGTCGTGCCCAAAGATGCCGCCCGGCCTCACAGTCACGACCGAGACCGAGGGCATACGTCGTCCCTCTGGCGGGAGCACCGGCAGCTCGCTGCCGGGGACGGCTCGCTCCAGGGAGACGCCTAGAAAACCCATCTCGACGAGAAGCCCGAAAAGCGCGCCCGCGCCGTCCATCGGCCCGGAGAGCCCGACGCAGACCGCGTCGAGCCCGAGCGCCCGGAAGCAGCCGTCGAGCACGGCCGCCCCGCGCGCTCGGGCCCCGGCCCCCTCGATGTGCGCGAACCGGCCGGTGCCCGGCCCAATCCTCGAGGCCACCGACACATCGAGCCCGTCGCCCCGGCCGCCCGACGAGCAGAACGTGAGCCCTCCGGGCAGGAGCGACACGAGCGGGGAGAGCGGCCCGGTGCCCGCAAGCCCGAAGGGGACTCCCATGGCGCGAAGGGCCCGGGAGGCCCCCAGCAGGACCCGCACGTCCTCGACGGAGGCCGCCGGGAACGCCCCCAGCACCAGGTCGCCTCCGGCGCGGGAGCACTTCTGGAGCGCCCGGACGGTGGATTCCACCGAGCCCGGAGGCAGCCGGGACCTTTGGGAGACGACCGTCCTCTGGCCCGCCTTGCGGGCGCGGGCGAGCGCCCGGCCCCGGGATTCGACGTCCGTCCCGAGGGGGATCTCGACGTAGTCGAAGCGGGCCGGGAGCGCCCTCTCGATGACCGTCCCCGCTCGGTCCTCGAGCCCGTCGAGTGCCGCCAGCGTGCGGAGGCCCGTCCGGTCCGCCTGGAGGCGGAGCTTGCCCGGGTTCACCCCCGGAAAGAGCCGAAGCGGTATCTCGAGAAGCCCGGCGCCGGTGCCGCGGTAGCGCTCCGGCTCGTCGAGGAGGTCCCTCCCGGCCCGGATGCAGATCAACGCCGCCTCCGGGACCCGCGGGCGTTGGGGGCCTTCACCGCAAGCCCGAGCCCCGCGCCCGGGGAGAGCCGGTTCAGCCCCGACGAGGTGAAGACGCCCCCCTGGCAGGGGTCGGAGGCCAGGTGCAGGTGGCCGTCCAGGTCGGCGTAGCGCACGCCGCCGCAGGCCAGCGCCAGGTGCGTCCCGGCGGTGACGCCGATGCGCGTCTCGATCATGCAGCCCACCTGGCAGGGCATGCCCGCCGACTCGGCCAGCGCCACCATCTGGCGGGCGCGGTGAAGCCCCCCCGCCTTCATGAGCTTGAGGTTGACCATCGCGGCGGCCCTCATCTGGATAATGCGCAAGAGCTCCTCCGGCCCCCGAACGGATTCGTCGGCCATGACGGGCACCGGGGAGCCCCGGGAGACCTTCGCCAGGGCGCGCAGGTCTCCCATGGGGACGGGCTGCTCGCAGAACTCGATGTCGCAGCCGTGGACCGCCCGGAGCACCCTCAGGGCCCCGGCGACTGAGTAGCCCTGGTTGGCGTCGAGCCGCAATCGCACGGCGCTCCCCAGGCAGCTCCGCACCAATCGCACGCGCGCGATGTCCCTGTCCGGGTCGGAGCCCAGCTTGAGCTTGAGCGAGCGGAAGCCCCGCGAGACGATCTCCCCGGCCTGGCGCAGCGTCTCGGTGGCGTCCCGGATGGAGATGGTCATGCAGGTCTCGATCTCGGAGCGGAAGCCGCCGAGCAGGCGGTGGACCGGAGCGGCGTAGTACTGGCCCTTGAGGTCGTGAAGGGCGATGTCGACCGCCGCGAGCGCCGAGCTCCCCCGGAGGAACCCGAAGGCCGCGGCGACGGACCGCTCGGTCTCGAGCGGGTCCAGAGACCGGATTCTCCGACGGGCGCGCAGAAGGCGCGCCGCGACCGCGTCGGGCGTCTCGCCGGTGACGATGGGCGAGGGCGCGGCCTCCCCCCAGCCCTCCAGGCCGTCGGCGGTGCGCAGCCGCAAGAGCACGCCCCCGTAGGCGCGCTGCGTCGCCGAGGCGATGACGAAAGGCTGCAGGAGCGGTATCGCTACCCGGTAGACATCGCAGGCGGTGATTCTCATCTTTTCCCCTCCCTCCCGAACAACTCCCGGATGGCCCCCCGGAGGCCCGGGCCCGGCCTGAAGCGCCCGTCCCGTTCCACGTGCCGGAGGATGGAATCGACCAGCGGACCGGCGCCGTCCCGGAGCACGTCGACGACCGCAAGCCCGGTGCGCCGGCGGCATTCCCGGACCGCACGGGCTGCACCCGCCCCGCAACGGCCGCAGTTGAGAGAGATCCCGACCGGCACCGCTCCCGAGAGGGCGGTGACGAGCGCTCCCTCCCGGGCGGGCTCCGGGACCGGCTGGTCGGGGAAGGAGGGGCGCACCCTCCGGCCCGGCTCGTGCACCAGGACTATGAAATGCGGCCGGGCTCCGTGAAGTATCCCGAGCGTGACCGCGCCGTAGGCCCGGTGGGTCAGCGAGGCCTGGCCCTGGACGAAGACGAGCTCCTTGCCCCGGCGGACCACCCGGTCCACGAGGCGCTCCACCTCTCCGGACATGAAGTCGCCGGGCACGCGGTCGATGACCGAGCCGGCGTCAGCGCCGACAAGTATCCCGGTCTGTCCGGTGGCGACCAGCGCCGCGTCGATGCCCCGGCGGCGGGCCTCCCGGCAGAGCTCGGTGGCGACGGTCCGCTTCCCCACTGCGCAGTCAGTGCCGCAGGTGAGCACCACCGGAACGGGCCACTCCCGGCCCCGCGCCAGCTCGAGCCGCCCGGGGGGCCGGCGCACGTCCCAGATGCGGACGCCCCTCTCCCTCGCCAGGCGGGACAGGGCCGGGTCGTCGCCGATGAAGTCGTGCAGGCCGGACACTATGTCCATCCCGCGCCCGATGGCCTCCCGGATGTCCCGCTTCCAGGCCGGGGGAAGCCTGCCGCCGGTGGGGGCGACGCCGATTATCAGGGTGCCGGGGGCCGGGGGCCGGGTGCCGGGGGCCGGGGGCCGGGGGCCGGGTGTTCTGACGGGGCGCGCCTGGAGCCCGTCAAGGTCTGAGAGGCCGGAGATGACGGGGATGCCCCGGTGGCCTATGCCCATGAGCTCGCCGGCGTCCCGGCCGGCGCAGGTCTCGTCTATGACGGCGGCGATCCTGTACCTGCGGCCCTGGAGTATGAGCCCGTGGGCGGTCTTGGCGTGGGAGGTCCGGAACTTGCCTCGTGCGAGCAGCACCGCGGTCCTCACGCGGTTCAAATTCCGTTCCAATTATTTAAATCTCCTGTAGCGCATCACCTCTCCGGTGCCCTGGAGCGATATCAAGAAGAGGCTGGTCCTTGAGAGGCGCCAGCTTGCCGGGACCCTGCTCAAGGAGCTCGAGGAGAACCTCTCCGCGCTGGCGGAGAGGAAGCTCCTGAGCGAAAGGCGGTACGGCCTCGCGCGGGACTCCGACCGGCTGCAGTTCCTCGGCGAGGAGCTCCAAAACCAGCTCTCCCGCGTCTACGACCGGGTCCGTACCATAAACGACGCGCTGGTGAAGTACCAGAGGTGCCGCAGCGCCGGCGCCGGACAGGAAGGATACGAGAAGAAGACCGCCGACTTCCAGCAGTACATCGCCTGGTACTCGGAGGGCCTGCATGCGGCCCTGGTCAACCTCCGGGCGCGGCTTGCCGAGGAGGAGCGCGAGCCGGCGGAGCCGGAGACGATGGCGCGAAAACAGTGATATCGGTCGAGGGCATGAAGGCAGGAAGGCAGCAAGGCAGCAAGGCAGCAAGGGAAGGCAGGAAGGCAGCAAGGCAGAAAGGCAGCAGGGTGAGAAGGGACGGGAGCCGGCCCTTGCTCCCTTGCTGCCTTGCTGCCTTCCTGCCCCCCCTTGCTGCCTTCCTGCCTTCCCTTGCTGCCTTGCTGCCTTCCTGCCTTCCTGCCTTGCTCCCTTTATTTGTCTTTATACTAGATATATAGAATTGAAGCAATCATCCTTCTTCGATTATCTATACAATATCTAGAGATTTAAATAATAATACTCCATATACATCGTCCACGGTCCTGGAGGGCCTGGATGATACCCCTTGAGGAGGTGGGTGTTCTTGACCGCAATGCCCAGTACCTGGGAGTGCCGACCTCGCAGCTCATGGAGAATGCCGGGAAGGCCGTGGCCGACGCGGTGATGAAGCGCTACAACCTCAACCGCAAGAAGGTGCTGGTGCTCTGCGGCACCGGGAACAACGGCGGCGACGGCTTCGTGGCGGCGCGCTACCTCCGGGTGCACTGCGAGGTCACCGTGGCGCTCCTGGGCGAGGAATCCGCCATCGGCTCGGACCTGGCGAGGCTCAACTTCTCCAAAATACGCGGGAAGGTGAAGGCGCTCGTACTCCCGGGCAACCTCGGGGAGCTCATCGGCTCGTCCGACATCATCATCGACGCGATGCTCGGGGTGGGCCTCTCGGGGAAGATGCGAGAGCCCTTCGCCAGCATCGTCAGGAGGCTCAACTCCTCCCACAAGCAGGTGGTCTCCGTCGACGTGCCCACGGGCATGGGCACGGACCTCGCCGTCCGCCCGACGGTGACGGTGACGTTCCACGACCTTAAGGAGGGAATGGAGAACGCCCGTTGCGGCAAGGTCGTGGTGGCCGACATCGGGATCCCCAAGGAGGCCCAGACCTACATCGGGCCCGGGGAGTTCGCCTACCTTCCGAGGCCGTCGGTTTCGTCGCGCAAGGGCGACAACGGACGTCTGGCGGTGGTCGGGGGCGGGCCCTACACCGGGGCCCCGGCGTTCTGCGCGCTGGCGGCCTACCGGACGGGCGCCGACCTCGTGAGGATCCTCGCGCCCTCCTCCGCCGCCGGGATAATCTCGTCCTACTCGCCGGCGTTCATAGTCCACCCGCTGGCGGGGCAGGGGCTCAACGCCTCCCACGTCGAGGATGTGATGGCGGCCCTCAACGACTGCGACGCGCTCGCCATCGGGCCGGGCCTGGGGAGCGCCCCGGATGCGCTCGGCGCGGTGACCGACATCCTCTCCCGCTGCCAGAAGCCCGTGGTCATCGACGCCGACGCCATACGCGCGGTGGGACAGAACCGCAAGGTGCTCAAGGGGCTCCGGGGGGTCATCACGCCCCACGCCGGCGAGTTCACGCTGCTCACCGGCGAGAGGCTCCCCGACGATGTCGAGGGCCGCTCGCGCGCCGTGAAGGCCTGGGCCAAGCGCCTGGACACGACCATCCTCCTCAAGGGGCAAATCGACATCGTCTCGGACGGCAACATGCTCAAGCTCAACCGGACGGGAAACCCGGGGATGACCGTGGGTGGGACGGGGGACGTGCTCACGGGCATCGTCGGCGCCCTGCTGGCGAGGAGGGTCTCCCCCTTCAACGCGGCGCGCATCGGCGCGATCACCAACGGGTACTCGGGCGACCTGGCGTTCGCCGAGTCCGGCTATTCCATCGGCCCGCTGGACGTCGCCTGCAAGATAACGGAGACGATGAAGAAGTTCGTGGAGTGGTGGACCCAACGGCCGGAAGGTCAATAGCGTCCGGGCCGGCCGGGCTCTGGCTGCCGGTGGCCGCCTGGGCGGCGCTGATATTCTACCTGTCGTCCACGGGCGAGCCGCCCCGGCCGGAGCCCGTGGCGGGCCTGCCCGTCTGGCCCCAGGCGGCCCACTTCGGCCTCTACTTCGTGCTGGGGGCGCTGCTGTACCGCGGTTTTCGGGGCGCGGGGCGCGGGGTGCGGGGAGCGGGGTGCAGGGTGCAGGATGCGGCAAGATGCGGCGAGGGAGGCGGCACCCCGGCGGCCGGCGGGGGGCGTTTGATGCTCTGGGCATTCTCTCTTGCCATCCTGGCGGGCGCCCTGTACGCCGTTTCCGACGAGGTCCACCAGTCGCTCGTGCCCCGCAGGCAGGCGGACATATGGGACTGGCTCGTCGACCTGGCCGGCCTGCTCGCCGGCGCCCTCGCCGCGCTGGCCGCGACGCGCCGGCGCGACAAGGTTTAAATGGAAGGCCGCCGGCAGCGAAATGTTTATCATCAGGGGGCTCCAGATAGTAGGACCGCATGAACGCCCACCTCGCCGTCAGGGAGGTAATGACGCCGGACCCGGTGACCGTGAGCCCCCGGATGAGGCTCAACCACGCCGCCGCCCTCATGAAGGAGCGCGATGTCGGCAGCCTCATCGTGGTCCGCAATGACCTGCCGGTGGGAATCGTCACCGAGAAGGACCTGGTCGAGAAGGCCGTGGCGGTCAACGCCAAGCCCAGCCAGCTCAGCATCAAGGACGTCATGAGCGCGCCGCTCGTCACCATCGGACCGGAGGTCGACATCGCGCAGGCCGCGCGCATGATGGCCTCCCTCCGCATCCGCCGGCTGGCCGTGCTGGAGAACGGGCGGCTCGTCGGAATACTCACCGAGGGGGACATCCTGAAGATCTCCCCCGAGCTCATCGAGATCACCCGCGAGTTCGAGCGCATCAACACGAGGGAGGAGAGGATACACGAGGAGGTCGTCACGATGGGCATCTGCGAGGGGTGCCAGGCCTTCTCCGAGGAGCTGCGGGAGCACGACGGCATCCACCTTTGCAAGTCGTGCTTCGAGGACCAGGACTGACCGTGGGCTTCGTGCTAGCAAATCGCGCTCCTAATCGGAAAATGGCCGCCGCCGACGCCAACCTATTTATCGGCAGACCCCTTTCCGGCGGGCGGGGAGCAGTGCCGTGCCGCTCAGCGAAGGCGTCTTGGCGGAGCTCGAAAGGATCGTCGGTGCCGAAAACCTCGCCTCGGACGACGCGACCAGGTACGTCTACGGCGCGGACGCCTCCATCCACCACCACCCTCCCGACGCGGTGGTGCGCCCCGGGAGCACCGCCGAGGTCTCGGAGGTGCTAAGGCTCTGCGAACGGGAGCTCGTGCCGGTCACGACGAGGGGGGCCGGGACCGGGCTCTCCGGCAACGCCGTGCCGGTCCGCGGCGGCATAGTGCTCGAGATGATGCGGATGAACCGCATCCTCTCCGTCAGGGTGGAGGACCTCTACTGCGAGCTCGAGCCCGGAGTGGTGTTCTCCGCCCTGAACAGGGCGCTCGAGCCCCACGGCTACTGGTTCCCGCCGGCGCCGGGGAGCGGCGACGTGTGCACCGTGGGCGGGATGATAGCCAACAGCGCCTCCGGGATACGCACGGTGAAGTACGGCGCCACGCGTGATTTGGTGCTGGGGCTCGAGGTGGTGCTCGCCGACGGCACGGTCCTCGAGGTCGGCAACCGTGGACTGAAGAACGCCTCGGGCTACCAGCTCGAGAAGCTGTTCGTCGGGAGCGAGGGCACCCTGGGCGTGATCACCCGGGCCCGCCTGCGCATCCTGCCCCGGCCGCGCTCGTCGGGCTCGCTCATCGCCTCGTTTCGCTCGCTGGAGGCGGCCGGCGCGGCCATTTCGCAGATCTACCGCAACCGGCTCATGCCCTCGGCCCTGGAGATAATGGACCGGAACTGCATCCAGGCCGTCAAGCGCAAGTTCGGCACCCCCCTCCCGGACGCCGAGGCCCTGATAATCGTGGAGATGGATGGCGACCGGCGGGTGGTGGAGGACGACCTGCGGGCCGCCGGGGAGATCTCTCGCGCCGCCGGTGCCTCGGACGTCGATTTCGCCACGGACCCGGCGAGGACGGCCAGGATATGGGAGAGCCGCAAGCAGGTGCTCCCGTCCATGGCGAGCTCCGGGGAGAGGGGGCCGGTCTCGCTGGCCGACGACCTGGGGATGCCCGTGTCCAGGGTCCCGGAGGTGCTCAGGACCTTTGCCGAGATAGCCCGCCGCAACGGGGTGGTCATCGGCGCCTACGGCCACGCCGGCGAGGGCAACATACACTGCAAGGTGCTCATCGACACGAAATCCAAAAGGGACTGGGAGGGCGCCCGCAGGGCCACGGACGAGATCTACGGGGAGGTGCTCAGGGCCGGCGGCACTGTGAGCGCCGAGCACGGGATAGGGTACAGCCGCGGCAGGCTCTTCCGGGCGGAGCGGGGCGCCTCCATCGGCGTGATGCGCAGGATAAAGGCCGCCCTGGACCCGAAGGGAATCCTCAACCCGGGCAAGCTCTTCGACGCCCCCGACGACATGCTGTCCGACAACCGCTACATCACCGGGGAGTGCGATTGAGATGGCCGCCGCCGGCAAGCTGCCCGTGAGGAAGGGCCTCGAGGGGGCCGAGGGGGCCATCCTGACCTGCACCCAGTGCGGGTACTGCAAGGAGAGCTGCCCGTTCTTCAACGAGCTGGGCTGGGACACCAACACCGCCCGGGGGCGGGTGCTCCTGTCCTACGCGCTCTTGCACGGCCTGGTGCCGGCGGACGAAAAGACAGTCGAGGCGATCTACGGGTGCACCCTGTGCCGCAAGTGCGAGAACGACTGCTCGTCCAAGCTGCGGATACTGGACATCCTCGAGGCCGTGCGCCGGGACCTTGCGGCCTCCGGGAAGCTCCTGCCCCCCCACGCCGAGGTCCTCCGGCGCATGGAGGAGGGCGGCAACATCTTCGCCGACCGGACCCCCACCACCGAGATGCACGGGGAGAGGGAGCGCCCCGCCCCGGTGGCCTACTTCGCCGGCTGCGTGAGCAGCTTCTCGGCGCGAAGGCCGGCGCAAGCCACCCGCCGGCTGCTCGGGCGCATGGGCGTCGACTTCACCATGTTCGACGAGCTGTGCTGCGGCTACCCGGCCCACCTCCTCGGCGCCGGCTTCGAGAAGGTCGCCCGGGGCAACATCGAGAGGCTCAGGAGGCTCGGCGTCAAGACGCTGGTGCTGAGCTGCGACGGCTGCTTCCGGATGTTCAAGGAGGTCTATCCGGAGAGCCTCAAGGACGGGCTCGAGGTCAGGCACCTCGCCGAGGTCATCGACCAAAACATCGACCGGCTCCCGGAGCCGAAGGTCAAGGAGACCGTCACCCTGCACGACTCCTGCGACCTGGGGCGCCACATGGGGATGTACGACCTGCCGCGACGGGTGCTTTCGAGGTTCGCCAACATCGAGGAGATGCCCGCCGCGAAGGAGAGGGCGCTCTGCTGCGGGTCCGGCGGGGGGGCCCGCATAGCGTTCGGCGGGACCTCGGACGCCATCGCCCTCAGGCGGCTGGACATGGCCGAGCGCGTATCCCCGCTCCTGGTCACCACCTGCCCCGCCTGCGCCCACAGCATGGAGGTCGTGGCCCGGAAAGGCAAGAAACGGGTCCGGGTCTGCACCCTGGCCCAGTACATAGAGGAGACGATACGTAGAAACGAGGCCGGCTGAGGGCCGCCGGCCCCCAGGCCGGTTCAGACCTTCTCCCCGCAGGAGGGGCACACCGACCAGCCGGCCTCCACGGGCTCGTCGCAGAGCGGGCAGGCGGCCGGCCCGGGCGGCGGCCGCTTCGCGGGCGCGGCGGCCTTCCCGGCGCCGGCGCCCGGCGCCGCTCCCGCCGAGAGCCCCTTCCGGGCGTCCTCGAGGAGCTTTTCCGCCCCGTCCGCGTCGCCCTCCTCGAGGAGCGTCCTGGCGAGCTCTATGTCCTCCATCGCGGAGGAGACGTCGATGCCCTCCTCCGGGCTCTCGAGGAGCTCCGCCACCCTCTCCTCGACCGAGACCATCAATTTGCGGGCCCGGTCGCGCCTTTCCTGGTCTTTGGAGATCGCGGCCGGCGGAGGTGTCGGCGCCCCGGCCGGGGGCTCCCCGACCCGCTTCTCCTCCGGGGCCAGCCTCTTCCTCCTCCGGGACATCGCGAACGCCGCGCCCCCGGCGGCGGCCGCTATGACCACCACGAGCACCCCGAGCAGCATCGGCGTCTGGTCGGCGGCCGCCTCGACGGGCCGGGCCGCCACGGTGAGGGTCGTGTTCCAGCTCTGGCCGCCGATTCTGGCCGTCACGACGTGCTCGCCCTTTTTGGCCTTCCACTCGAACGTGGCCGACCCGGTCCCTCCGCCGGGCACGTCGTCTACCGGTTTGCGCCCGAGGCTCGTG
>VGTL01000065.1 GCA_016874675.1 Methanobacteriota archaeon | reverse complement strand
CCCTGCTGCCCGCTGCCCCCCTGCTGCCCGCTGCCCGCTGCCCCCCCGTCCTCACTTCCCCTTCCCGCCGCCCAGCTCCTTCCCGAGGGAGGCGCGGGCCTTCCGGTCCAGGACCGCATTGATGCCGGAGAGCTCCTTCTCTATGGCGGCCAGCGAGGGGTTCCCTTCCAAGAGCACGACGTGGTAGCAATCGAGCGCGCCCAGGCGAAGCACGGCCACGGGCTCGTCGCCGCGGAGGTCCCGCTTGGCCAGCCCGGCGCGGAAGTTGATGAACCCCTGGAGCTCCGGCGGGGCCTGCGAGGCCCGGCCGATGAACGCCACGGTGGCGGTCTGGGTCATGCCGGCGTGATCGGCAACGGTCTTATTTAAATATCCCCATGCGCATCTTGAGCCGGTGGTCAATTGGCGCAGCCCCGCATCCGGCCGGTAGGGGAGCCGAGGCCCGACGACCGTTTCCGAACCTGCATCGCCGGGCTGGACGAGCGCATGGGCGGGGGGATCCCCAAGGGGTTTTTGACCCTCCTGGCTGGCCCAGTGGGCTCGATGAAGTCCTCCGTGGCCTACTCCATCGCCCTCCACGCCGCCCGGGGCGGGGCGCGCTCGCTCTACCTGTCCCTGGAGCAGGAGACCGAAGGCCTGCTCGCCCAGATGCGCTCGCTGGGATTCGACGCCACGGGTGTGCGATCGATGCACGTCGTCGACCTGGCCTCTGTCCGCAAGGACATCGCCGACGACCGCGCCGACTGGCTGGACGCGCTCTGCGTGCTCCTGGAGCGGTACAGGACCGAGCGCGGCTGCGACCTTTTGGTCCTCGACTCGCTGGACGCCCTGTACTCGCTTGTGACGATCCGCAACCCGCGGCGGGAGCTCTTCGCCTTCTTCCAGAGGCTCCGGGGCCTGGGCGCCACGGTGCTGCTCATCTCCGAGATGGCGATGGACGACCGCAGCTTCGGCAAGTACGGCGTGGAGGAGTTCCTCTCCGACGGAATCGTCCACCTCCGCCTGAAGGAGGTGGAGGCCGCCCAGGTCACCTCGGTGCGCAAGTACGTCGGGATCGTGAAGATGCGGCGCACCCGGCACGACTCCGACTACCACCCCTTCCTGGTCACCCCCGGGGGCTTCGAGCTCGTCTTGGAGTGAGGCCTGGATGGGCCTTTGGGGGCGCGGGAGGGAGGGCCCGGCGGCCCCGGTGCAGGCCGCCAACCCGGCCGAGGAGCAGTTCCAGAGGGCGATGGCGCTCGCCAACCAGGAGAGGCACGCGGAGGCGCTCTCTGCCTTCCGCCGCGTGCTCGAGCTGGACCCCCGCTACCAGCCGGAGATGGTCCGCTACGGCATGGCCCTGGCCCTTGAGGAGCTCGGCGACTCCGACCGGGCCGTCACGGAGCTGGAAAACGTCCTGTCCATCAACCCGGCGCACGTTGACGCCCGCTTCATGCTGGGGACCATCCACGCCCGGAGGAACCGGCTGGAGCACGCCATCCAGGAGTACGAGGCGGTGCTCCGCATGAGGCCCGGCCACGAGCTCGCCGGCGAGATGAAAAGGAGCATCGCCAGGTGGAGGCTGGACCTCTCCGGAGGGCCCATCGCGCGCTTCCGGGAGGAGCTTTCGGAGTTCATCGCCCAAGCGGAGCGCCGCTTCTCCGTGCGGCTGGACTTCACGGAGGAGAGCCTGCGTGTCCTCGACGGGCTGATCGACGGAGGCTGGACCCCGGCGGCGGGCGGGGTCGGCGTGCTCCACCTGGCCGGGACCTACATCGGCGAGGTCATGGTCCGCAACCTGGGAGGGCGCTGGAGCGTTGCCCCCGCGGTCGAGGAGAGCGAGATCACCGGCCTGGGGGCGACGGGAATCCGGCCGTTCTTCATCGCGCTCGACAAGTTCAGGCGCGGCCGGGCTGCCCCTCTCTACGAAACCTACCAGGCCATACGCGCCCAGCTCGGGGGGGCCGGGGCTCAGGTCTGATCCGCGCCCGGGGGCCTCTTCTTCTGGGCCTCGTCGCGGCGGATGTTGATGTCCAGTTCCACCTCGGAGTCGGCGTCGAGCTCGCCGTCCTTTGCCTTGGATACCAGCGGGACGGGCTCCCCCCCCTGTCCGGACGTCCCGGTCTGCTCAGCGCGCTGCACCTCGGGCAGGCCGGGCCCGGTGTCCACGGGCCTCCCGAGCGCCGGGCCCGGCGGGGGCCGGTGCACCTTGACCCGCGTGTCCATGCGGGGGGCCGGCAGGTGGTCGGTCTCCGCCTCGGACTCGGCCCGGCGGCCGCGGCTTATCAGCTCCCGGGTCTCCTTCTCGGCCAATACGACCGCGTCGGCGAGGCTCGAGCCCCGGCGGAGCTGGGCCATGAACTGCTCCACCAGGAGCTCGTCCTCCGCCTCCGCCTTCCTCGCCTCGTGGGAGGCGCGGGCGACCCGGTCGAGGTGGAGTATCCGGTCCTCCATCCCCCGCCGCAGGTAGCCCGTGAGCTCCACGGACGCCTCCTCCAGGTCGTAGTAGGGCTCGGACATCTCCGGCGTGAAGACCCCGCAGAAGCTCTTCTTGCGCTCGAGGTTGCGGCAGAAGCGGGCGAACATGTCCCGGTCGGATTCGTCGGCGAGGGGCATCGAGACCAGGCACTTGAGCTTTATCAGCACGGCGTCGACGGGCGCGTGGCCCTCGAGGACGCGGGGGGGCTGGACCTTGGCGATGGATACCTTGAAGGGGTTCTCGTCGGGCTCGAACCTCTCGGTGAAGTCCGCCTCGCGCCTGGCCATCGGGCATTGGTATAGCCCTGCCTTGGTATAAAACCTATCTCGCCGGGCCGGACGGACGAGGGTCAGGGTGCAGGGTTCAGGGGTCAGGGGCAAAAGCATAATTTGGGCCCGGCCCATCTCCAGCCGTGCACTGGCTCTCCGTCGCGCTGGCCGCCTCGCTGGTGGTGCCCATCGCCGTCCCGCTCCTTGGCCGGCGCCACGCCTGCCTGTGGACGGTCGTTTGGAACTTCGCGGTGTTCGTGGCGATGTACGCCGCCGAGCTCCTGCAGCCGGGATTGTATTTCAGGGCGGTCTACGATCTGGGCTGGGACACGGCGCTCATGGGCGACCCGACGCAGTGGTACCGGGCCCTCTCGGCGATGTACGTGCATTCCGGGCCCCTCCACCTCCTCATGAACATGCTCATCCTCACCCTCATGGGCGTGCCTTTCGAGGACCGCGTCGGGACCGGCCGGTGGCTGGCGCTCTACCTGGTCTCGGGGATCATCGGCGGCATCGTGGACAACGGGTTCGCCCTGGCCGCCCACACGAGCCACATCGGGATCGGGGCCTCGGGCGCGGTGTTCGGCATCATGGGGGCGTTTGCCTTCCTCTACCCGCGAGACGAGATCCCCATGATACTCGTCGTCATCTTCCTCCCCCGCGTCCCGGTGGTCTGGGCCGTCGTCTTCATGGGCGGGCTGGAGACGTTCTACCTCTTCGCCGTGAACGACAACATCGGCCACGTGGTCCATGTCGCCTCTCTCGTGGCGGGGATAGCCCTGGCGGGGCCGGTGAACCGCTTCCGCCGCGGCGAGGAGGGCCCGCGGGGGCGCGACCTCAACCTCGGGGCCCTCCATGGGCTCGTGCACGACGGGGAGACCTCCGACCTTTTCGACAAGATAGCCAAGGAGGACCTCCCCGAGGTGAGGCAGGCGTGGCTGGAGCAGTACATCAAGAAGGCCCAATGCCCCAGGTGCCGCAAGATGCTGGCGCACTCCCCGGGCAAGCTCTTCTGCTCCTGCGGATACAAGCTGCAGTATCAGAAATAGGAAAGGGAGAGGGCAATGGGCAGCGGGCAGCGGCGGGGGAGGGGACAGCAGGGAGGCGTTGGATGATCGCAAGGCTGGAGTTGCAGACTCGCAAGCGGACCGAGATGATCGACATCACGGGTGAGGTCCAGGGGGAGGTCGCCCGGAGCGGCGTGCGGAGCGGCCTGTGCCTCGTGTGGGTCCCCCACACCACCGCCGGCCTCACGGTCAACGAGAACGCGGACCCCTCGGTGCGGAGGGACATACTGGCGGCGCTGGACCGGCTCGTGCCGAGGGAGGGCGACTACCGCCACTCCGAGGGCAACAGCGACGGCCACATCAAGTCCACGCTCTGCGGCCGCGACGTCACGCTCGCCGTGGAGGAGGGCGCGCTGGTGCTGGGGACCTGGCAGGGGCTCTTCTTCTGCGAGTTCGACGGGCCGCGGCGGCGGTCCGTCATCGTGAAGGTCTTCGCGGACCGTTGAACGGGGTGCGGGGGGCAGGGTGCGGGGGGCAGGGCGCCCGCGCCAGCGCCGCCAGCCGGCTGCCGATGCGGTCAAGCGCCCGGGCCAGGTTGGCCCGGTTGTCGAACCCGCCGAGGATGCGCCCGAGCCGCGCCCTGGGGGCGCCGCGAAGGCCCTCCACCCGGCGCCAAAGCTCCGGCAGGGCGCGCACCACGTTGTCGACGATCGTGATGTCGGCCGCCCGGGCCGTGCGCGAGAGAGGGTTGAGGTCGACCGTCACCACGGTCTTGCCGGCGCGCTTGAGGGCCTCGGCACGGTCGCCGTCCTCGAGGGGCACGAGCACCAGGTCGGCCGAGAGCATCCCCTCCCTGTGGCACCTCGCCCTCTCGGAGCTCAGGCCCGCGAGGCGGGCGTCGGGGTCATCGGCGAATATCCGGAGCCCCCGGCCGCGCGCTCCCAGCCGCCGGCCGGCGGCCCGGAGCTCCCGGCCGATCATTCGGGCCCTCCCCTCCGTCCGGTGGAACAGGTTCACCTCGAGCACCGCTCCGGGAATCGCCGCGGCCAGGCGGACGATGTCCGGCGCGGCCAATGAGGCGACGTTGCCGTTGACGCTGAGCACGGGCCTTCCGGCCAGAAGGAGCGCCGCCGCGGCGGCGCGCGCCGCCCGGCGCGCCTCCGGGCCGGTCCGCTCGCCCAAAAGGTAGTCGAAGGCCTCGCCCCTTCCATGGGCGAGCAGGCCCTCCCTGACAGCCAGGCCCCTCTCCGCCCCGGAGACCAGGAGCTGTCGGATACGCAGCGATTCGTAGCGCGGGTGGTCCCTCGGAATGCGATGCATGTGCCGCTCGGACTCCAATAAATATATAACATAAAGAATTTATGCAAAGGCGGCTGGGAGCGGGGGCTTGAGCAGGGTCCTGGCGGCTGCACTGGTGCTGGCGTCCTTTCTGGCGCTCCAGTGGGCCGGGCCGCTCGCGGACGGCGTTCCTCCCGCCGTCCCCACGCTCCGGGAATGGGCCGCCCTCCAGCCGCGCCAGTACACCGCGGACGGGCGCGAGATCCCCTTCTCCGGCACCCCCTACTTCGAGCTGTACCACCCGCAGCTTTACAAGCAGTGGCCGGGCCAAGGGGCACGGGGCACGGGGCACGGGACGACGACGGTTCCTTCCCCTTCCCTCGCCCCTTGCCCCTTGACCCTTGCCCCTTCGTTGGCCGAGGGCGGCGGCTCCGCTCGGTGGGCGCCCGTTCTCCGCGTCTCCGGCGTCCACTGCAACCTCTATGTCGATTCCGCCGCGAGCCCCCAGCCCAACGACACCGTGTGCATCAACCTCACCGACCAGTTCGACACGGTCATCTGGCCCGTGGACACCGAGGTCTTCGGCACCCCTGGCTTCCCGGTGACGGACATCTACATCTATCCCATCGACGGGCCGGGCGGGGTCGGGGGCTACTACTCCGGCGGCAACGACCTGTACGCCGACAGCGACGACCTGAGCTGGATGCTCGAGATACTGGCCCACGAGTTCCAGCACCTCATCCACAGCTCCAAGGACTCCAACGAGAACTCCTGGGTCAACGAGGGCTGCGCGGACCTGGCCATCCAGCTCTGCTACGGGTTCTTCGACAACACCACCTCCCTGAACTCCCACATAAACTACTTCGAGGCCAACACGGACAACGACCTCACCGTGTTCCAAAACCAGCTCTACGACTACGGCTCGAGCTACGCATTCCTGAGCTACTTCCACGAGCACTTCGGGGGCAACGCCACCGTCAAGGCGCTCGTGGCGGACCCGGCCAACGGCGTGCAGGGATTCTCCAACCGCCTGGTGGGAACGGGCGAGACCTTCGCGTCCGTCTTCCGCAACTGGACGGTCGCCAACTACCTGAACAACGGATCCATCGCCCCGGCCTTCGGCTACTCCAACCTCTCCATAAAGGTGCAGGGCATACCGGTCTCGGCCTACCCGTTCTCCCGGAACACCACGGTGAACCGCTGGGCGGCCGACTACCACATCTTCCTGGCAGAGGGGGCCGACCTGGAATTGGCCTTCGACGGCAGCGACACCGTCCCGTTCGAGGTGGTGCTGGGCAAGGTGGGAATAGACCCGGTGCCGTCGTCGGTGGAGCGGTTGGCGCAAGACGCCGGAAAGAGCGGCAACATCACCGTGCCCCGCCTCGGTATGGACTACTCCGAGGTGGTGATGATAACGAGCGCCACCACTTCCGGGGGGAGCTACTGCTTCACCGCCGACGCGGTGGACCGGACCCCTCCGGTCACGACGCTCGTCGTCGACCCGCCACGGCCGGACTTCGCCGACGGTTGGTACAACCGGTCGCCCTCGCTATCGCTCAGCTCCAGCGAGAGGCGTTCCGGCATATTCTACCGGTGGGACGACGGGACCGACGCGGAGTACGCCGGCGCACTGACCGCCCCAGAGGGTGAGCACGTTTTCCGCTTCCACTCCGTGGACCCGGCCGGGAACATCGAGGCGGAGCAGGCGGTGACCGTCCGGGTGGACACCACCCCGCCGGTGACGGAGCTCTCGGTGGCGCCTCCGGACGGCCGCGCCGGGTGGTACGTCACGGCCCCCGCGATAACGCTCTCCACGGAGGGGGGCGCGGCGACCCGCTACACCTGGGAAGGAGGCCCCGAGACGGCCTACGACGGCCCTTTCCCGGTGCCCGAGGGAGAGTCCCTCCTGGCGTTCCACTCGGTCGACCGGCACGGCAACATCGAGAGGGGCCGCACGGCCTCCTTCCGCGTGGACACCCGGGCGCCGGCGTCCGGCATCGTCACCGACCCGGCCATGCCCGACGGGGACAACGGCTGGTTCCGGAGCCCCCCCGTCATCCGCCTCGACACCGAGCCCGGGTCGGAGCTCCACTTCGGCTGGAACTCCGAGTCCGAGTCACCCTACGTCCTGCCCGTCGTCGCCCGGGAGGGCCGAAACGACTTCTTCTGGTACGCGCGGGACTCCGCCGGCAACCGCGAGCCGTTGCGGCAACTCGAATTGCGGGTGGACACCGTCGCCCCGGTCTGCTCGGTGCGCCCGGAGCCGGCCGAACCCGACGGGAACAACGGCTACTACCGCACCGCCCCGCTCGTGGCACTGTCCACGGACCCCGACGCCACGGCGGTCTACCGCTGGGGGTCCGGGCGCTGGGAGAACTTCTCGGAGCCTCTCCGGGCGCCCGAGGGCGTCAGCACCCTGTACTACTACGCGGTCGACCGCGCCGGGAACCGGGCCCAGGAGCAGTACCTGGACCTCTCCGTGGACTCGGTCCCGCCGGTCACGACGCTCTCGCTGGTGCCCGACCTTGAGGACGGCTGGTACGGGGAGGCGCCGGCGGCCGGGCTCTCCTCCGAGAGGGGCGCCCGGACGTTCTGGGGCATCGATGACGGCGAGGCTCGCCAGTACTCCGGCCGGGTCGTGCTCCCCGAGGGCCGGCACACCCTCTGGTACTTTTCGACCGACGAGGCGGGCAACGAGGAGGGCCGGCGGTCGAGGGCCTACGCCCTCGACCTCACCGGGCCCGCCGCCGCGCTGGCCGCCGGGAACCTCACCCCCCTCGAGGGCCAGAACGTGACGTTCGACGGCTCGGGCTCCTCGGACAACGGCTCCGGCCTGGCCGGCTTCCGGTTCATCTTCGGCGACGGCACCGAGACCGGCTGGGTCGACGGGCCGGTCGTGACGCACGCCTTCGCCCGGGCCGGTGTCTACAATGTCTCCCTCACCGCGCGGGACGCGGTCGGCCGGGAGGGCGGGCCGGTCCTGCTGGCCATCAACGTCAGCGCGCCGCCCCCGCCGGGGAGACCCACGCCGCCCGATCCGACGCTCTCGGAGCGACTGGGGCCAGCGCTGCCGGCGCTGGTGGTCATCCTGGTGGCGGTCGCCGTGGCGGCGGCATACCTGGGCCTGCGCAGGCGCGGCGGGGGGGAATAGCCTTTAATATGGCGTAACATCATCATCGACAGGGGAGTGGCCGAAATGAGGCGGGAGCTTGCGGCGCTGCTGGCCGGCGCGGTCCTCCTGGGCGCTCTAGTGCCCGGGTGCCTGAGCCAGGCCGAGAACCGTCCGCCGGCGGCGGTCCTCACCGCTTTCCCCCGGGCGGCCAACACCGGCCAGCCGGTGGTGTTCGACGCCTCCAACTCGACCGACCGGGACGGCAAGATAGTCCGCTACCACTGGGACTTCGGGGACTCGACGGAGGAGCTGGGTGTCTCCGTGGAGCATTCCTTCTCGGAGGGGGGCACCTACACGGTGACGCTGACGGTCACGGACAACGAGGGGAAGAAGGACCGGGCCAACTCCACCGTGCGGATAAACGAGTACCCGGCGGCCCGGATGGACCCAGTCGGGTTGGAGGTCAAGGTGCTCTCCCAGGTGCTCTTCAGCGGCGCCAACTCGACCGACCCGGACGGCAGCGTGGTCGACTGGAGGTGGGAGTTCGGCGACGGCAAGACCGGAAAGGGGTCGCAGGCGGTACACGTCTACGAGGATACCGGGACCTACATCGTGAACCTCACGGTCACCGACGACTTCGGCGCCTGCAGCAACTGCTCGTCGGCCGTGACGGTCGTGCTGAGGTCCTTCGACATAACCTGGCCGCTCTCGACGCGCTCGCTCCCGCAGGTTTCCCAGTACTCCTCGGAGAACACCACCACGAACCGGACCGAGACCATCA
Organism: Methanobacteriota archaeon; assembly: GCA_016874675.1. Taxonomy (GTDB): domain Archaea; phylum Thermoplasmatota; class DTKX01; order VGTL01; family VGTL01; genus VGTL01. Next base: position 8,793 of record VGTL01000065.1, on the reverse strand, counting down.
GCTTCGAGAACATGACGAGGGTCCAGTTCCGGTTGACCTGGACGGACGACATCCGGCACTGGCTCCTGCTGGCGTTCAACGACGACTTCGCACTGCGCGTGACGGACCCGTCGAACAACACCCAGTACCTGAGGGACATGAAGGGCGACATCAGCCTCAACTTCACCCTCGCCGACCCGCCGGCCCCGCTCAGCCTCAAGGCCAAGAGCCCGGCCGACGCTCTGGCCCAGATCGGCGACAAGTACGGAAGCGGGCTCGGCCGCGGGGACTGGCTGGTGTGGGTGATACTGGGCGAGGCGGGCGGGCTGCAGGAAATCACCGGACCGGACGCCGACCTGGGCAACAACTGGAGGCTGGATATCAACTGCCAGGTGTTCGAGCTGGTCATCACCGAGAAATGAGCGCGCTGGGGGGAGTGTTGGCGTGAAACCGGCGTCGGGAAGGCCCGGGAGGTCCTCGGGGCCGTCGAATCGTGGGGGGCCCGGGCGCTGCTTCTCCGGGCCGACGTCGGGGACCTGCGCCAGGTCCGGGGGATGGTGGGCGCCTTCGTGAGGGAGTTCGGGGACATCTACGGGCTGGTCAACAACGCCGGGGCCCCACTGAGACGGACATAATCGCCTCGGACACCCCGGAAAAGCGCGCCGAGCGCAACCGCACCATCCCCCTGGGCCGGGTGGGCGACCCGGCGGAGGTGGCGGCCGCGGTGGCCTACCTGCTATCCGAAGATGCGGCATTCACCACCGGCGCCGTGCTGGACGTGAACGGCGGACTGTTCATGGGATGATGGCAATCCGGGTGCCGGGGGCCGGGAATTGACGCGTCCGTCCCGGCACCCGGCACCCGGCACCCGGCACCCGGTTCACGGCGTCATATCGACCCTGTACACCTTGTCGCCGGGCCTGACCCGCTCCGGCACCTTGATGCCGATGCTCTGGCCCGCCCGGGCCTCCTGGACCTGGGCGTGCTCTATCTGCATCGACTCCACCTGCATCGTGACGGACGAGGTGGCGCCCTCTATCATTATCGTGTCGCCGACCTTGAGCTCGCCGGCCGTGATCGCGATGGCCGCCACGCCCGCCTTCGTGTAGTAGTGGAAGACGTTGCCTATCTCCTCGCGCCCCATGTGGACCCCGGTTTCGTATTGGGCGGGGGGCCGATATATTTTTCCCCCTCCCGGTGCATCGAGGGGCCGGTGGGTCGGTGGCCGAGAGGTTCCGCTGGGCCGACGTGAAGGCCGAGCCGGTGGAAATGGAGGGCGCCTCGGGCGTCAGGGTGCGCTGGCTCATCGACGAGCGGCGGGGAGCGCGCAACTTCGCAATGCGCGTCTTCGAGGTGGCGCCCGGGGGCCACACGCCGTACCACAGGCACAACTACGAGCACGAGGTCTACGTGATGCAGGGGAAGGGCGCGCTCGGGCTGGAGGGCGACGAGCGCTCCCTGGACCCGGGGGACGTCGTGTGGGTCCCCCCCGACGAGATGCACCAGTTCCGCAACGCCGGGACCGAGCCTTTCTTCTTCATGTGCCTGGTGCCCATTGCGCGAAAATGAAAGGGTGCAAGGGACGTAAGGGAACGTCCCTTGCGTGCCTTCGGACCTATCGCATTGTCAGTTCTTTCCCCATCTCCACCGCCATGCCGTCCTTCCCGGCCATGGTCCGGACGCCCGTCCTCTCCTGTATCCAGGCGGCTGCCGCGTCGGGGCCGTCCTTGATGACCCGCATCCCGAAGTGGGTGAGGAGGGCGAGCTCTGGCCTCACCGCCTCTATCATGGACGCGGCGTCCTCCACAGTGAGGTGGTGGGGGATGGGCATCTTCAGGGGGCGGGTGACAGGCAGGATGAGGATCCGGCTGCCCAGGTGCGCCTCGGTCACTTCGCGGGCAAGGGCGGTGTCGCTGACGTAGCCGATGACGCCCTCGCGGGCGTGGACGCGGAACCCCACCGAGCTCGGGTCGGAGTGGACCGAGGGCGTGGCGTCCACCCGGATGCCGGCGACATCGATCCGGTCCCCGGGGGAGACCACCCTCGCCAGACCGGGCATCGCGGCGTGGTACTTCGAGATCGCCGGGCCGAAGCCCTCCACGCCCTCGATCACGCTCCGGCTTGCGAGCAGCGCGCCTGTCCGGTCGTTCCCCCCGTTGGTCATGCCCTCGATGAGCATCTCGGCGTCGGTGTAGTGGTCCGGGTGGCAGTGCGAGACCAGTATGGCGTCCGTTCTCAGCGGGTCGATGCCGCGCTCGAGCATCCGGACGAGGGCGCCCGGTCCCGGGTCTATCTGGAAGCGGCGGGGCCGGCCGTCGGGATCGTCCAGAAGCAGGTGCACGCCGCCCGTGGCCCGGGCCTGGAGGATAGCCGCGAACCGGCCGCCGCCCGTTCCGAGCAGCACGAGGCGGGACATCGTCTACCGGCAGTGCCGTGCGTGGTATTATATGATATGATTGGGGAAGGCGCAAGGCGCAGGGCGCACGGGACGGGGGCGCAAGGCACGAGGCGCAAGGCGCAGGGATGAACGAGGGGAGCTCGAGATTCCCTCCTTGCCCCTTGCGCCTTGCGCCCTGCGCCACGCGCCCTGCTCATTCTTCCGTTCCGTCCTTCCGCCTTCGCCTGCGCAGGGCGACGGCCGCCAATGCCGCGACCGCCGCCACGGCGACGAGCGCCAGGAGCGCCTGGGTCGGCGTCAGCGCGGGCCTGCCCTGGTCGGCGGGAGGCGGGGGCCTGGGCGGCATGGCGACGGTGAGGTTGGCGCTCACCGGCTCGCTCCAGGAGCCGCTCACATCCCGCACCTTGAGCACGACGACGAAGGCCCCCGGAGATTCGTAGACATGCTGCCAGGAGCTCTCGGTGCCCGTCCTGCGGCCCCCGTCGCCGAACTCGATGGAGTAGGCCTCGAGGCCGTTTAGGTCGGAGGAGCCGGAGGCGTCCAGGTGGAGCAGGTCCCCGACCAGGAGCTCGCGGGAGGATAGCGCCAGCGCCGCGACAGGCGGGGCGGTGTCCACGAGGAACTCCTGCCTGCGGAGCCTCTCCGAGTTCCCGGCGGCGTCCCTGGAGTGGAACTGGAGAACGTGCTCTCCCTCTCCGGCGGTGAAGGGCCCGGTGTAGGCCTGGAGCGGGCCGTCGTCCCAGGAGTACCAGGCCTGGGCGTTGACGTCCGTCACGAGCGTTATCCCGGGCTCGACGCGGTACCACCAGCCGCCGGGGTCCGCCGGGGAGACCAGGATCTCCGTCTCGGGCGGCAGCGTGTCGACCATGATGGTCCTGCGGCTCTCGTTGCCGGCGTTGCCTCGCGTGTCGGTCGAGTACCACACCAGCGTGTGGACGCCCTCGGGCGCCTTGAACGGCCCGAAGTAGGGGCCGGGCTCGGCGCCGTCCCAGGCGTAGAACGCCGAGGCGGCGGGGTCGGCGTCCTCGACGGTGATGGTCAGGGTTGGGCGGGCGCGCCACCAGCCGCCCTTCCCGTCCGGCGCGCGCGGCTCGACCGACAGCCGGTCGGCGGGCGGGAGGGTGTCCACCCGCAGCAGGAGGTCCTGCACGGTGCCGTTGTTGCCGGCGGGGTCCTGGGCCCAGTAGTGCAGGCGATGGGTGCCCTCGGGGGCCTCCAGCGGCCGGAGGTAGGCCAGCACGTCGGTGTCCTCCCAGCGGTAGAACACCCTGGCCCCGGGCTCGTCCGTCCCGATGGTTATCGTGGGGCGCGTCCGGTACCAGCCGGGTGCGCCGTCCGGCACGGCCGGGGAGAGGCTGGCGAGCGCCGCCGGGGCCCTCGTGTCGATCAAGAGGTCGACCGATATCGTGGCGCCCTCGTTGCCGGCGGCGTCGACCGCGTAGAACTCGAGGCGGTGCCGGCCCTCCGGGGCGGTCACGGGCCCTTCGTATTCCGCCATGATCCCGCCGTCCCAGGCGAAGAACAGCGTGGCGTTCTCCTCGGTGGAGAGCGCCACGGTCGGTGGGGACAGGTACCACCCCTGGTCGCCGTCGGGGAGGGCGGGGGAGAGCTCCAGCCGGGCCTCCGGGGCGATCGTGTCCACCCGGAACGAGAGCGAGCGGTCCGCGTCCCGGTTGCCCGACTGGTCGACCGAGTAGAACCCGAATGAGTGCTCCCCCTCCGGGGCTGTGAGGGGCGCCGAGTATTCCTCTTCGGCGGAGCCGTCCCAGCGGTAGAGGATGCGCGAGCCATCCTCGCTGGAGCGCAGGGTGATGGTGGGGGCGCGGACGTACCAGCCCCCGCTGCCGTCCGGCTCGGGCGGGAACACGGTGGCGGTGGTCATCGGCGGCGTGCGGTCCACCAGCCTGGCGCTGAAGTCGTACCCGGCGGCAGTCGAGGTCGGGGTGAAGAGTAGGGCTTCGGTGAAGTCGCGGCCGAAGGCCCGCAGGAGACCCTCCCCGCTCTGGTTCCCGTCGAGGCGGATCTCCAGCACGGTGGTGTTGGCGCCCGACGGGTCCAGCCCGAAGAGCCGTGGCGAAAATCCGGTCTTCTGGGCCGAGAGACCGACCAGGAGGTCCAGCGTGTTGCCGCCCCGGAAGCGGTAGCAGTCCGCGGCCCAGCGGTGGACGTCGCCCGTGGCGCAGACCGGGAGGCTGCTGTAGTCGCCGGCGAGGCCGACCCGTATGTTGAGCACGGGGTAGCCGTACTGGCCCCGGTCCAGCGAGTTGTCGTCTATGCGGTTGGCGACGCACCAGTCGGGGAAGATCCCGGAGAAGGTCTCGGAGTGGCCGGCCGTCGAGAGCGTGTCGTCGATCCCCTGGGCGCCGTTGCCCTTGTTGGCCACGAGGGAGCGTATCGTCGACTGGCCGCCGAAGTGGTCCCAGAGGTATTGTACGAACGCGTAGGCGGAGCCGTAGTCGTACATCTGGTTCTGGAAGACCGTGAGGTCGTTGTCGGGGTTGGACTCGAACCCGTCGACGTGGCCGGTTATGGTGCCGTCGTTCTGGCCGTATATGACCGCGATGGCCAGATCGGCGCAGCCCTCGTTGAGCCAGAGCTCCTCGTCGGGGTCCTTCTGGTTGTGCTGGAGGTGCTGGAACTCGTGGGCGAGGATCTGGTAGCCCCAGTAGTTGATGTCGGCGCAGTCGATGTAGACCGCGTTGGGGTCGGCGGGGGTGAAGTAGCCGCCCACGCCCCACGTGCCGTCGATGTTGACGATGTTGATGTCTATGGAACTCCAGATGATGTTGCCGAAGGTGGCGGTGTTGTTGGGCCAGATGCGGCCGTCGAACTCCGAGACCAGGCCCTGGAGCGTGTTGTCCGACGGGTAGGGGCGGGCGTTGCTGTCGACGTAGATATCGCAGTGGGTGCCGGAGAGCTTGAGCTCCATGGCGCGGCCTCCGGTGCCGCCCTCCCCGGAGCCCCCGTCCTGCGAGAGCTCGAGGGCCCCGGAGGCGAGCAGCGGCTCGCCCGACACCCACAGGCGGGCGGCGCGCGCCTCCTCGACGCCGGGAAGGCCGGACAGGTTCCCGACTGGGAACCAGAAGCTTCCCCTCCCATTGGCCTGCCCGGCGCCGGCGCTGTCCACCGGAGTGCTTCCGGCCGGGGTGCCGGCGCCCAGCGCCGGCGCGGGCGCAGCGACCAGCAGGGCGGCCAGCATGACCGCCCATCCTCCCAGCCTCATCGGGAGACCATTTCCGGACTGGGGTATATAATTATTGGTGATATTTGTGCAACGACCGGGGGCCGGGTGCCGGGGGCCGGGACGGACGCGTCATGACCGGGTCCCCGACAGCCGGAACCCCTCCCGGCCCCCGGCACCCGGCACCCGGCCCCCGGCCCCCGGCACCCGGCACCCGGCACCCGGCACCCGGCACCCGGCACCCGGCACCCGGCCGTCACTGCCCCTGGAGCTGCTCGAACAGAGAGCGTCGGACCTCGCGCGCCTCGGCGTTCTGGGGGTCCAGCTCCAGGACCTTGTCGAAGCACCGGATGGCCTCGAACGGGCGGTAGAGGTCGGCGAGGGCCAGCCCCTTGAAGTGCCAGGCGTCGGCGTACTGGCCGTCAATGGCCAGGGCCTCGTCGAATGCCCGGAGCGCCTCCTCGCCGCGGCCCGTCTCGGAGAGGGAGACCCCCTTGCTGAACCAGGCGAGCCGGTCGCGGCCGTCGAGCTCCAGCGCCCGGCCGAAGCAGCCGAGGGCGCTCTCGTTGCGGCCGGAGCGGGCCAGGGCGTTGCCCTTGTTGTACCAGGCCTTCACAAGATGCGAATCGAGCTCGAGCGCCCGGTCGAAGCAGGCCATCGCCTCCTCCCGGCGGCCCTGCTCCCAGACCAGTGCGCCCTTGCCGTTCCAGGCCCGGGCGTTCTCCGGGTCGACGGCGATGGCGGCCTCGAAGCTCTCGATGGCCTCCCGCTCCCGGCCGAGCTCCTCGAGGGCGGCGCCCTTGCGCAGCAGGGCCTCGGCGTACCGGGGGTCGGCGGCCAGCGCCCGGTCGAAGCACTCGAGCGCCTCGCCCGGCCGGCCGAGCTCCCAGCGCAAGAGGCCGATGTTGTACCACGCCTGGGAGAAGCGGTCGTTTATGGTGGCCGCGGACTCGAAGCACTTGAGCGCCTCCTCCTTCTCGCCCAGTCGCAGGTGCGACACGCCCTTGTTGAACCAGGTCTCGTCGTCGAGCGGGGAGACCTCGAGCGCTCTGGCGAAGAGCGGCACCGCCTCGGCGTCGCGCCCGAGCTCCCCCAGGAGCAGGCCCTTGCCGACTGTTGCGTCGAAAGAGCCCGGCTCGAGCTTGAGCGAGGCGTCGAACGCCCTCAGGGCCTCCTCCGGGCGGCCCAGCTTGTCCAGCACGACGCCCTTGAAGGTCCAGGAGCCGGCGTGGAGGTCATCGAGCTCGAGGGCCCTGTCCAGGCACCCGAGCGCCTCCTCCCAGCGCCCGAGGCGGCCCAGGGCGATCCCCTTCGAGAACCAGGCCTCGACTGAGGAGGGGTCCAGCGAGAGGGCCGCCTCCCAGTGCCTCAGGGCGCCGGGAGCGTCGCCGGAGTCGTAGGCGGCCTTGCCCTCCTCGAAGAGCTCCCGGGCGGTTTTTTCCATGGGCAATTGAGCATTCGCGGGGGATTTATTATATTTTGCCTGAATCGACCGGACGCTCGGCCTTGCGCAGGAGCTCAATCGGGATTATCAGGGGGTGATGGAGGGGTCCGATCGGGCCTTTTCCTCAGGGGTGAAACGGCTCACGCCGGCCATAGATCATCACCCCCTTGGAACATGGTCCGAGATCGGGATTTTCCTCCGGTATTTTCCTGCGCGGTACAGGGTATATGCCTCTATCGCCATCGTGCGTCGGCCGGGCGGCCCCCCGGAAGGCGCAGTCGGTCGCCGGGATGAGGCGGTTCCACCCCCGGCCGGCCCCGTTTTGTCGCTCCACGGGCGAAAAAACCATTAATAACCGCCAACCGGATTGGTGGGCCGGTGTGATGATGGCCGGCTGCGACATAAAGGACAGGAAGCTCGCCCCGGGCGGCAGGCTCCGAATCGAGTGGGCCGAGAGGCAGATGCCCGTCCTGAGGCTGATACGGGAGCGCTTCGCGAAGGGGAAGCCCCTCAAGGGCGCCCGCGTGGGCGCCTGCCTGCACGTCACCTCCGAGACGGCGAACCTCATGCGCACGCTGAAGGAGGGCGGGGCCTCCGTGGCGCTCTGCGCCTCCAACCCGCTGAGCACCCAGGACGATGTTGCGGCGTCGCTGGTCGAGGATTACGGGATTCCCGTCTTCGCCGTCCACGGCGAGGACAAGAAGACCTACTACGACCACGTGCTCAAGGTGCTGGACACGAAGCCCTCCATCACGATGGACGACGGGGGCGACCTGGTCAGCACCCTGCACTCCGAGCGCAAGGAGCTGCTCAAGGGCATCGTTGCGGGCACCGAGGAGACTACCACCGGCGTCATCCGGTTCCGGGCCATGGAGCGCGACAAGGTGCTGAAGTTTCCCATCATCGCAGTGAACGACGCCCTGACGAAGCACCTCTTCGACAACCGCTACGGGACGGGGCAGAGCAGCCTGGACGGCATCTTGCGCGCCACGAACGTGCTACTTGCGGGCAAGAACTTCGTGGTCGCCGGCTACGGCTGGTGCGGCCGGGGCGTGGCCAACCGGGCCAAGGGCGCCGGGGCCAGCGTCATCGTGACCGAGATCGACCCCCTCAAGGCCATCGAGGCCGCCATGGACGGCTTCCGCGTGATGCCCATGGCCCATGCGGCCAGGGAGGGCGATATTTTCATCACCGCCACAGGAAACAAGCACGTCATCCGCTCCGAGCACATGACGGCAATGAAGGACGGGGCCATAATGTGCAACACCGGGCACTTCAACGTCGAGATAGAGATACCGGCCCTCCAGAAGCTCGCCGCCTCGCACCGGACCATCCGCAAGGAGGTCGAGGAATACGTCCTCGGGGACGGCAAGAAGCTCTTCCTGCTCAGCGAGGGCCGCCTCGTGAACCTGGCCGCGGCCGAGGGCCATCCCGCCTCGGTCATGGACATGAGCTTCGCCAACCAGGCCCTCTGCGCCGAGCACATCGTGAAGGCCGGCAAGGCCCTCGAGACCCGCGTCCACCCCGTCCCCGGGAAGATAGACGAGGAGGTGGCCCGCCTCAAGCTCGAATCCATGGGCATCTCCATCGACCGTCTGACCCCCGAGCAGGAGAAATACCTCCGGAGCTGGACCGACGGGACGTGAGGGAAGGCGCAAGGCACGCCTATAGAAACGCACCGGACTACGAACCCGGAATACCTCCATGGTTTATCATCCTTTCTGCCTCCTGACTAGAGGAATAGAGAAGCTGGCGTGACTCCATCCATGCGGTCTACCGGTCCCCCTGCCT
>VGTL01000064.1 GCA_016874675.1 Methanobacteriota archaeon | reverse complement strand
GACGATAAATATACTTCGCTCGAGCAGAACATTTCCGGAATCCTCGATATCCTTGATGTTGTCAATGCGCCAGGGGCCCCCGCCTAAAAGTTCGACATTCTGTCGAGGTTCGAAGGATTTACACTATTCAATACTTCTCCGCAATATGGGCAGATACTGAAAGGTCTGACCTCGTTCCCGCCAATGCTCGTTTTGTTGAGGACGGAATCCTTCACAAACACCGAATCATCGCCGACCTTGCCGATATTGATATGAATCGGTGCCGTGGTATTGGGGGATTGCGGCGTGGGTTGGGTCTTGTGGAGATCCCTGCGTGATTGCTCGCTCCTTTCTTTCTCGATTTCGCTCATCCTTCTTTTCTTCAACGCCCATATAATCTCGATGACAGGAATGCCGTCAATGCCTAGATGGAACAGCCGTCCCTGAATCTGGACGACCCTGTTTCGGCTGTTCGGGCATATCTTGGTAATATCCGTCATTATTTCATCGAGCTTCTCCTCCATTACCAACCTGAAAGGCCTGCGTACTTCGCAGGATAATACAAGGAGACGGTGGTTCGTTATGATCAGATAGCCATATCCTGGAATGATATCCTCATGGCTGATAATCCCGGTAGTGAAATCGAAATTAGCCATCGGAAGTATGGGCTCGTAATAGTTGATTATTTTCTCATTCTGGCCCAGGTTTAGTAATGAACCGATTTCACCCGGCAAATACATCCTGGCCTCATCCCCTGAATGACCAATATATCGTGATTGGTTTATGAAAATACCTAGTAGTGTATATATATATCAGAATACTCTCGTTAAGCTTGGCAAGACGAATATTTCGGGAATCCGAAGCAGGCGGACACCTATTTGCAGCCGTACAAGCCATCATAAAATCAATCATACGAGTCGCATCAGGTCTCGCAGGTTCTATTCAGGGCATCATAAGGCACTCTGGCGGGCCGGGAAGCGGCGGCGGCCCTATCAGGAGCGCGGGGGCGTTTGCCCCATCGTAGGAATCGCCCGTGCGGCCTCACGGCCGGCGGACCCTTTTTTCCAGCGTATCCAGCTTCCTTGAAACGCCGTAGGCCCTGCACAGTTTCTTCAGGCAGCCCATGTCGAGCCGGCCCTCCTGGATTCTGAAGACGCCCTCGGCGTCCAGGATGTCCTGCTCCGACCCGTAGAACAGTTTCGCGGCTATCAGGTCCTCCGGTGTCTGGATCATGATGTCTCCGTCCCTGAACCTGAACTTTTGGCGGCGCCCGAACGCGTTTTCATCCATCTCGTTGTATATGCCCTTGAGGTCCAGCCTCAGGCCGGACCGCGTGTCCTCGACCGTGAAGTGGGACCGCTCCTTGAATGCCGCCCGGGCGTCCTCGAGGCGGGCCAAGAATCCGTTGCGCTTGAGGAACCGCACCAGCGCAGGCAGGCCTTTCTCGTCGATTGACAGTATCATGTCCGCGTCGACCGTGCTGCGGGGAATGCCGTGTACCGAGACGGCGACGCCCCCGACCAGCACATAGCCGATCTTTTGCCGGTTGAGGTATCCGCAGACCAGCGTCAGGATGTCACGCATCTTTCGCATTGCGGGCGGCCTCCCGGAGCTCCAGAAGAGAATCTGTCAGGTCCAGCGCCGTCTGGAGCCTTTGCTGCGGCGTCATCCGGGCGGCCCGCGCCGCCGCCCTGAGGAAATCCTCTCGGCGTTCCGCGGCCGCCTTCCGGCGGAACGCCGCCAGTCCGCCAGCCATGGGCGAGGGCCTGCGCCTGCTGCTTTTACGGCTCACGGTCTCAAATTATCGTGGGAGTAGATATAGTTGACCCGGAGATTGGTGAAAGAGTTCAAGGGCGCGGGGTGCAAGGGTCCTGAGCGCAAGGGTTTTGCGGTCGGGGTTGGGGGCGGCACGTCGGGCTTTTCGGGTGGGAATGCCCTGTGGATGGCCATGGCCGGTGGAAGAGGCCGTGCCGGCCATGTCCTTCGAATATCCGCAGGCCGTTCCTATCCATTCCGGAGATGAGATGAATGGAGATGTCCCACAAAGTCCTCAGGCCGGTGGAGTACCAAGGAACGGAACCCTTCACGGTCGGTGGGTCGCCGACGGCTCGCACGGTCCTTGATTTCTGGAGGTGGATGGGCTCTAATCTTCTGGACAATACCATGCGCGGCATCCTGGCCGAATATATCGTCGCGAGCGCATTGGGGATTGAGGGAAGGCGGGAGCCGTGGGTGGAGGACCTCAGCGCAATCGATGCACGATTCTCTTTGCCGAGGCGCCTGGCCTGGCTAGATTTAATTGTATAAAAGTCCGCGAAATCCTCGTTAAACCGGGGAAGAAATGGTACCTTGGTGATCCGAAACGGGCGGGCACTAATTTAGAGCTTTATACACTTGGTTAGGTCTAAAAGATTAGCTGGTACAATAAAATTTGTGGTAGCAAATCCCAGTGCTCCCACATTCCAGAATTCCTGACGCTCCGATATCGGTGGAAAAAGCAGCCCTTGCGCTCGGACGCCCGGGTTGGATATCCGCCGGGCTTCCTTTGCAGGTGGCAATCCGCCGCAGAAGTGTCCGGTCATGATAATACGCTTTTAGCCAAAAGTGTACAATCATAACTAGACACATTTATATATCAATATGGATATTCATGACCATGGACGAGCTCCTGCATCGTTTCAACCCCTGGTGGAGCGGGAGCTACAGGCTTCCCGGCATCCCGCGTGAAAGATACTTGTCCATCATGGCCGGCCTGAAGGGCACGCGGGACATCGTGCTCCTGACGGGGCTTCGGCGCGTCGGGAAGACCACGCTCATGCACCAGCTGATCAGCCGCCTGCTGGGGGAGGTCGACGCCAACCGGATATTCTATGTCTCGCTCGACCACCTTGCCCTCAGGAACAGGACCATCCTCGAGATCGTGGAGGCGTTCCGGCGCCTCAGGGGATTGAGGCACGACGACGCCGCCTACCTTTTCCTCGACGAGGTCCACCTCAAGCGCGACTTCGAGGTCCAGTTGAAGAATATCTACGATGAGGGGCATGCGAAGGTCTTCGCCTCCGGTTCGTCGAGCCTCGATATCGTCATGAGGAGCCCGCTCCTTACCGGACGCCAGCGCCTGATAAGGCTCCCCCCCCTCGATTATCTCGAGTTTTTGAAGTTTTCCGCGAGGAATGTCAGGCCCTCGGATTCGCATCTTCATGCCAGGTATGCGGAGGACTACCTCCGGACGGGCGGCATCCCGGAGTTCGTCAGAACGGGGGACCACAACTACCTGCAATCGCTCGTTGATTCCGTACTGCACAGGGACATCGCCGCCAGGCACAATCTGAGGAACAGGGAACAGCTTGCCGATATACTGGCGTTTTTGGCCCAGGGGGTGGGGAGCCCGCTCGGGGACAGGAAGATATCGCGGGTGCTCGGCGTCCCGGTCCAGAGCGTCGGACGGACAATCGACCTTTTGATCGAAGCGAACCTGGTCCATGCCATCGAGAAGGAGGGGAAGCTTGCGGAGAGGAAGGGCAGCCCGGCGAAGGTATATCTTGCGGACACGGGCCTTTTCCAGGTGCTCACCGAGAATGTCAACCTGGGGGCAATGGCGGAGAACCTCGTCTTCCTTGCGATAGGAGGGGACAGGCCGCCCAGGTACCATCGTTCCAACGGCCTGGAGGTGGATTTCGTCAGGGGCGCTGAGGCCTGGGAATCGAAATACAAAAGCGTCATCGGCGAGGATGACCTCCGCCCGTTGCTGCGCCTCAAGGCTTTCAAACGCAAGGTCCTGGTCACCAAGGATTCCGGTGGCACCCGCGGCGGGGTCCGGCTCGTCCCGCTCTGGAAGTTCCTGCTCGGGGCGGCGGGGGGCGGATGACCACCGGGCGCGCCAGGTGCCTTTCGCCCGGAGGCCTGGCGAGAAGGGCGGAGCGGCTCCAAAAAGAGGATTGGGAGTTCCGAAGCTTTCTCAAGGGGTGCGGCGACCGGAAGGTCGATGCCGCCGTCAGAAAGCTGTACATGGCGGCCCGAAAGACTGTGGATTGCCGAAAATGCCGCAGATGCTGCATCGAACTCAGGGTCCCGGTAACGGAAAAGGACGTCGCGCGGCTTGCGGCCGCCGTCGGGATGAGGCCCGGTGCTTTTAGGTCCAGATATCTCGTGGCGGACGGGGACGAGCCCCGCAAGTTCTTGATGCGGGAGCGGCCGTGCCCCTTCCTGCGGAAGGACGGTTGCGCCCATTATGCGGCGCGCCCCGACGAGTGCAGGGCGTTCCCTTTCCTCGACAGGAAGGATTTCGCGTCCAGGACCATGGAGATGATCTCCAACCAGAGGATATGCCCCATCGTGTTCGAGGTCTACCAGGGGCTGAAGAAAGATCTGTGGCATGATGAAGAGGGTGGATGGGATTGCTGCGAGGAGGAATGAGCCCCGATGGACCGACGGACCGATCCCATTTCAGGGGCGCGGGCGCTCTCAGGGATTGTCGAAAAAGCAATCCAACCCCTCGCCTATCATGTACCATGGCTCCCCGAAAGCAAGTGCCGTTATTCCAGTTCAAGATAGTCCTCGAAGGGGCCGTGCCTCCGGTATGGCGCCGGATCCAGATTCCCGCGGACTGCACATTCCGGGACCTTCATGTCGCCGTCCAGGACTCGATGGGCTGGTCAGACTGCCACCTCCACGAGTTCACCGCCCGGCACCCCGTGGAGGGCGTCGGGCGGATAGGAATTCCGTCGCCGGACGGGGATGATTTCGGCGAGCCCCCGCTTCCGGGCTGGAAGGAGAAGGTCTCGGGCTGGCTGACATTGGAGCGCAACACGGCAATGTACGAGTACGATTTCGGGGACGGCCCTGGACAATATCCTCCTCCGACTGTGCGAACGGGCCGGGGTCCCGCCAAGAGGGCACCATGCCACCCGCCGCGGCGTAGCCAAGCTGGTCTACGACAGGACTAAAGACTTGGTCGTGACCCAGTGCTTCCTGGGACAGGCGGACCCAAAAACAACTGAAATGTATATCGGGACCGGACTTGACAAGCAGCAGGCAGCCCAGGTTCCCCTCTCACAGGTGCTGGTAGACAGGATCAGGCCCGGCTCCAAACCCGCAAGATCATCGGACTGAGGGGTTCCAACCGGCTACAGGATAAGCATATTATTCGGTGACCATGATTGAGGTCAAGGACAGAGCCCCAAGGGGTAACAAGGATGAAACAGCCGGAGGGAAAGCGCACAGGCACAAGGTCAGGCTCCCCTCCGGACCCTCAGCTCAAGGAGGGGTGCCCCGGGCGGCGCTCGGGACATCCATCTCATCCATCCGGGAGGCCGACGGCCGGGTCTCCGGGCTGAAATTCAACATACTGGCGATGGAGCTGTACTGGAAGCTCTCGAAGGCCGAGAACAAGGCCTTCCATTTCGTCCTGCCCTACCGCTGGTACCTTTATGGGGCCGTGGTCGACGGCTACATGCTGAGAGATTGCATCAAGTTCGACCATCCGGACAACGAACTGGGGACGAACGTCGAGGCCGTCTCTGCAGGGCTTTTTGACATGAGGTCCGCGCCTGCGGGGCTACGGGAGGAGATCGAGCCGTTTACATGGGACCTCGCCAGGAAGCATGCCGGGCAGGCCGGAATCCCCGGGATGCTCCGCGATCATTACAGGATGGTGCCTCTTCCATTCCAACGCGACTTTCTTGAATGGTCTCAGCTCACGAGAGCGATGCTTTTCGGGTACGAGCCAGACGACTCCCGGACCGTGGCCCTCCATTTCAACCGGCTCGTCAAATCATATCCCCAGGAGCTGGAGCCCAGGCTGACCTCCGCTTTCGGGCGGCTCGCCCTGTGCCTTGAGCCAATTGTCACCGGAAGGACCACGGGGGACCTGGGGAAATTGAGGGAAGCGGTCACGGCGCTATGGGATTTCTGGACGGCGTTCTGCCTGTTCCTGTCTGTGAGATACAATGAGGGCCTTCCCGATGCGCGTTTGAAATCCTACCGGGCGCATGCGGAGACCGAACTCCCCGCTTACAAACGGAGGCTTTCCGCTTACTTGGAGAACGGCTACCTTCAGGAAGGCTTCATTGCGACCCGACTCGGTCAAGATATTGCCCCTCTCTCAAGATTCATGGTTGAGAAGGCGAGGCTCACACTCGAAAAGGGATGCCATCAATCCCCAGACCTCTAAACCTGTAAACCCTGATTTCAAATCCCGGCCCGGCCGCGGTTAAGGCGTCCGGTCCCGGGTGCGTCCCCTGTCCTCGGATAGCCCCCGGCAATGCGCATGGAAAAGCCTATAATACGGACAAATCCATTATACGCCTTGGAGGAGAGGGACATATTCGTCGTCCGGGACGCCGAGGGGAAGCTGAAGGAGATGGTCCGCCGGATCGTGGCGAAGTTCGACCCGCAGCGCATCATCCTCTTCGGCTCGCGGGCGCGGGGGAGCGCCAGGCCCGACAGCGACGCCGACCTCCTCGTTGTCATGGATGTCGAGGGCTCCCGGTTCGAGGCCACCACGAGGGTCCGGATGTGCGTCCGGGGGATGGGCCTCCCCAAGGACATCGTGGTCGTGACGCCCCGGGACATGGAGAAGTACGCCGGCGCCGCCGGCAGCGTCATCCAGGCGGCGTTGAGGGAAGGTAAGGTCCTCTATGAGCGGGCGACCGGGTGAGTCGGAGGAATGGGTCTCGGACTGGGTGAAGAAGGCCGAGCTGGATTTCAGGGCGGCTGAGTATCTCCTGACCATGGGCAGGAGGTGCCCTTTCGGGATCGTTTGCTGCCACGCCCAGCAGTGCGTCGAGAAGTACATCAAGGCCCTTTTGGTCCGTCTGGGGGTCTCCTTCCCTTGGACCCATGACATCGGCGACCTTGTGTCGCTCTTGCCGGCTGGAGTGGACATCCCCCTCGACGAGGGGGAGCAGGAACAGCTGACGGCCTATGCTGCATTAAGCCGCTATCCGGGCCCGCTGGAGGCGCCAGGACCGGAGCGGCGGAGGAGGCCGTCAGGCTGGCCCGCCGGGTGAGGAGAGCCGCCCGCAAGGCCTTGTCAACGCGCAAGGCCGCAAAGGGCGCCTGAAGGACAGCGATTTGGAGGTGGGATGCCAGCCCCCTTCGCACCCGCCCCGAAAAGGCACATAAAGCGGGAAGCGGATGCCCCTGGCGGGAGGCCCGGGACCGACATGACCGGCGAATGACGGGGGACGCACGAAGGCCCGCCGCACCGACGATTCTATCCTTCCGGGGGACTGGCGCATCACCGGCACGGAGTACTCGAGCGAGGACTTCGCCGAGCTTTTCCTCGATTCGTTCATCCGGATCGGGAGGCGGGGGAACGGGCGCTTCCAGGTCGGGCTCGTGTGGGGGGACATCAGGGGGAAGTTCGTGAAGGACGGCGGCGAAGAGAGGTTCGAGTTCGACTGGGAGAAGGACGACGAGGACGGATATTCCTGCGGGAACGGTTGGGCGAGGGCGGGCGCGAAGGGGGTCCTGAGAGGCGAGATCCGGGACGCCAGCGGGGACTGGGTGAAGTTCAGGGCGAGGAGAGTGAAGGCGAGGGGGTGCGGCGGGAGATGATGCGGGCACCCCTGGAAGGCGAGATCGTCTTCCACGGCGGGGACAGCTCGACGTTCCTGGCCCGGAGGGCGGGAAAGGGCAGACCGGCCCGGAGGATGGTGCCGAGAAAAAGGAGCCGGAGGAGGACCCGGAGGAGCTGGCGGAGGGGGCCTCCGATGACGGGCGGGAGGCGGACCTGGCCCGCTTCACCAGGGACCCGCTGGACCATTTCTCCAGGAAGAACGCGCTCAAGCTCAGGGAGATCGACCACCGGTGGGAAGAGGCGGAGGACGACGAAGAAAACGAAGAGAAGCTGTCGGGCGAGGAGAAGGCGGACGAGGAAGAACCCGACGAAATGGAAGGCTCGGGGCTGCCCTTGCGGGCGAGGGATGGATAGTGACCAGCGGGCTGGCCCGGGGAATCGATACGGCCGTCCACTGTGGAGCGCTGTCCGTGCCCGCCGGACGGACGGTGGCGGTATCGGCCCTGCCGCTCGACCGGGTATATCCCAGGGAGAATTTCGAGCTAGCGCGGCGGATAATCAGGCGGGGGGCGCTAGTGACGGAGCACGCCCTCCGGGATGATTGCGGGAAGGTCTCATTCCTGAGGCGCAACCGGATAATAAGCGGCCTGTCGTTGGCACTGTTCATCGTAGAAACCGCCGCTACAGGAGGGACCCGCCGCCAGGCCGAGAACGCCCTTGCGCAGGGGCGGCCTCTTTACGTCATGGAGCCCCCGGCATCGGAAGCCCGGGCCCTGGCGGGTTTCCGGGAGATGATTCGCATCGGGGCAAAACCATGCCACGACATTGAGACTGCGGTGGCCATCGCCCGGCAGGCCGGATCCATCGGATGAGGCGCGGCCATGCCGTCTCCGGAGACGTTCACCGCGAGCGACGGCACATCGTTCCCGCTGGTGCCGGCGCCTTACTGCCATTACTGTCCGATGCCACTGAAAGACAGCTTTGGGAGCTGGGGCGTGTGCTGGAGATGCAACCGGCGGCTCAGGGATCTCTCGCTTGAGAAGCCCGCGAAGTCCATTACCCGCCTTACAGGTTCACAAGGGCCGCGGCCGCCGGCCTGTATATCACGGACAGCCCCGAGAAAGGGTCCGCCGGCCGGCTGATAACGGAGCTCAAGGCCAACAGCGGCTTTTCCATGGCCATTTCCGAGGCAATCGCGCACGTCCTTCGGACGCGAGCTTTCGGGATCTCGTGGGATGCCATCGTTCCGATACCGGCGGGCCCGGGGAAACCGTTCACGCCGGCGGGGATGCTTGCCCGGGATCTTGGGGCGCTGACGCGGACGGCCGTCGCAGAGGTGCTGGAGCTCGATTCTTCGTATGGGTCCGGCCAGGGGCTGCCGGAAGCCTTGAAGTTCGACAACATGAGGGACAAGGTGCGGATTGTCAAGCCCTCGGCGGTTCCAGGCAGGAGAGTGTTGCTCCATGCGGGAGCCGTCGATGTGAATGTCGCCGTTGCCGGGCGAAGCGTGGATCTCCGGGACCTGGAGTTCATCGGCTATGCCGGGCGTTGACAAAGCTTGCATGGTTATACGAGATCCATTCCCTTGACCCTCATATCAAGCGACATCGCCTGCCTGACGGATGGTGGTCTTAAACGAAGCCGAATGAGGTCCAGCGTCTTTTCGACATCCTTTGCGATGAGCATCGCAAGCGGCCTCAGATCGTCCCTGTCCGCCTTCTCGAGCGCGGAGCAGTACGACCGCCGCTCCCCCGCCTCCTGGCCGGCAGGTTCTCGGCCGGATTCGGCCCGGCGGCGGGGATTCCCCGGTCTACCACCCCGCCAGAATCCATGATGCCGGGCACCGGGCAGGGCGGCAAGCGGCCAGGCAATTGTCGCACAGACCAGCCATAAATACCGGCTTTGTGGCGCATTTATGCGACACCCATATATACTCCAGCGCCCAATACCCATCCATGGACCCCGCGCTCGAGGAGAGCATACGCGCCTGGAACCCCTGGTGGACCGACGATTCCGCGGCCGCAGGGCTCTCGGGCGTGCACCGGGACGTCACGGACCGGATACTCGTCTCGATGAAGCTCCGCCATGTCAAGGACATCGTCGGGATAAGGCGGTGCGGCAAATCCACCGTGATGTACCAGATCATCGATTCCCTCCTGCGGGGCGGGTCCCGCCCGAAGGAGCTCGTCATGCTCAACTTCGACGACCTGGAGCAGCGGGAGGCCTCCTTCGGCGACATCCTCACGGCCGCCCTGAAGCTCTCACCGGACGCCAGGTACCTGTTCATCGACGAGGTCCAGATGAAGGCCGGCTGGGAGCGGTGGGTCCGGACGCTCTACGACACGAGAAGGTTTTGCCAGATCCTGGTGACCGGCTCCTCGGCCTCGCTTCTGGCAGATGATTCCGGCCGGGCGCTCACCGGGCGCCACATCACGTTCGAGGTATCACCCTTCTCGTTCGGGGAGTTCCTGCGGGCGAACGGCTGGGAGCGCTTCGACCCGGATAAACTGGCCTCGGAGAAACCGCGGCTACTCAACATGCAGGCCCGCTACCTCGAGGAGGGCGGCTTCCCGGAGACGCTGGGCCGCGACGCTTTCGAGCGCAAGCGCATCCTCATGGCGCTCTTCGAGGACATCCTAGTGCGCGATGTGGTCGCAAGGACGGGAGCGGACCGGCGCGCCGCAGAGCGCGTGGCGTACTTCCTTATATCCAACCCCGCCAGGGAGTTCTCCGTAAGGAGCGTCGCGGGGGGCGCCAACGTACCCAAGGACACGGTGGCTCGCTACCTGCCGGCCCTTGCCCGGTGCCTTCTGGTTTTCGAGCTGGGGCTCTTCACCTGGAGCCTGAAGAGCCATTTCCGCCACAGCCGCAAGATCTTTTGCGCCGACACGGGGCTCGGGCGCGCCGTGTCTTACGGGGCCCAGGCGGACCGGGGCCACACCATGGAGAACGCGGTCTTCCTGGCCCTGAGGAACCCGCCGGAAAAGTTGTACTACTGGAAGGACGAGGCGGGGAGGGAGGTCGATTTCGTCCGGACCCCAAAATCGCCCCCGGTCCAGTCCTGCCTCGACCCGGGCCAGCCGGAGACCTGCGCCCGGGAGGAGAGGGCGCTCCTGGCGGCGATGAAGGCCCTGAAATCGGGGGAGGGTGTGGTCGTTACCGAGGACTTCGCGCAGGAGAAGCGGCTGAACGGGAAGGTCATCCGGTATGTCCCGCTCTGGGAGTTCCTGCTCGGAGCGGACCGGGACCGGGCAAGATCCGGGCCGTGAGCCGGCGGTGGACGGCCCGGCATTTTTTGTCCTTCCCCAACTGGACCGCGGAACATTCCGTGTTGGTGGGTCCCCTCGGGAATATGAAACTCCCCCGACGGGGCCCTCACGCCCTCCAGCGACGAGAACTTGTGGGAGACATGCTGGAACCTCTTCAAGAACCCGAAGTAGAACTCCACGGGGTTGTTGGTCCGGTTCAGCCCGTACTTCAGGTAGGGGAAGAGGCGCTCCCGGTTCTCCTTTAGCATCCTGAAGACGCCCCGGAGCCTCTTTCCGGTGAGCTCGTGCTTCCGCCTCAGGACTGCGTCCAGCAGATCCTCCGCCTTCTCGAGCGTCGGGGCCTCGAAGACCCTCATGAACTGCTCCCTCAGGCCGCGCAGCTCGCCGGTGAGCTTGAACCCGCGCCCTTTCCGGAAGGCCTCGTCGATTGCCCACTGGACATATGGCTGTGGCTGCAACCACCGACGCGGGGCCACCTTGCCACCTTCCTGTACCCGGCGTACGACCAGAGCTTCGCGTCCAGCGTGTCCCGGAGGGCCTTGTCCGAGAACCTCCGGAAGGGCGTGAGATTCCGCGGCAGGACGCTCATGGTCCTCCCGCACCTCCTGCAGCGGAACCTCTGGACCCGCGTTTTCGTGTTCTTCTTGCTGAAGTAGTGCCTGACCTGGCGCGGGTAATGCCCCCACAAGATGAGCCCCTGTCGCCGCATGCACATTCCAGGGCCGGGCGCACCAACGGCCTGGAATACCGGGGAGCGGTGTCCGGGAAGAGCATCGCCCGTATCTCCCGCAGGACCCTGCCCTTGGCAGAGGTGCTGTTCAGCCCGCCGAGCTGCTTCTTGAGGAGTTTCGTTTTTCTCCTAGTGTTCCGCCACAG
Organism: Methanobacteriota archaeon; assembly: GCA_016874675.1. Taxonomy (GTDB): domain Archaea; phylum Thermoplasmatota; class DTKX01; order VGTL01; family VGTL01; genus VGTL01. The sequence goes on along the minus strand of VGTL01000064.1, from coordinate 6,063 downwards.
CTTTCCATGCTGTTCCCCGCCTTCGGATTTTCGCGCGTTTTGGAGCAGGGTCGTCCGCTGTCCAGGGCTTGCGCTGGGGCGCAAGCCCTGAGATTTTCGGCGTTCGCGCCGAAAATTTTAAGAAAAGCTACGCAAATTCAATCCCGTCTTTGGGTCGGGATGCGTAGCCTCAGTGTGGAAGGGACGACCCCTCCAAACTACGCATCCTCAGTATTTCTTTCAAGACCAAAGAATTCTTTGGGGCTGGCCCTTTAAACACTCGGGAGGAGAATTACCAACAGGATAAGTTCCGCGGTCCAATTATGAAAAGATATTATTCAGCTATTCCAAGAAGAAGTTTTTTTTCTCAATGCAAGCAATGGGTCGAGCCCGTGGAGCTCCCATCGGGGACATATGATGCCAGCGCCCAAAGCACCCCTTTTGCCGGGCGGCGGGGGTATTCCGGCTATGAGCATGAACCGCAGGTCGCCAATCCCAATTTCAGCGGCGCTTGCCCATCCGCGCAGGCGCCCCCGGCTACTTTTACCAACCTAGCCTACCAGCCCGGCGCCTCCTCCTGCGAGATTGTCCGCGGCAGCTGCAACCAGGTCATCAAGAGCAGGCCGCAGGACGGCTTCGTGGTCTGCGAGCACTGCGGGGGCGCGGGCCGAACATTGTGAAGCCCCTCTTTGGACCCGGACCCTCCCCTTTCGAGGTAGGCAAAGCCCGGGACATGCAAGGGCACCATGTCCCTGGATGGCTATCACCACAATCAGGCCACATGGGAGGCAAGCTTGCCTTATTTGCCAATCATGAATATGTTTTCTCGGCTCCGCGCTGTCCATCACTCGGGTTCAAATGCCAAAAAGGAAAACCGCCCCCTTTCAGAGCCGGTATATTTGGGACATGGCGAGGCGGCCAAAAACCAGCGAATCGGGGCCTTTCCCACTATCAGTAACTATACCCACTCCCGGTGCTCCCACATTCTCCGGTCAGGCGCCCGGGCCTCATCGCCCGGCCCTCTCGAACAGGGCCTCCAGGCCCTTCATGACATCGGCCGAGACGGCCCCGAAGTCCGGCGGGGCCGGGCGCAGGAGCGGCCCGAGCTCCGCGTCCCATATCCTCCTTTTCGACGCCACCCTGCTGCGGAGGAGCGTCTTGCTCAGCCTGGCCCCGTAGAACGAGAGCTTCGCATCAACCAGCGCGCGGCCGGGCCGGACGCCCTTTTGGAGGAGGAAATGCAGGTCGTAGATGTCGCGGGCCTTGTCCCTCGTGACGAGGGCCCTCACCTCCTCGGCCAGGATCTCGCCGGCCCCCATGTGGAGGACGGCCATCGGCGATATCTCGTCATACGGGGGCACAAGCCGCTTCACGAGCGGCTCCCTGGCGAGGTCGCCCCTCGAGCTGATGTTGACGGTCAATGAGCACCTCGACAGCGGCCCGCCGTCGAAGAGGGGCCCCTCGACGAGGATTCGGAAAGAGCCTTTCCCGCCCCTGCCCGCGGCGGGCCTTTCCACGGCCGGATATCCGAGGGCCTCGAAGTGGCCGATCATGCCGTCCAGGCCGGGGCCGTCCCGGATTCCCCGGTTCAGCGAGAAGTCGAGGCCCTCGCTGAACCGGTCGAGGCCGAAGACCTTCTGGAGGCACGTCCCGCCCTTGAACACGAGGTCGCTTCCGGTCGTTTGGCCGATGAACTGTAGGGCCTGGTACTGCAGGTAGTCCTTCTCGACCTGCCCCCGGGCCAGCCCCAGCCTCCCCGAATATTCGTCGAGCTCGGCAATCGAGATCATCTCAGACCTCCTCGTTCATTATGAGCCTCCACTTCGCGTTCCGGGCGCCTTCGGGAGGCAGGTGGGGGTTCAGCGGATCGTACCTGGAGTTGACCAGCATCCCGAGGCCCCTGAACAGGTCCACCCCGGACACATCGGCAATGTACCCCAGCCTCTTGGCCGCGACGCGGGAGCCGAACCTTCGCGCCATCTCCGCCAATTTTTTGGTGTCCAGCAGCTTCTCGCCCATCGCCGCGGAAACGGCGCCCGCCGCCTCGGCGACCGGGCAATGGGCCGGGTACGCGAGGCAGTCGAGGATCGCCTTCTCCGGGGTGGCGACGGTGACGATGTACTGCCCGGCGGCCCTCGCCCTCTCCATGCCGAAGAAGCGGTCCCTGCCCAGCCTCACGAACCTTATCCGGTGCCCCGCCAGCCTGATCCCCCGCCGGGACCTTCGGGACGCGACCGCGATCTCCCGGGGGATCTGGGCGGTCAGATGGTGCAGCGAAAGGGCATACAGGAACGATATGTACGACGGAGACACGATCGACGAGGCCAGGGCCTCCGGCGGGGTGTCCGGGATGTAGTACTTGCCCCTCTCCAGCCTCGCCAGGACCCCCCTTTTCTCCAGCCTGTAAAGGAATGTGTTGAGGCCCTGGCCGGAGGTCCGTGCGAGCTTGGCGAGGTCCGGGGTGGTCATGACGGCCAGGCCAAGCGACCTCAGGTTCCGGAGGAACTCCCTCTCCTTCATCGGAGGAAGTCATCACCTGCGGGGGCCGCCTTCCCATGACACCGGCCCCCGGCCCGGCCGCCGCGCGCTTCTCCCGGGGCCAAGGACCCCGACCGGTATCTTTGGTTCAATCCCCGGCGGCATCGAGATACAGGTCCAGCGCCTTTTCGACATCCTTCGCTACGAGCATGGCGAGCGGCCTGAGATCGCCCTTGTCCGCCTTCTCGAGGGCGGAGTAGTACGACCGCCGTTCCTCCCGCCGGAGGATCGTCGGCGGGAACCCTGCGCGCAAGAGCCGCAGGTTCATCAAAAGGCGCGCCAGCCTGCCGTTCCCGTCGATGAACGGATGTATCCTGACGGTCTCGTGGTGGACCCTCACGGCGGACAGGACCGCCTTGATGCCCTTCTCTTGATCGTTCAACTCCGAATACACCTTTTTCATCAAATCAGGCACCTTCCGCCAGGCCGGAAGGATGATTTTGGCCCCCTGGATGGATACCCTGCGCCGGCGGTACAGGCCCGCGTTCTTGGGGTCTATTTTATCAAGTATCACCGCATGAAGGTCCAGGACTTCCATCTCCGTGATCCGTGCCTTCCTGTCCGCCATCCGTTCGAGCAGGCCGATGGCCTCGGCGTGGTTGGTCGCCTCAAGATGTTCCGCCACGGACTTGCCGTGGATGGTGACCCCCTTCCTGAGGACGAGCCAGGTCTCCCGGAGGCTCAGCCGGTTCCCTTCGATGGCGTTCGAATGATAGGTCATGTCTATTTCGAACTTGTCACGAAGCTGCTTGACCGCTTCCCGCGGGAGCGGCCCGCGCCTTTCCAGCTTCGCCAGTTTCTGCTCCAATGATGCGATGAGCCGGGGCTCGAGCCATCCCCCCTCGCTCGTATCGAACCGGATACCGGCCCGCTCCGCGTAGTCTTTGGCCTCCCTCCCCGTACCCGATTGCCCCCTCAGATCCCGGATTATTCCCGCCCCCGCTCCATCCGTGGAGGCCCCCCGGTGCCATGGCGCCTGTCGCCTGACGCGCGATCCGCCTCGAGGGGCCGATGCCGGGCCGGTTACGGAAGCAAGGCAGTCTCTATATGCCTTCTATTAAATCAGAATAACATTAATATTAATATATTAACGCCAAAACACATATATATGGACAAATCCATGTCATCGGCGATGAACGATCTGGCGCTCGTAAGGAGGCTCGAGCGCGGCCATCTGGCGGTCCGCACCGCCCAGCAGATGGCCGCCACGCTCGGCCTTCGCCCGGCCTCGGCCCGGGTCAGGCTGAACCGCCTCGTGCAACGGGGGGTGCTGGCCAGGCCGGCGCGCGGCACGTACTGCCTCGCCTCGGCGGACCACCTGGCGGTGGCCACCGGCATCTACCAGCCCTCCTACGCGTCGTTGCTTGCGGCGTTCGAGCACCACGGGACCACCACCCAGACGGCGAGGGTGCTCGACGTCATCAACCCGGTCCATTCGGGAACGATGGTCCTCCATCTGGAATCGGGCGGCCACAGGGTCCGCTTCATCAAGGTCGCGGGCCGGCTGGTTTTCGGCTACCAGCGCGTTTTCAGGCAGGGGATGGCGGCGACCGTGGCGGACAGGGAGAAGGCCGTGGTCGACACCTTGCTCCTCCCCGGCCACGCACCGCTGGACGAGGCCTTTGCATGCATTCGCGCCGGCATCGAGCCGCAAAAGGCGATGGACTACGCCCGAATGACCGGGCGCCAGGCCGTTATGAAGCGCCTCGGTTTGCTCCTGTCGATTGCCGGCCTTGGGCCGGATGCCCCGATGGAGGTCCGCCTCTCCGGGACATATGTGCCGCTCGATCCGTCCCTGCCGAGAAGGGGGAAGTTCGATCGGTGCTGGAGGGTGATAATCAACCGGGTGATCGAATGAACCGCGAGGAGCTCGGAAGGTATGTCGGGGTGACCGGGTACACGCTCGGGCATGTGGAGAAGGACTACCTCCAGCACGTAGTGCTCGGCGGCCTCTCCCGCAGGATGGCCGGGTTCTTGGTCTTCAAGGGCGGCACCGCGCTTCAGAAGACCGGCGTTGTGCAAAGGTTCAGCGAGGATTTGGATTTTTCAGCCGTCGGCGATATCGTGCTCGGGAGGGCCGTCGATGCCGCCACGGCCACGCTCGGGTCTCTCAACCTGGCGTGCGGTGTGGACCAGACGGTCGAGCGGGACAGGGCGGCGGGCTTCAGGCTCAAGATTCAAGGCCCTCTCCACCGGGACGGGCGCGGGCTTTGCACGATTCGCGTCGAGATCAGCAAGCGCGAGGCGGTGGCGCTCAGGCCGGAGACCAGGGAGTTTGCGCCGCCCTATCCGGACATCCTCCCCTACATATTCGACGTCATGAAGGGCGAGGAGATACTGGCCGAGAAGCTCCGGGCGCTCTCGACGCGGCAGAAGGCCCGTGACCTGTACGACGCCTACATGCTGCTCCGGAAAGGCGCCAGGCTCGACATCTCCCTGGCCGACGGGAAGATGCAATACTACGGGCGGAGGCTGGATGTCCCGGCCTTGCAGGACAAGCTGGAGCTGCTCGGGGCGGGCTGGGCGCGCGAACTGGAGGGCATACTCGACGACGTGCCACCGTTCGGAGAGGTCATCGCCGCGGTCAAGACCGCCTTGAAGGCCGCCCGGTGAGGCCATGCGGCCGGAACCGCCCCGGACGGATGGTCATTGGGGTTCTCATCGTCTAGCGCGGAATCCATTGTGGCGCGCCCGAAAGATTGGATGCTCCTTCGCGTGATGTCACGCCGTGACTGCAAGGCGGAGTGAACGGAATCCGGCGTCGAAAAAAGGCCCGGGTGGCTGGCCCGGGCCCGGACCCGCCCCATTCGGGGCGGGTATAAATGGGACATGGCGAGGAGGCCAAAAACCAGCGAATTAGACCATTTTCCACTATCGGTAATGAAATCCAATCCCAGCGCTCCCACCTTTTTTGTTTATGTGAATTGGCAATTGCGGTCCCGCGTTCAGGTCCTGTCCAATCTCATTTTGGCGAGTCGCCACAGGATGGACGGGTGATCGCCGAGATTCGGTCTGACCGACAAGCCCCCGAACAGGGCCGACTGGTCGAATCGCCGCTCGCGGTAGAAGATCTCGAGGAAGCGTCGCTCCCCATCGGTGAATCTGAGCATCCGGTCCATGTAGGACAGGGCTGCGGATGCCATTTTCCCGAGATCCGGCCGGTCGCCGCCCTTCCTGAGAAGCGGCACGAGATGCCGCCTGATGCCGTCCTGGGAGATTTGGGAGATTCGATTCGTTGAAGCCTCTCTCATATCGAGCGGCGACATGCAGGAGTAGAAAATGAACAGCTTGCGCTCGAGGTCGATTCCTTCTGCCCTCGTGGATGGAAAGGGGAACCCTTAGAAATCCTTTTCTGAGAGCTCCCCTGATGCCGATGTATGCCACTACACGACATCAGTCCGATAATAGTCCTCGTAGTCCTTATCCTTTTCCATGACCGCGTTTTCCATGACAAGGCCCTCCTAGACCATATCCGGTTCAGCTACGAATGCTTCGACAGGGTCATAACCAACTGCATTGCCAGGGAGCTCCAATACGAGGGGGGCC
>VGTL01000063.1 GCA_016874675.1 Methanobacteriota archaeon | reverse complement strand
GGACCAAGGACTACCTGACCTGGGCCTACATCCAGGCCCTGACCGACCCCAACACGAAGGTCAAGTTCGTCGTGGTCCCGGCGTCGGGGGCGCCGATAATACTGGACGTCTCGGGGGAGCAGCGTTAGGTCCCCACGGCACACCGGGGACAGTCGTTGGTTGCATAACGGACTAGCCAACGCCACGACCCACGATGCCGATTCCTGGCAAGGTGTCCACCATGATGCAATCGAAAAAAAGGGCCTCGCCCTGATCGGTCGTCCAGCCCGTACAGGGGTGTCCAAATCCAGATGGGCAATGTTTATATTTATAGTCCATAATTGAGTTCGAGACAGGATGATGTTTCAGGAAGGAGGCCCTTGAATTTGCCTAAGGGACCTGCAATATCCCCTCGGACAATGATGCTTCTTGACAGGTTCGGACCATTCGGGAGCGCGATTGGAGGCCTGATCGGATTCACATCGATAATGGTCTCTTCCTATATTGGAGGCCCGATAGGAATCTTTACCATCCTTGCATGGATTCTTCCGTACGCCCTCAATACATGCGTTCACAGGAGATATTTAGTATTTTCAATGGCTGCTTTCGCAGGTTTGGTCGGAACCCTCGTGGGGGGAATAATCGGGGCGGGTCTGGTCTTTTTCATGGGGCTATCGTCATGGGCGGCTCCAAACTTAATAATTGTATCTGCCTTGCCGGCATGCTTCATGATATTCCTTATGTTGGGAGGAATGGTCGTGATGCCCGTCTCCTATGGATTGATGATTTTCTTGGAACTCGAATATAGTATGCTGATTCCGTGGGCATTCTGTATCATGGTGTTTTCGTACGTATTTTCCCGGCAGGTTTGCGAACACTCACGACAAGTTGAGTGGCGACAACATTTCCGAAGTTTTGATCAGAAGCGACAACGACATTATGTGTTGTATGGTCAATATCCAAAATAGCCACAGTCGTCTTGTCTAAAGGCCGCGGTTTTTCGAGCAGTTCGGAATCTCGATATGGGGCAAACGACGTGGGGCTCGGGCCAGTACGAATCTCATAGGGCCGGCATACGGGTTCTATTGTCGGACATATCACTGCGTGTGGTGCCGCGTGTGGGTCTAAACAGGGGTGTCTTTCAGGGCATTCTGTCATGAAGGCCGTTTGTTTTATGCGGGGGAGGAGATTCGAACTCCCGAAGCTCTACGCACAGGCTCCTAAGGCCTGCCCCTTTGGCCGCTCGGGTACCCCCGCTCGGCAATGGAATGCCCGACGCCGCATTAATGGTTTGCGCTCCCGGCCCGGCCCCTCAGTAGCAGTCCAGCTCCGATATCTGGAAGCGGTCGTGCTCCATGTCCAGAAGCTCCGGCAGGCGGCCGAATCCCTCCCGCCTCCCGAGGTCGACGGCCATCAGCGTGCCCCAGGATTCCTCCAAATCGGAGAACCCGGCCTCGACGAGGGCCCCCACCTCCCTGCCGCGGGCGAACCCGACGAAATCCAGAAACTCCGGTCGGAACCGTCGCACCAGCGCCTGGACGCAGCCGGGTATGTCCCCCGGGTCCGGGCAGCAGAGCTCCATCAATGTGATCGAGCCCCGGTCCCGTCTCCCCAGGACGTGGCCCACCGGCCGGGAGCCCCGGTGGAAGGTCCCGGACAGGTTGACCCGGGTCACGAACCAGAGGTTCCGCAACTCCAGGAAACCCGGCCGGCGCCTCACGAAACCCAAAAGCCTCCGGCAGTACCGCCTGTGCGACCGCACCAGGGCGGCCGTCCCGCGCGCCGGCCGGAAGGCCGCCCCGCCCCGGGCCCTCCCCGACCGCTTCCATGCCCCCCTGCGGAAGGGCAAAAGGTCGCGGTATCCCAGCCTCCTGTACAGTCCGTATGCGACGAACGACTTGCTCGTGCCGAGGAGGCAGTACCTCGCTCCGCGCTCCCGCAGCCGCCGGTGGCCCTCGAGCATGAGCCCGGTGGCGATGCCGCGCAGCGCGGAGAGCGGCCGCGTGCACACGCCCCAGACGAACCCGATATCCATCCTGCCTTCGGTCGTCTCGACCGGCACCACCACGGTGCCCACCTGGCCCACGGCCCGGCCGTCCTCGACCGCATATAGCGCGAAGTAATCCGGAACATGCGGGTCCAGCCTGCGTATCCTCCGGACCTTCGTGGCGGTGGGGTGCCACCCGAAGGCGACGTTGTTGAGCGCCGTCACCTGCGCCGGGTCGATCTCGTCGTAACAGGTTATCTTCATCGGCTCACGGGTTCCACCCGGTCGCGGGTCATTCCGCCGGCATCCGACCGGTCATCAGTGCAGCCTCTCCTTGCAGTACGGGCAGAACCGGGGGGGCTTGGGGAAGTTGAGCTCCTTGCCGCAGTACGGGCAGATGCTCATCGCCGGAGCGCCCGTCGACAATTGGCCCCGGCTCACCACCGCTCCCGACACGGCCGCGTCCTTCATCTCGACGACCTCCACCGGCTCCCCTCCCGCTCCGACCCCGGCCGTCTCGCCCTCCATCTCCTTCTTCAGCGTATCCTTGCTGTCGGCGCCCATGTCCGTGAACGAGCGGCTTATCACGCTGTCTTTGATCTCTATCTTTATCTCGCTCTTGGGGGTCTTGCGGATGTCCTCGCGGATGGAGTTTATCATCCCCTCGAAGGAGCGGGCCAGCTCGCCCATCTCGTCGGGGCGGTCGGTGAGCTCGGTCTCGACGTTGAGCTCGCCCGAGTCGAACATCTTCTCGTCCAGCTCGCCGGTGCCTATCTTCGCCGCAAGGTCCGAAAGCCGCTTGATGGGCCGCACGATGCGCCCGGCCACCGCCATCCCCAGGACCACCGCGAGCACGATGGCCACCGCGTCTATCGCCACCACCTGGTAGATGGTCGTCGAGGTGAGCGAGTTTATCTCGTCTTGGGTGTCCCGCACGGGGCGGCTCACCTCGTCCACCGGTATGACGACCCCGAGGGAGAGCCCGGTCGAGGGGACGGGCGCGTAGGCGAGGTGGTACCCCTTTCCGTCCGAGTAGACCACTTTCTGGAGGCCCTTTTCGCCGGCCCTCATCCTGGCCAGGGCCGAGCTGAACTGGGGGCTCGCCGTCTCCAGGCTGGTTATGGGGACCGGATTCCCATCGCTCGCCCCCATGGCCGCCACGAGGTCCCTGTGGGCGATGGCGTCGCCGGCGGAATTGATGAGGAAGGCGTGGCCCGTGCCCAGCACGCTGACCTCGAGCACCTCCGCCACCACGACGTCCAGCGTCACGTCGATTCCGATGACGCCGATGAACTCCGGCCCGGCGTAGACCGGCGCCACGCAGGAGATTATCCAGCCGTTGCCGACCGTGTCGTAGTAGGGATCGATCCAGACCGGCTTCCTGGCCGGGTCGCGGCCCGGCGTCGCCGCCCTGAAATACTCCTCCGATGACTCGTCCCAGTCGGCGGTGACCTTTCCCGAGGCGATCTGCGCCCCCCAGTCCAGCGGGGGCTCCTGGTACGAGGTCGAGGGGCCCCCCGAGCGCACGAACCAGGTCGCGACGACGTTTGGCTTGTTCCGTTCGTAGGTGGGCGCGAGCATCTTGTCCAGGAGCATCGTCGAGTTCATCTCGGCGCTGACCCAGGAGGCGTACACCGGGTCGGAGGCCGCCTTGGAGACCACGGAGCGGTTCAGGTAGGGCGAGCTGGCGAGCCTGTGGTCCCAGTCCGCCCAGGAGCCGTTGCCCTCGCCGGCGCTGGTGTTGAGGTAGCCGTAGGCGGGCAGGTTCGCCGCGAGATTCGTCGCGTACCGGAACGCCGGGTAGGCCGGCCGGCCGTACCTGTCCCGGTTGGTGAATAGGTCGCTTGCGTACGACTGGAGCATGGTGGCGTCCTTCCGGATGCCCAGGAAGAACCCGTCGGAGAACCCGGCCTTGTCCCGGGCGATGTCCCGAAGGTGCGTCTCGGCCTGGGATTCGAGGGCGTCAGTGCTCTCCTCCACCGACCGCTTCCCGACTCGGCCCATCTCGTAGGAGGAGACGGCCCCCAGGAACACCAGTGGTATGAGCGACAGCACGACGAACGCAGCCAGGATCTTCTCCCGGATGCCTATCCTCTCGCGGTCGGCCATGCTCAGGCCTCCGGGACGAATCCTTCCACCTTCTCCTCTTCCTCGAACAGCATCTCCACTTCCTTGTAGGCGCTCTTTATCGCCGCGCCGATGTCCACCTGGCCCTCCTCGGAGACGTGGATGTACTTCCCCCGCGGGCCCGCGATCCTCGTCATCGCGCTCTCGTCGACCTCCTCGCCCACCCCGATTATTATTATCGTGGCGTTGACGCCTATCTGGTCGACGTAGGTGGTGATGTCCTTGACGCCCGACCGCCTCACCGCCCCCATCCCGAACTTGTAGCTCGTGTTGTCGTCGCCGTCCGTGAGGGCCACGACCCAGAGGCTGGAGTCCTTGCCCATCAGGCGGAAGTGGTCCAGCGCGTCACCCACGGCGTCGTAGAAGGAGGTCATGCCCCGCGTGGTGATGCCCCACACGGTCCGCTCGAAGCGCTCCTCGTTGCCCCGCTTCTTGGAAAGCTTCATGAGGAGCTCCGACTCCGACGAGAACGCTATCACGGCCACGTTGTCGTCCTCGTAGACCTTGCTCCGGAACAGGTTGACGGCCCCCTCCCGGGCGGCCTCCATCTTGGGCCCGGACATGCTGTCGGAGCGGTCAAGGACGAATATAACGGTCTTTCGCGAGGTCTCGACCCTGGCCCGGATCGCGCGGTACTTGGACAGGAAGTCGGCCGCCTTGTCCTTCTCGCCCAGCGCCTCGTAGATCTTGTGCAGGTTGACGAAGTCGTTGGCAAGGCCGCGCTTGTCCTCGAGGTCCAGGCTTATCTTGAGCGACCGCAGGGAGCAGCGCAGCGCCTCGTCGTAACGGCCCTGCCGGGTGTATATCACGGCCATGTTGTTCAGCCGCGAGCTCATCCCGCGGACATTGCCCGTCTCCTCGTCGAGGGCCAGCGCCTCCCGGAAGAGCTCCATCGCCCTGGCGTCGTTGCCCTGGGCCTGGTAGACGATGCCGATGTTGTTGAGGCGGGTGGCGATGCCCTCCTTGTCGGAGAGCTCCCGGTCGATGGAGAGCGCCGCGGTGTAGTGCTCCATCGCCTTCTCGAGCCGTCCCATGCTCTTTTGGGTGATGCCGATGTTGCTCAGCCGGTTCGCCTCGCCCTTCCGGTCGCCCCGCCTCCGGTCGATCTCGAGCGCCCTCGCGTAGTGCTCGAGCGCCTTGCCGTACTCCTTCCAGCCGCGGTAGATGTTGCCCAGGTTGTTTTGGCACATCGCCTGCCCCTTGCGGTTCTCGGTGGCCTCGAAGAGCAGGAGCGCCGAGGTGTAGTTCTCGAGCGCCTTGTTGGAGTCGCCCTCGTAGTAGGCGATGTTGCCCAGCCGGAGCGTCACGAGGATGTTCTGGAAAGAGCGCGCCAGGGTGCGCAGCTCGTCCTTGTAGCGCGACGCGAGGTTCACGTTGAGGTTCCCCTCGCTGACCGAGCGCGCGGCGTCGGCGAGCTCCTTGATGGGCCGGACGATGCGGTTGGCGAGCACCACCCCCACGCCGATCACCATGACTATCGCGATGGCGTCGATGAGCAGCATGAGCTCCTTGGTGCGCTCGTTCTGGTCGTTCATCCGGGCCTCCACGGCCTTGATCGGCCCGGTGACCTCCTCGACCGGGATGACCACGCCGATGCACCAGCCCGCGGACGGGACGGGCGAGAAGGCCACGTAGCGCTCCCGGCCGTCGGAGTAGGCGACCTTGAGGATGTTCCTCTCGCCGTTCCGCATGCGCGCCACGACGTCTTGGAACGAGGCCGAGCCGGTCTCGAGCTCGGTGAGCGGGACCACCGGGTCCTCGCCGGCCGAGAGCTTGGCCTGGATGGCCCCCTCCAGGTCCTTGTGGGCCACCGCGTTGCCGTCGCGGTCCACGAGGAAGGCGTGGCCGCTCTGCATGACCTTCACCCCGAGCACCGCGTCCTCGATGGCGTCGAGGGTGAGGTCGATGCCGACCACGCCGATGAAGTCCGTGCCCCGGTAGACGGGCGCCACGCAGCTGACCAGCCAGCCGTTGCCCACGGTGTCGTAGTAGGGCGGGACCCACACCACCTGCTTCCCGGGGTTGCGCGCCGGGGCCGCTATCTGGTAGTACTCCTCCTCCGACTCGTTCCAGGAGGGGGTCTTCTCCCCTTTGGCGAGGAGCTCCCCCCAGTCCAGGGGTGGCTGCGAAAAGCAGGTCGATATCCCCCCGGCGCGGGAGAACCAGGTGAGCACCACCGCGGGCTGGCTCTTCTCGTAGAGCGGCCGGAGGACGAGGTCGAGCTGCATAGTGGTGTTGAGCTCGTGGGAGACCCAGGCGGCGTACGCCGGGTCGGACCCGGCCCGCTTCACGACCGACGAGTTGAGGTAGGGGCTCCCCAACAGCTTGTGGTCCCAGTCCGCCCAGGCGCCGTTTGCCCCGCCGGCGCTCTGGTTGACGTAGCCGTAGGGCGGAAGGGCCGGCGAGAGCGGCTTGCCCGAATAGACATATGACGGGTAGCCCTCCCCGTACTCCGGACGGCGGTCGAACAGGTCCTCGGCGTACCTGCGCAGCGCCGCGGTGTCCGAGCGGATGCCCGAAAGGAACTGATCGGTCGTGTCGGCCTGGTCGGAGGAGAGGTTGAGCAGGTGGGCCACCTGCTCCCGCTCGAGCGCCCCCACGCTCCCCTCGGTGGCGGTGGTCCCGACCTTCTTTATCCCGAAATAGGAGATGCCGCCCAGAATGGACATCGGAACCAGCAGGAGCACCACGAACGCGACGAGAATCCTTTCCCGTATCCCGAGGCGCAAATCCCCCGACCCCTTTCCCAGGCTCCGTCCATCGGGGTGTGCGTATTTGAAGTTTGGGAAAAAATGGCGGGAAGGCGGCAAGGCAGCAAGGGAAGGCAGGAAGGCAGCAAGGCAGCAAGGGAAGGCAGGAAGGCAGCAAGGCAGCAAGGGAAGGCAGGAAGGGACGACGGCCGCCTTTCGATCCCTTCCTGCCTTCCTGCCTTTCCCCCTTCCCCCCGCTGCCCCACCGCTCCCTGCTCCCCGCTCCCCTTTCCCGCGCGATAGTTTTAAGAGCGGAAATCCTAATTCCCGTCCATGGCCGAGAACTCGCCGCTGATGCCACGAAAAGCATTCTTCACCAAGGGCAACGGCAAGCACACCGAGAAGCTCACGAGCTTCGAGATGGCGCTGCGGGACGCCCAGATAGAGAAGTTCAATTTGGTGCGCGTCTCTTCAATCTATCCCCCCGGGTGCCGTCTCGTCTCCCGCGAGGAGGGGCTCAAGGACCTCTCCCCGGGGCAGCTGGTCTTCGTCGTCATGAGCGACTCCTCGTCCAACGAGCCCAACCGCCTCGTCGCCGCCGCGATAGGCGCCGCGATACCGCTGGACACCACCGCCTACGGCTACCTCAGCGAGCACCATGCCTACGGACAGAACGAGCAGCAGGCGGGCGACTACGCCGAGGACCTGGCGGCGGTCATGCTGGCCTCGACCCGGGGCATCACCCTCGACATCAACAAGGACTACGACGAGCAGAAGGACATTTTCGTCATCGGCGGCAAGCACGTCAAGACGCGCAACGTGACCCAGTCGGCGGTCTGCGACAAGAACGGCCTTTGGACCACGGCGGTCGCCGCCGCCGTGTTCATATGCGGGCCATGAGGATAGCGCTGACGGGGACCCCCGGCACGGGCAAGAGCGCCGTCGGCCGGGAGCTCGCGAGGCTGGGGCTTTCGGTCGTTTCCCTCAACTCGTTCGCCAGGGGGCGGGGTCTTCTCGGCGTCCGCGACCGCGCCCGGCGCACGCGGGAGATGGACCTGGCCGGGCTCGGCCGGGCCCTCGAACGCGAGCTCCCCGCGGGCAAGGGGGTCTTCCTCGAGGGCCACGTCGCCCACCTCCTGGAGGTCGACCACGCGGTCGTCTTGCGCTGCAGCCCGCCGGTGCTCCGCCGGAGGCTCGCGGCCCGGAGGTACCCGGCAGCGAAGGTCCGGGAGAACAGCCTCGCCGAGGCCCTGGACGCCATCACTGCAGAGGCGGTCGCCCGGCTGGGCCGGCGCCGCGTTTCCGAGCTGGACACCACGCGCCGCACCGCCGCCTCGGTCGCCAGCGACATCGCCCGTCTCTCGCGGGGCCGCTTCCGCGGCGCCGCCCGGCTGCGGCCGGGTCGAATCGACTGGTCCGGTGACATATTGCGGAACGCCGGCTACTACTCGGCCGCCCGGGCCGGCCGCGCCGCGGGAACACCGAAACACTAATTACCGCATACAAGATAACTCGGTGGCGGCTTGGGCGGACTGGGCGATGGTGCTTGAGGAATACCGGCGGCAGGCGGACCCCTACCTTAATCCGGTAGCCGCGTATTTCGTGCGGACCCACCCCAACACCATGACCTGGCTCGCGTTCGTGTTCGCCGTCCTGGCGGGGCTCACGTTCGTCGCCTCCAACTTCCTGGGCGAGTACTCCACGGCCGCGCTCCTCCCTGCCGCCGTCCTCATCTTCCTGAACGGCATTTTCGACGCCCTCGACGGCAAGGTGGCGCGGCTTGCCAAGCGCGAGTCCCGGCGTGGCGACTTTTTGGACCACGTGCTCGACCGCTACGCCGACTTCTTCATAATCGGGGGGATCACGGTCAGCCCCTTCTGCGACCCCTGGATCGGCGTGCTCGCCATCCTGGGGGTGATCTTCGCCTCCTACATGGGGACGCAGGCGCAGGCCGTGGGGATAAGGCGCGACTACAGCGGCCTCCTGGGCCGCGCCGACCGGCTGGTGCTGCTCATCCTCCTGCCCCTGGTGCAACTGGCCCTCGAGTCCGCCAGGCTCATACCGCAGTCCCACCACTTCCCCGTCCGGGCCGGCGGGATGACGATCAACCTCTCCGTTATCGAGATCCTGATGATATGGTTCGCCATCGCCGGGAACACGACCGCGCTCCAGAGGGCCCGGGCGAGCTGGAAGGAGCTTGGACGGCGGGAGGGCCGGGCAGAGCCCCCGGCCGTGCCGGACGCCGCGCGGGAACCCGCCCCCGCCACCATCGAGGAGACCGAGGAGCAGCTTGACCGGGGCCGGCTGGACCTCGCCGAGGCCACGGCCAGGCTCCGCGACGCCCGCCTGGCCATCGAGAGGGACATGCGCGGCCTGAGGGAGAAGGAGATAAGGCTCCGGAAGCTCGAAACGCGCATCCAGCGGCGGCAGACGGAGGCCCGGAGGAAATGACCGCCCGGGCGCGCCTCGCCGCGGTGCTCCTGGCCGCCGCGGTCCTTCTGGCCGCCACGGTCTCGCTGGCCGCCTGCCTCCCGGCGGGAGCGGCCGCCGAGAGGCCGCGGGCCCCGGGGCTCTCCGTCTCCATCACGCTCCCGGTGAACGGGACCCCGGTGAAGGGGGAACGGGAGATCAGCGGCACCGCCTCCGGGCCGGAGGGCGTCGCCCTCGCCGTCAGCATCTCCATCGACGGGGGACCGTGGCTCCCGACGGACGGCGCCGAGAGCTGGTCTTGGCACTGGAGCACGTACGCTTTCAAGGACGGGCAGCACGACGTCACCGCCCGCGTGACTGATGGGTCCGAAGAGGCGTTCGCCTGCGCCACGTATTACATCTCGAATGACGGCCCGCTCCTGCGGCTCGGGAAGGTGGACCCGGTGAACGCGAGCGTGCTGCTGCACGCGAGCGCCGTCGCAGAGTTCCACGTCAGGGTCGATACCGAGTACATGGGTACTGTGAGCATCGAGTGGGTCCTCGACAACGTTTCCGTGAACACCGGCGGCGCCAACTGGTACAACTTCAGCGCCCCCGCCTACGGGCCCGGGCCCCACGTCCTCGAGTTCAGGGCCTCGGCCGAGGGGCTTGCGGACGCCGTCTTCCGCTGGAACATCACGGTCCTGCCGCCGGCCCTCCGGCCCCGCATCGAGGGTTTCGGGCCGGCCGACCGGGAGATACTGGTCTACCGCGGGGACCACGTCCGTTTCAACGTCTCGGCCACCGACCCGCAGAATCTGGGCCTGACCTACCGCTGGACGGTGGACCGGGCCCCGGCGCCGGGCAACGTCTCGGTCCACAACATGACGCTGTCGTTCGACGCCCCCGGCGTCCACTCGGTCGAGGTCACCATCGCAAACCGCGAGACCAACACCACCTGCCGGTGGAACGTGACCGTCGAGGATGCGCCCGCGCTCGGGCCCTGGGACGTCGCCCCCTGCACCGTCTACATGATCATCGGGCTCATCCTGGGCGTCTGGTACGGGCGCAGGAAGAATGGATGAAAAGGCGCGGGGCGCAAGGCGCAAGGCGCGAGGCTTGAGGTACAAGGGACAAGGCGCAAGGGACACGGGGGAGGGAGCAAGGCAGCAAGGGAGCAAGGCAGCAAGGCAGCAAGGGAGCAAGGCAGCAAGGGAGAAAGGGACGATGGCACCATATACCCTTTCTGCCTTTCTGCCTTTCTGCCTTTCCCCCTTGCGCCCTGCGCCCTGCGCCTTGCGCCCTCCCCTTCACAGCTCTATCTTGTCGAAGATCTGGTCCTTGTCGCGGGCGTTGACGATGCCGACCACCTCGACGTGGTCCTTGATGCCCGATGTCCGGATCTTGCCGCCAAGGACGTTCTGTATCTGGAAGACGCCCGCCGAGCAGCTCATGTGGACAAGAATCCGGACCGGTTTCTCTTCGCCCTTGAGTATGGTGACATCGTCTATCGCCATCGCCGAGATCGAGTGGATGTCCTTCTTCCCCTTCTTGAACGGAATCCGGGCGCGCCCGCAGGCCATGTCCGAGCCGTCCCCGACCTTGACGCACCCCCCCTCGATGCTGATGGACTCCACCGCCTCGTCATGGGTGTAGACCGCCTCGAGCGTCTGGGCCTTGAGGCGGGCGAGCTTGCGGCGCTCCCTCCCGTAGAGGTCCAAAAGCGATGAATCCAGGAAGTCCTCGCAGAGCGCCACCGTGTGCAGGAAGTGGACGTCGCGGTGGATGGCGTTGCCCAGGTCGTGCACGTAGGCCGCGCACATCACGACTGCCTCGGCGTCGTCGTAGCCGCCCGTCTTCTCCGCGACCGTGTTCGGCGGGACCCCGGCGTCGTTGAGCAGCCGGAGCACCTGGACGGCGTTCCGGGCGACTATCCGGGAGTGGGTGAGCCCGTGGTCGTTGTAGCCCATGCGGCCGACGACCACGGTGTTGGCGTGCTCCAACGTCCCCTGGATGAACTCGTCGCGCTCGAGGCGCTCCAGGAGCATCCGGGCCTTGGGGTTGCCCCCGACAAGCCCCACGAGCTCGTTTTTCGCCTTCAGGCCCATGTTGACGTAGACCGGCCTTCCTTCCTTCCTGCCCATCTCACTCCTCCTCCCTTCCGTCGCCCTGCTTGTCCCGCTCCCCGCCGGGCCCGACCGAAAGGTACGGGCTCCGCACCGTGCGGTAGAGCTCCTCGGCGGTCTTGCGCCCCACGCCCTTCACCCGGGCCAGCTCCTCGACGCCGGCGTTGAAGACGTTGTAGACGCTGCCCAGCTGCGCAAGCAGCCTCTGCGAGAGCGTGCCCGAGACGTGGGGCAGGCCCTCGACGATGAACTGCTGCCTCTCCGGGAGCGAGAGGGAGCCCTTCTCGCCGCGTATGGCCGGCGCCCGCCCCCCGGCGAGCTCGCGCTTGGCGATCGCCAGAAGCAGTCCGGCTGTCTCCCGTTCGTCCCGGGTGAAGACGGTCGGGATGCCAAAGTCCGTCACTATGGAGGCCAGCGTGCCCAGGATGGACTCCTGGCTCACGCCGCCGGCCCCGAAGAGGTTCTCGCCCTCGATGACGAGCAGGGGGCGCGCGTAGGCGCCCTTCAGGTCCCGGACCTGGCCGAAGAGCCTGCCCCCGAGCAGCGAGCCGACGAAGTCCTTGACCTCCTTGCGCTCCGCGGCGACCCGGTCGGAGAGGATGAAGTCGCCCACCGGGAGCTGCCGGGCAAGGACGCGCGCCCCGCCGCGCGAGAGCTCCCGCACCACGCCCGAGTTGAACTCGCGGTGGTCGACGATTATCGTGAGCGGCTCGGGCGCCTCCTCGGGGAAGTCGCCCAGGCTGCGCTGGCCCTTCGTCGAGAGCGCCCCGGGCGCACTGGCCTGACCGGCGGGGGCGAAAGCCCGCTTCCGTTCGGCGGCCTCCGTTCCCGGGGCGGCTCCCGCGGCAGAGGCCGCCCTCGGCGGCCCCCCGAAGCCGTGGCCCTCCAGTATCTCTATCGCCCGGCGCCGGAAGTCACCGTCGCCGGCCGGCCCGGAGGAGGGGGTCGGGAGAGCGCCTCTCGGTCCTTGGTCCCCGGACGCCGCATCCGCCGGCCCGGGCGCCGCCTCCTCCGGTCCGTTCGACTCCTCGGCCGGCCCGGCCTCCGCCTCCTCCGGCGCGCACCCGTTCGACGGCCGGAACTCCTCCTCCGGCGCCCCGCCCTGCGGGAACCCGACCGATATGTCCCGGGCCAGCTGCCTGCGGAGCGTCTCGAGCTCCTGCATCATCTTGCGCTCCTTGTTGCGCGCCGACCAGAAGTAGTGCTCGTCGCGGGTGCCGCGGGCCATGAGGATTACCACCTTGCCGGGCATCTTGCGACCAGTGCGGCCGCGGCGCTGGATGGTCCTTATCTCCGAGGGCACCGGCTCGTAGAACACGACGAGCTCGGTGGACGGGATGTCGAGCCCCTCCTCCCCGACCGAGGTCGCCACGAGGGTGTTGAACTCGCCCCGCTTGAACTTCTCGATGAGCTCCGCCTGCTCCTTCTGGGAGAGCCCCTCGTCCTCGCCCCGCGTCGCCTGGCCCACGAAGCGCGCCGGCCTGCACCCCGCAACCTTCTCCAGCCGGGCCGCCACGAGCTCGGAGGTGTCGCGGTAGTGCGTGAAGACGATCACGCGGGAACGGGGGTTGCGGCGGAGCTCGCTGCCCACGACCAGGCAGACCTTCTCGAGCTTGGGGTGCTCGAGTTCCAGGTGGTTGGCGAGGTAGCGGGCCTTGATGACGTCCTCGTCCTTCATGACGATGGAGGCCGACCGGGAGGGGCCGCGCCCGGTGGCCTTCTCCTCCATCCGGTCCAGGTAGTTGCGCAGGGCCGCCGTCCCCTGCGTCTCGATGAGCTCGAGGGCGTGGTTTATCTGCACGGCGGCGGCCTGGACGGCGGCGGCGCGGAAGAGCGCCTGGGGAGGCCGGGGCGCCGCCTGGGCCATCCGCTGGCGTATCGTGCGCTGCGCCTCCAGGAGCTCCTTCATCGAGTGGCGCTCGCCCTTGCGCAGGAGGCCGAAGTCCTGGAGGAACTTCACCTGGCGCTTGAACGCGCTCCTGAGGAATCCGAGCACCCTCATCATCTCGGGCGGGACCTCCACGGTGAGCCAGTGGACGCGGATGTCGTGGACGTAGGGCCTGACGTCCGGGTCGTGCTCGCGCCTTATCTCCACCCGTTGCATGTCCAGGTTCTTGCAGACCTCGAGGATCCTGGCCGCGGTGCTCCCGGGCGAGGCGGTGATGCCGAGGGCGAGCCCGCCCTTCGCCCGGTACTTCTCGGCGATGAAGACGTAGGCGTAGTTGCCCACCGCCCGGTGGGCCTCGTCGAATATTATGAGGTTGAAGTCGTCGAGGCTCAGGGTGCCCGAGATGAGGTCGTTGAGTATGACCTGGGGCGTCGACACTATGACCGGGCTGTGCTCCCACTCGCCGGCGCGCTCGGCCGGGGCGAGCTCCCCCGTGAACATCGTCACCGGCCCGACCGTCAGGAACTGGCGCATGGTGCCCGCGTGCTGCTCCACGAGGGGCTTGGTCGGGGCCAGAAAGAGCGCCCGGCCGCCCTTCCGGCGCAGCACTTCGGCGATGACCCTGGTGGCGATGACCGTCTTTCCCATCCCGGTCGGGAGCACCACCAGCGTGGACTGCTCCACGCAGACGCGGCTGATGTTGGCCTGGTAGACCCGCTCCTCGAGCAGCTCCGGCCGTATCAGCGGGTGAGAGACGAACGCCATCCGGAATCGAGCAAAGGGGTGCGGGCTTTTAAAGGTTGCATCGAGGTGGGTGAATGTGGAAGGCGCAAGGCGCGAGGCGCAAGGCGCAAGGCTTGAGGCGCAAGGGGCAAGGCGCAAGGTGCAAGGGGGATGGTGGCAATGTTCAAGGTATTGACCGGATGTGCTGCGGGGGAGAAATGGACTGGTCCATGGCCAATCGTCCAAAACCCCCTGCCCCTTGCGCCTTGCGCCCTGCGCCTTGCACCTTGAATCAGAATCAGGTCGCCGGATGCGCCCGGCGGTAGCGGGTGACGTAGCCGGCGATCCGGTTGCGCATGCCGGTGTACTTGACGTCGGTGAGCTCGCCCACCTTGATCTTGTTCTGCTCGAAGTCGTTGGTGAACTGCTCGGGGTGCTTCTTGAGCAGCTCGATCGCCACGCGCTTTATGTACGTCGGCCGGATGCGTCCCATGCTATCGACTCGCATTCCCTTCCGGGATGAGGTGAGAAGAAAGTACTCCTATATAATGGTTATTGACGAAGGCGCAGGGCGCAGGGCGCAAGGCTTGAGGCGCATGGGGCAAGGCGAAAGGGTCAGGGCGCGAGGGGCAGGGAGTCTGATCTACCGCATCTCCCCTTTTCCCTTGCGCCCTGCCCCCTGCGCCTTGCGCCTTCGTCCCCTGCGCCTTGCGCCTTGCGCCCTGCGCCTTTCATCAATAACCCATCAACCCGCAGCAACGACTACACGTGGGGAACACCCCGTCGGGCGCCTTCTGCAGGGCCTTCCGGAACGCCCGGAACTTCTCGTCGTTGTAGATGTCGAGGAGGGGCCGGTCCTTCACGTTGCCCATGATGATGTCGGGGAAGTCGCGGCAGTTGACCACGTCGCCGTTGGGCATGATGTCGACCTGGAACCAGGGCGCAAGGCAGCGGCTCCAGCCCAGGAAGTCCTCCGGGCGGCGGTAGTAGGTCTCGACCTCCATCGGGTCGAGCTGGGGCACGAACACGACGGGCCGGCCAAGGTCCAGTTTCTTGATCCTGGCCACCTCCTCCGAGATGAGCCTCGTGTCCAGCCCGGAGAGGTCGCGGACATAGCTCTTCCAGGCGAAGGGCTCTATCCCGAGCTCCCTCTTCAGAATCTCCGTGTGCTTCATCCCCAGCACCTCGCTCGTGAACCAGGAGTAGTAGACGACGATGATGTCGGGCTCGAGGCTGGCCGCCTCCTTCAGCGTGTCGATGAGGACTGCCTGGTTCGTCTGCGATATCGTGGTCAGCGTGTAGATGGTCGGCTTGCGCTTGCGGAGGCGCTTCTTCAGGTCCCGGATCCTTCGAAAGCCCTTTTGGGCTGTGTCGTAGGCGCCGTTCAGGCCCCGGCACCTGTCGTGGACCTCCCGCGGCCCGTCCAGCGAGACGCAGAGCATGTCCCAGCCGTTGAGCACTATCTCCTCGGCGTTCTTCTCCAGTCCGACCCCGTTCGTCACGATCTGGACCGAGAGCCCCTTCAGCTTCATGTAGTTGACGAGGGGCACCAGGTCCTTGTACAGGAACGGTTCCCCTCCGGTGATGTAGATGTGGGGCTTGCGGGGGAGGATCTCGTCGACCATGCTCTTGTAGATCTCGAGCGGGACCTCCCCCATGACCTTGGGCGCTCCTTCGAGCTTGTTGTACCCCTTCTCGCCCCACTGGCCGCAGATGGCGCAGCGGTGGTTGCACCGGTGCGTTATGCGCATGCTGACCAGCCAAAGCGACTCGCTTCTCCCGTCGGGGCGGTCGTGGTCCCGGCTGGCGAGAACGTACTTGCGGTACACGCCCCGGGCCATCCGGTAGAACAGCCCGGGGTGCTTCCAGAGGGGCACCCAGAACTGGGTCGGGACGCGGTTTGCCCGTTTCAGGGGCTGGATGGCTGCCATGGGCGGGACCGCCGAACGGACTGGCCGGAAATAAAGATAGCGAAGGAACGTTGGGGAAGGGCAGCAGGCAGCGGGGAGCAGGGGACGACCGGGGCCGTTCCGTCACCGCTCCCCGCTGCCTCCTGCCCGCTGCCCCTTTTTTATACTTGACAGTCCTATCCAGACAGCGAGGGCGAGCTTGGGCGGGGGCAAGGTCTATATCTCGGCCTGCGGCATAGGATTGGGCCACATCGGGCGGGTGGTCTCCGTGGCGGACGGGCTGCGGAGGGCGGGGGTGGAGGTGGTCTTCTCGACCTACGGGCCGGCATACCGGTACATCACATCGGCGGGTTACCGCGCCTACGACTCGCCGGTGCTGATGTGGGAGGAGGAGGAGGACGGCTCGGTCTCGACGCGAAGGTCAATGGGCCATGTGGGTGGATACCTCTCGGTGTTCCGCAGGCACATGGCCCAGGAGAGGGAGCGCATCCGCGCCGAGCGCCCCGGTGCCGTCATCTCCGACTCGCGCTACTCGACGGTCTTCGTCGAGGACGAGTACGACATCCCGTTCTACTTCATCTCCAACCAGATAAGGTTCCTCATGCCCCGCTGGCGCGAGGGGGGGTTCCCGCGCCTGGCCTCCGACATCATCTCGGCCCTGAACTACCACTGGCTGCGAGACGCCGACGGCATCTTCGTCCCCGATTTCCCCCTGCCGGACGCCGTCTCCAGGGAGAACATGCAGGTGCCCCCGGACGTCCTGCGACGGCTCACGTTCACCGGCCCGATATCCCGCAAGGCCCCCGAGGAGCTGCCGGACGCCTCCGAGATACGCCGGAAGTACACCCGGGGCGACGACCTCTTCGTCTATGCGGCCGTCAGCGGCCCCGGCCGGTCCCGCCTTCCTATGCTCGAGGCGCTCCGGGAGGTGCTGCCGGCCTTCAGGCGCAAGTCGGTGATAGTGCGCGGGGAGCCCGGCAACGACACGAACGTCTGGCAGGACGAGTGGGTGAACGTGCGCGGCTGGGCAGAGGACCGGTTCGAGCTGCTGAAGGCCTGCGACGTCGTCGTGTCGCGCCCCGGGCTCACCACGATAAGCGAGATAGTCCGCTTCGGCAAGCCCTGCGTGCTCATCCCCACGCCGGGCCAGTCCGAGCAGGAGGGCAACGCCCGGAGCATGGAGGCGCTGGGCGCCGCCCGGCTCATCCCCCAGCGCGAGGTCAACCACCGGACGCTGAAGGCGGCCCTCGAGGACATCGTGGACCGGGCCGGCGACTATTCCCGGGCGACCTCCCGGCTCCAGAAGCTCGCCTCGGAATCCGGCGGGGCCCGCCAGGTGGCCCGGACAGTCCTCGAGGGTATGGCGTGAGACGTCAGGGACTGAAAGGCTCCTGCGGCCCCGGCTGGGGCTGGGGGACCGGCCCGGGCGGGGTCGGCGGTGGCGAGTAGGACTGCGCAGGCGGCTGTCCGTAGGACTGGGGCGGCGCCAGCGGCGGGGGGGAGTACTGCTGCACCGGCGCTGGCGGCGGCTGCTGGGCGGGCGGGAGCGGCGGCGGCGATGGTTCCGGCGGGGGCGGGGTCATTGGCCCCCGGTCCCCGGCCGTGTCCGGCTGCCCGGCCCTCAGGCGCCGGGAGAGCCTCCGGACCATCAGGACCGACACCACCGCCACGAACAACGCCAGCACGGCGAGCGACAGCAGAAGGACATCCGCACGTCCCATCGCCAGCCCGCCGGGGGCCCTGGTGGCCGTCACAGTCGCCGAGGAGTATGGAAAGGGGAACCCTTAGAAATCCTTTTCTGAGAGCTCCCCTGATGCCGATGTATGCCACTACACGACATCAGTCCGATAATAGTCCTCGTAGTCCTTATCCTTTTCCATGACCGCGTTTTCCATGACAAGGCCCTCCTAGACCATATCCGGTTCAGCTACGAATGCTTCGACAGGGTCATAACCAACTGCATTGCCAGGGAGCTCCAATACGAGGGGGGCC
>VGTL01000062.1 GCA_016874675.1 Methanobacteriota archaeon | reverse complement strand
CGCCCCAACGGTCTCCGACCTGTGGGAGCAGGCCGGATCCGGGGTGCTGGAGCCGGGGAGCTATTACAGCGCGCTCGACGGCATCTACAACGTCACGGTCGAGAACCGCCTCTCCGTCAAGGACCTCATCATACGCTTCGCCTCCATGCCCGGCACGGCCTTCCGGATGGAGGGCTACGGGGGCGTCTACGACCTCGACGAGCTCCGGGGATGGTCCGGCGTCCGGGCCGGGTTCTACTGCAACGAGGACCGAAAGCTGGTCCTGCTCTGGCTCGGCGAGGCCTAGGCCTTCTCCAGGAGCTTTCGCACGCCCTTGGCGATCTCGGGCCCGGCCGAGACTATGGTGGTCTCGTTCTCTATCGTGTCGGCCGAGAGGACGTAGTCCACCGTGGCGCGCAGCTTGGGCAGGGCGCCCGAGGTGAACAGGCCGTGGGTGCAGGCGGCGATGACCTTGCGCGCGCCCTGGAGCTTGAGCTGGTTGGTGGCGGTCAATATCGTCCCGCCGGTGGAGATTATGTCGTCGACTATGGCGATCTCCCGGTCCTTGGCCCCGATGTGCTTGGGCGCTATCTCCACGGTGGTGCCGTCGATGCGCTTCTTCTCCAGCCACGACCAGTTGCAGCCCACTACCTCCGCCACGGCCTTGGCGTGGTGCATCGCCCCGTCGTCGGGCGACACGACCAGGTCCACCCTGGCGCTCTTGACCAGGTACTCGCCTATCCGGGGCATGGCCGAGACGTTGACGGCGGGCACGGTGAAGTGCCCGGTTATCTTCTCGTCGTGGACGTCGACGAGCACGATGCCGTCGCTGCGCAGCGACACGGTCTTGGCCATCGCCCGGGCAGAGACTGCCTCGCCCTCGTTGAACTTCTTGTCCTGGCGGGCGTAGGCCATGTAGGGGATGACGGTTATCAGCTTGCGTATCCTGAACTCCCTGATGGCGTCCTGGAGCAGCAGGGCCTCGACGAGGTTGCGGTCCGGGTGGGTGGTCTGGACCAAGACGACCTCCTCGCCGTCGAGGCTCTCCATGATCCGGACGTAGCACTCGTCGTCGGGGAAGCGCTTGGCCTGCACCTCGACGAGCTGGGCGCCCAGCGAACCGGCCAGGAACCTGGCGACGTGCTTGGAGGCGGAGCCGGCGACTATCTTCATCGTGTTTCCCCGGACCCGAATCCCTTTGCTGCCTTTAGGTTTTTGTTTCGCCCCTGCACCCTGCTCCCTGCACCATGCGCCATGCGCCCCGGGGTATCTAGCTTAAATGCGCCGGCGCCGATGCGTCATCCATGCCCAACGAGCTCATCCCCGGCCGCAACGCGGTCGAGGAGGCCCTGCGCGCCGGACGGCGCCTGCTCCATATAGTCGTGTCGCGGGATTCGGAGGTCGCCCGCTCGCCCCTGATAAAGGAAGCGCGGCGCCGCAACATACAGGTCCGGTTCGCCGACCGCTCCGCGCTTGACAGCCTCGTGGGTCGGGGCCGGCACCAGGGCATAGTCGCGGTCGCCGAGGCGCGCCCGCCGGCCTCGCTGGACGATATCTTCGAGGAAGCCAAAAAGCGCGGCGAGCCGCCGTTCATCGCGATACTCGACGGCGTCGAGGACCCGCAGAACCTGGGCGCCGTGATACGCTCGGCCGAGTCCTTCGGCGTCCACGGCATCATACTCCCGGAGAGGCGCTCGGCCGGGGTCTCGCCCGCCGTGCACAAGGCGTCGGCGGGGGCCGTCGAGTACATGAGGATAGTCCGCGTGACCAACCTGCCGCACGCGCTCTCGCTCTGCCGCGGGCGCGGCCTTTGGATAATCGGCGCCGAATCCCGCGGCGACAAGAGCCTCTTCTCCGAGGACCTCAAGGGCCCGGTGGCGTTCGTCATCGGGGGGGAGGACACCGGCCTGAGCCGGCCGGTGGCGGAGCGCTGCGACCGCATAGTCCGGGTGCCCATGTCGGGGCGAGTGCGGAGCCTGAACGTCTCGGCCGCGGCGGCGATACTCCTTTTCGAAAAGAGAAGGCAGGAGGCCGCCGCCGGCGCGCAGCCGGCGCGCTGAGGGCGGCCGGCCCCCGGCCGAGATCGGGGAGCCCCGCCAGCATGTTTATATACCACGCCTCCATTGTAGTAGCACGAAAATGGAAATCGTGATACCAAGGTGATGCCGGATGCACATACCCGACGGATTGATGGCCCCGCTCGTGGCGGCGGCCGGATGGCTGGTCGCCGTCGCCGTGCTGGCCTTCGCCACGCGCCGGGTGAACCGGGACCTCGACGACCGCCGGGTCCCGCTGATGGCCGTGCTCGCCGCCGGCATCTTCGTCGCCCAGATGCTCAACTTCCCCGTGGGCGCCGGGACCACCGGCCACCTGGTCGGGGCGGCGCTGGCGGCCATGCTGCTCGGGCCCTGGGGCGGGATGGCCGTCATGATGGTCATCCTGACCATCCAGTGCCTCCTGTTCGGCGACGGCGGCATGACCGCGCTGGGCCTCAACTTCGTCAACATGGGGCTCATCGGCTGCCTGGTCGGGCACTACGTGCACCGGGCCTTCCCCGAGAAATACCGCATCCCGGGGGCGTTCGCCGCCGCCTGGCTGGCGGTGTTTTTGGGCTCGCTGGCCTGCGCCCTGGAGCTCTCCGGGAGCTACATGTTGAGCGGCGGGAGCTTCGGCATCGCGCCGGCGATCGCCCTCCCGGCGATGACGGTGTACCACGCGATCATCGGCGTTGGCGAGGCCCTGATCACCACCGGCGTGCTGGCCTACCTGGGCCAGGTGGCTCCGGAGATGCTCCGTATGTCCCGGAAGGTCCCCGGGTCGCCGGCGGCGGCAGGGGAGGTGAGGACGGATGGTTGAGCGCAGGTCCCTGCTGGCCATCGCCGGAATCCTCGTGGCCTTCGCCGCCGGGCTGGTGCTCTTTTTCATATTCTCGGCCCCCTACGGCGACGGGCTGGAGAGGACGATGGAGCACGGGGGCGTGGAGGAGCCCGAGCCGGTCTACCACGCGCCGCTGGACTACGGCGACAGCTATGCGGTCGCCCTGGTAATGGGCATTGTGGGCTTCGCCATCGTGCTGGGTTCCGCCTTCCTCGTGGGCAAGGCCTTCGGGAAGAGGGGAAGATGAACATCGGCCAGGTCGACCGGCACGCCGGGCGGTCGCCCCTCCGGACGCTCGACCCGCGCTGCAAGATATTGGCGATAGCGGCGTTCGTTGTCATGGTCGCCCTGCTGCGCGACTGGCACGTCCTCGCCTTCGCGCTCATATACGTCGTGGCCCTGCTTTCGGTGTCCGGCGTCCCGGCGCGCCACCTCGCCGGGCAGTTCGCGCTGGCCCTCCCGTTCGCGCTCCTGGGGGCGCTGAGCGTCTTCCTGGCGGCCGGCCCGCTCCCGGCCTTTGCGATGTTCCTGCGCATAGGCTCCTGCGTGCTCGCGCTGCTAATGCTTTCGGGCACGACGCCCTTCTTCGACCTCCTGAAGGGCCTCCAGCGGCTGCGAATGCCGCGCCTTTTCGTCAACCTGCTGCTGTTCACCTACCGGTACCTGTTCGTCATCGCCGGCGAGATGAGGCGGATGTCCGTCGCCCGCAGGGCGCGGGGAGGGCGACGCGGGCGCAGCCTGCTGGACCGGGCTGCCATGAGGACCGTCTCGTTCAGCGCCGGGATGGTCCTCGTCCGGGCCCACGAGCGCGGCCAGCGCATGCACGACGCCCTCCGCAGCCGGGGCTTCGACGGCGAGATACGGACCATCACGCGGTTCCGGGCAGGCGCGGCCGAGGCGCTCTTCTCGGTCGCGGTGGTCTCGTTTGCCGTCCTCCTGCTCGCGGCTGAATGGGGGGTGCTGCCGCGAGCGTGATAGACGCAGAGGGGCTTTCCTACACCTACGACGACGGCACGGTCGCGCTGCGGGACATAACCCTCTCCGTCAGAAAGGGCGAGCGCGTGGCCGTCGTCGGCCCCAACGGCGCCGGCAAGTCCACCCTGCTGCACATCCTGGCGGGCCTCCGGCCGGCGGGCAGGGGCACATTGAGGCTCTTCGGGGAGCAGCTTTCCAGGCGCAACGAGCGCGACCTCCGGGCCAGGCTGGGCGTGCTCTTCCAGGACCCCGACGACCAGGTCTTCATGCCCCGCGTGTGGGACGACGTCGCCTTCGGGCCCGTGAACCTGGGGCTGGACGCCCGGACGGTCAGAAGGCGCGTCCGCAGGGCCCTGGAGGCGGCCGGTCTTGCCGGCTATGACGACCGGGTCCCCCACCACCTCTCGTACGGCGAGCGAAAGCGCGTTGCCTTCGCCGGGGTGCTCGCGATGGAGCCCGAAGTACTGCTCCTGGACGAGCCCACGGCCAACCTGGACCCGCGCAACCGGCGCGACCTCCTGAAGATGGTGAACGCGCTGAACAAGGACGGGACCACGGTGGTCACGGCGACGCACGACATGGGCGCCATCGCGGAGCTGGCCGACCGGGTCTACGTGCTGGACGGGACGATCGTCAGGCAGGGGACGGTGCGCGAGATCTTCATGGACCCCCAACTCCTTGAGGCGCGCAACCTGGAGATACCCGAGATCACCAAGCTATTCCATCTTCTTGGGGCGTTCGGCTACGACCCGGGAGAATTGCCGCTGTCGGTTGACCAGGCCATCGAGCAGCTCGAGCGCACGATGGAGGAGGGCGGCGGCCACGTGCACCTGCACCTGCACCGCCACGGGCACGCGCTCCCGGGCGGGCCCGACGGAAAGCCGGCGGCCGGCAAAGACCACGGGCACGAGCACGGGGCCTAGGGAAAAGGGAGCAAGGGAGCAAGGGAGCAAGGGAGCAAGGCGTACGAGCCAGGCAGAGCAGCTTCTCCTACCCCTTGCGCCCTGCGCCTTGCGCCTTGCGCCTTGTGATGCGCCTACATCCCCGTCGGCTGCCCGCACTTGGGGCAGAACTTGGTGCCCGCCTCCAGCGAGGCCCCGCACTTGGCGCAGGCCCCGCCGCCCATCTTGGTTCCGCACTTCGGGCAGAACGCGGCGTCGCCGGCGACGCCGGCACCGCACTTCGGGCACGGTTTCCCGGGCGCCTGCTGCTGGGCCCCGCACTTGGGGCAGAACATGGCGTCCTGCGCTATCTGGTTTTGGCACTTCACGCAGGCCTTGAGGCCGCCTCCCACTTGGGCGGCGGCTCCCGCAGGAGCCGCCGCCTGTTGCTGCCTCATGGCGTCCACCATCATGTAGCCCATCCCGAAGCCGGCGCCCACGCCGACGCCCGCGCCCACGGCCCCGCCGGCCGCCCCTCCCGGCTGGTTGGCGGCGTCGCGCATCGCCTGCCCGGCCTGGTACTGCATGTAGTTCGTGCCCAGGATGGTCATGGACGACTTGGTGTCCACCGCCTTCTGGACCTCCTCGGGCATGTTGATGTACAGCCCCGAGAGCTTCTCGACGGAGACGCCGTAGAGCTCGAAGTGGTCCTTGGCCCGCTCCAGGACGACCTGCTCTATGGTGGTGAGGTTGGCTGCGAGGTCCGCCACGCCCATGCCCTTCTCCTTCAGCTTGCCCAGCGAGTCGTACACGACGATGACGACCTGCTCCTTGGTCCGGTCCTCTATGTCGGCGGCGGTCTGGGCGTTGAGCGTCCCCACGAACTGGGTTATGAAGTTCGCCGGGTCCTTGACCTTGTACCGGAACTCGCCGAACACGCGCAGGTTGACCATGCCGAACTCCTTGTCCCGGAACTGGTAGGGCTGCTTGGAGCCGAACTTGGCGTCGAAGGCCCTCTTTTGGAGGTAGAACACCTCGGCCTGCTGCTGCACGCCCGAGAGCGCCTTGATGAGGGCCCCGATTATGGGGGCGTTCTGCGAGGTGAGGGCGTAGCGGTCGGGCCGGTCGAAGTAGGCCAGGGCCTTCCCGTCCCGGTAGAACACCGCGATCTCGTCTTCGCGCACCACGATGTTGTCGTTGAGGCGGATGTTGCGCGGGAGCTTCCACATCACGTTGTTCCGCTTGTAGGTGTCGTCCCAGATGAAGGTGTCCGCCCCTATCAGGGACATCTCACATCACCTCCGTGCCCGTTATCCGCTTCATCCTGGCCTTCCAGGTGGTCTCGAAGTCCTCCAGCCGGGTGCGCAGGTTGGTAATCTCGGTCTTTATGGCCGCCCCGTTCTCGGCCTCCACGGCGCCCCGGAGGGGCAGTATGCCCTGCTCGATGTTGAGAAGGTAGTTCACCATGTTGTAGTCGAACTCGTAGAGCTGGTTGAGCTCGGCCTCCTCGATTCTGATTTGCGTCGAGAAACCCGTGTAGCCGCCCTCGGCGTGTCGGACGGCGCCTTCAACTGTCTTGAACTTGTTGACGAGCTGGCCCAGGCGGTCCAGCTGCTCCGTGAGCATCGCGTCCACGAGCGACTTGCGGCACTTCTCCACCTCGGCCCGGGCGCGCCCCATGCGTTCCGAGAGCTGGATGCGCAAAAGGTCGTCCGCGGCCCGGATGTCCTCCCGCTTCCTGTACCCGGAGTACCCCGGGATGACGGACTGGATCTTCTTGATTATTCCCCTGTCCTCCTCCACTCTTTGTCGCAGGTCGGGCATGTGACTCCCTCGAAGCCCGTAAGTCAAATGTGGCTATTTAAGAGTTCTCGGGCGCACTGCCCGGCGCCCTCGGGAACGGGGAAACAACGTTTATATACAACACTGGACCATTCTTTATATGGATGGGCAAGACCCTCGTTCTGTGCGTCGACCGCGACAACGACTTCGGCACGAAGGCCGGGGTCTCCACCCCGCTCATCGGCCGGCGGCAGAACCTGCGGGCGGCGGTCAAGCTCATGCTGGCCGACCCGGAGGAGTCGGACGCCAACTCCCTTTTCGCGGCGATAAAGATCTTCGACGAGCTGCGCGAGAAGGGCGAGCCGGTGGAGGTGGCCCTTGTTTGCGGAGACCCCCACGTCGGGGAGGTCTCCGACCACATAATATCCTACCAGCTGGGCGAGATAATAGCCAAGGTCCAGCCGGAGACCGCCATCCTGGTCTCGGACGGACCCGAGGACGAGTTCGTGATGCCCATACTGGAAGCCAAGCTCAAGGTGCGCGACATGCGCCGCGTGGTGGTCCGCCAGTCCGAGCGCATAGAGGACACCTTCTACATCATCCGCAAGGGGCTCGCCAAGGAGCAGATTAGGCAGGGCATCATCGTCCCGATCTCCTTCGTGCTCATAACCTGGGGGATATTCGCCATAACGGGCGTGTACACGCCCCAGAATTTGGGCTTCGGCATCCCGGCGTTCGCCGTGGGGCTGCTGTTCCTTCTCCAGGCGCTCCAGGTCCGGGAGCGGGCCGAGGACCTGTACCGCGAGCTTCGGGCCGGCATGCTGGCGGCGCGCCTTTCGATATTCACGACGCTGATAGCGTTCCTTTTCATAGTCATCGGGGCCGCCTACACCTACCAGACCACGGCCAACTCGGGGTTCCCGACGGCCGAGGAGGCCTCGCTGTTCTTCGCGTTCGGCTTCATCTGGTGGATCCTGCCGGCGATAATCCTGCGCTTCGGCGGCTTCTACCTCGACTTCTACCTCAGGTACAAGCGCCGGGTCTGGGCCTACATCTACCTCATGATGTCGTGGGTGGCGATGGTCTTCCCCATCGCCGCGGGGCTGGAGCTCGTGAGGTACTTCCTGGGCTTCATGCACGGGGTGCCCGCCGACCGCATGCTGCAGGAGGTGCTCATATACATCGGGTTCACCATAGGCATCGCCGCGGCTGCGGCCGCCCTCTACCGCTACGCCCGCGAGAAGCCGGCCCCCGAGACCTCCGGGCTCAGGGCGGACGGCCGGGAGAACTGAGACGAATCAGGGGTGCCGGGAGCCGGGGAAAGACGCGTCCGTCCCGGTTCCCGGTTCCCGGCCCCCGGTCGTTCCCCGGCCCCCGGCCCCCAGCACCCGGCACCCGGATTCATTACCGAAACATTTTATATGCCTCGACGGGATACTTGGAATCGATGCATGGTCGGAAAGCGCTCGGACTGGGACCCACCACCTTCTTCGCGAGCCGCGAGAGGTGCCGGCTCCCGGAGGCGCTGCTCCTGGCCGACGCCATGCGCCGGCTGGCGGCGGTCCCCTGCAGCCTGAGCCTCAGGGCCGGGGGGCGCTTCATAATCTCCTCGGCGGAATCGACCGGGGGCGCCCGGACCGAGGAGGACGTGGTCGAGGTCGCCGACTACGACCCGGCGCGCAACACCGTGCTGGCCATCGGGCTCAAGGAGCCCAGCCCCGATGTCGCCATCCACTGGCTGGCCTACCGCACGGACGAGACGGCGGGGGCAGCCGCTTTCGTCTGGGACGCCGCGGTCCGCAAGGGCGTGACCTACTCCGCCGGGAAGCACCCCTGGGGCAGCTTTGACGAGGCGATGGCCCTCCTTTCCACGGCCAGGGGGTCGTCCGGCCCGGCCGGCCTGGAGGGCCGGGGCTACCTCGTGCGGGGGCGGGGCGTGGACGGGCTTTTGGGGACGCTGGCCGGTTTGGCGAGGCTCAAAACGAGGAAGACCGGGGGCAAGGGACAAGGGGCACGGGGCAAGGGGCGGGGAGCGGGCAGCGGGGAGCGGGGAGCGGGGACAGGACGGCGCCCGTCGTCCACTGCTCCCCGCTCCCCGCTGCCCGCTCCCCGTCCCGCGCCCCGGAGGCCGAGGGGGTCGAGGGGATGAAGGTCCGATCCGGCAGACGGACGCGCGACATCCCGGCGCTCTGGTACGAGCCGCGCAAGGTGGTCTTCATCGACCAGAGGCTGCTGCCGGCCACGTTCAGGCTCTACGAGGCCCGGAGCCTGCGCCAGCTCGCCTTCGCCATCAAGGAGATGGTTGTCCGGGGCGCGCCGGCAATTGGCGCCGCCGCGGCCTTTGGCATGGCCCTGGCCCAGGAGACCGGGGCCGACCTGGGGAAGGCCGCCGAGCTCATCCGGGGCACGCGGCCGACGGCGTACGACCTATTCTACGGCGTCGAGTGCATGTTGAAGGCCGCCTCCGAGGGCAAGGACCTCCGGGAGGCCTCCCGCGCCTACGCCGAGGACATAGTCGGGCAGTGCCACCGCATCGGCATACACGGGGCGCGGTTGATTCAGAGCGGCAACGGCGTGCTCACCCACTGCAACGCCGGCGCGCTCGCCACCATCGACTGGGGCACGGCGCTTGCGCCCATCCGCGTCGCCCATAATGCCGGCAAGAAGCTCTTCGTGTTCGTGGACGAGACCCGCCCGCGCCTGCAGGGCGCGAGGCTCACCTCCTGGGAGCTCCAAAACGAGGGCATCCCGCACGCGGTGATCGCCGACAACGCCGCCGGCCACTTCATGGCGAGGCACGAGGTGGACCTGTGCATCGTCGGCGCCGACCGGATAGCCGTCTCGGGGGATTTCGCCAACAAGATCGGGACCTACGAAAAGGCAGTGCTGGCCAAGGAGAACGGCATCCCTTTCTACGTCGCGGCGCCGGCGAGCACGTTCGACCGCCGCACCCGCGACGGCCGCGGCATACCGATAGAGGAGCGCTCCGAAAACGAGGTGCACCTCGTGGGCCGCACGCGGGTGACCCCCCGGGGGGCCATGGCCTGGAACCCGGCCTTCGACGTCACCCCGGCCAGGTACGTGACCGCCTTCATGACAGAGAAGGGCTTGCTGCCCCCGGCGAGGATCAGGGACGAGCTATGACCGCCGCCGCAACCGGGTTCTCGGTGGCGGTCTTCGACCTTCCCGGGACGGTCCTGCGGACCGACGACAATGACGAGGCCCACCTCCGGCTCATGGAGTCCCTCGTTGAGAGGTACCGGCTCCCCGACGAGCCCGTCTTCCTTTTGGAGAAGTTCAACGCCCGCGTCATGGAGCCCTACGAGCGGCTGGACCGCGGCTGGGTCTCCCACCGCGAGACGGTCGCGGCGGTCATGGGGGGTTTTTTGAGGTCCAGGGGCATCGCGGTCTCTCCGGCCGACGAGGAATGGTTCTGCAGGGAGTACCTCGACAAGCACCAGAGCTTCGTGCGGCTTGTACCCGGCGCCGCCGACATGCTCTCGAGGTGCTCCGCGATGAAGCTCCACCTGGCCGCGGTGGGGAACATGGACCGCGACTACATCGAGAGCCAGCTCAAGTGGCTCTCCGTCCACGAGCGGTTCGACACGATCGCCACCCCCGAGGACGCCGGCGCGCCGCTGCCGGACGCGCGGCTGCTTTGGCACGTGCTCCGGCGGGCCGGCGCCGAACCGTGCCGGGGGATATTCGTCGGGACCTCGGTGCCGCGCGGCATCCGGCCGGCCAAGGCGCTGGGCCTCACGACCGTCCTCCTGGACACCGGGATGAAGCAGACCGATCTTGCGCAGGCCGACTTCACGGCCTCCTCGGTCCCCCGGGCGACCAATATACTCACTGAACTGTTTTACCGACGGTGAACGACGGCTGTGCAATCGGTTCGGGGGACTTGTTGGGGCGATTGGTAAAAGGACGGATGGATGAAATCGGATCGGTCGAAAGCCGATTGCGCGGCGTTCACTGCCCCGCCTTTCCGGGCCGGAGGCGGCCGAGAAGGCCGCGCAACGTGATGCCCCGCCTGCGGGCCACCGCCAGACCGGCGGCGAGCGCCGCCACCAGTACCACCGTGGCCATGGCAGCCCAGGCGAAGGCCTGCCTGGTCTGCTCGGCGGTGGAGGGCGTCACCTCGAACGTGCGGCTCACCATGGGGGAGTAGTAGGTCCCGTCCGTGGCCCGCACGTCGACGGTGTGCGTCCCGCGGAGGCCCCCGATGTTCCAGCGGTACTGCCAGTTGACCGTGCCCTCGGCCTTGCGCCAGGTCCCGTTGTCCAATCGGACCTCCACAGCCATCACCGCCGCGGTGTCGAACGACGTGCCCGAAAGGAGCACGGTCCCTAGATCTCCCCGGAGGGGCTCGTCGCCCGCCGGGCTGTCCAGCGTCACGAAGGGCGGGGTGTTTTGGACGTTCTGAAGCGAGAAGTAGGCCTTGAGGAAGTCGTCCCAGTAGATCTCCCGGGAGAAGTCGATGTCGTCGTACCGTGAGTCGTACTGCGTCTTGGGCGTCCCGGCGGCGACGCTGTTGTCGCCGCTCGGGAAGTACACGGTGAGCCCGGCGCCGTCGGGGTAGCGCGGCCCGTGGCGCTCGGCGACGCGCGATTCCATGAAGACGAGCTGGAGGTCCTTCAGGTCCTGCGTGAGGCCCGGGTCGAGCACGTATCCGAAGAACGGCCCCCCGGCGGGCTTGAGGAAGTGGTCGCAGAAGTCGTATACGTCATAGAGGGGGTAGTTGGTGATGTCCAAAAAGACCACGTGGCCCGGGTCGTAGCCCTCGGTCACCGACCGGACCTGCCGTATGTAGGCGTTGTAGGTCAGGGCCTTCATGGCCAGCCTCATCGAGACCTGGTTCCAGAGCTCGAATAGACGGGGCACGCGGTGCATGTCCCACGCCGACATCGTGGCAAGCGGCGTGTCGTCCGGGTCCGGCCTCGCGTCGGTGTACGAGTTGACGTAGTCATCGGTTATCTCGGTGGCGAGCTCCCGGGGCGTCATCGAGGGCTTCATCGCCAGGGAGGGCAGTATCCAGTCGTACGGCCAGCCCTCGTTGGGCTCGGTAGTCCCGGAGGTGCAGGCGACGTCGCAAAGCCCCCGGATCTGGTAGAGCACCTCGATGCCCGCCATGAGGCAGGCGTCGAAGCCGACGAGGTCCACGGGGCGGCCCAGCCTGGAGGAGAGGCCCGAAAGCCCCGCCGAGATGTCGTCGAGGTCGAGGTAGTCTTGGTCCGTGTCGTCCCAGCAGACGCCGTACCACCCGCCGCCGTGGTCCCAGAACACCACGAGGTAGTGCTGCGCCGGGTATTGCGCCACCGCCCAGGTCGTGAAGTTGACGAACGTGCGGCTGTCGCCCATGTTCTGCTCGCCCAGGTCGGCGAGCTCCCGGGAGGAAATGGTGGACATGTCGTTGTCGCGGGTGACGTAGAACCGCTTGGTGCCGGTCCAGTCGCCGTTCGTGGTGTCGTACCCGGGGGCCCGGTCGAACTGGACGAGGATGTTCACCTCCTCCGTGGAGCCCACCGTCTCCATCTCGTTGAGGTCGTGGATGCCGGCCCCCTCCAGGTTGTTGTCGGCGCTCATGTAGACCATCACAGTCCACAGGCTGCCCGACCCGCCGGCCGCGGGCGGGTCCGCCCAGGCGAATGTGGGCAGAAGCAGCGCCGAGAGCATCACGACCGCCGCAAGGGACCGGATTCGCATGGCTTTCTCCGTTCCAAACAGAGATTTCGTGAGTAGATATTATTTTTGGTTGGGGGTGTGCAACCCTTAAAAGGCCCGAAGGCGTTCTTGTGCCGGGGAGGCATTGGCCGCAGGCCGCGACGCCGACGAGGCGTTCCGCACCGGCGACTACGACAGGGCCATCGCGCTCGGAAGGGTGGGCCGGACGGCCGATTCCGTCCGGTGCTTCGACCGGGCATTGGCCGGCCGGGTCGCTTCCCTGGACGCCCTGCGCGGGCTTGCCGTGCTCTTCATGCTCGAGGTCCACCTGGGTTCCTGGTGGGCCCGGGAGCTGCCGGCCGAGAACGCGCTGGTGTCCCTGGGGACGATGCTGGGAGGGATGGCGGCGCCCATCTTCCTCGTGCTTTCGGGCGCCGGGCTGTCCCTCTCCCGATCGCGCGAGCCCGGGCTATTCGTCCGGCGGTCCGCCGCCCGGGGCGCGGCGCTGCTGCTTGCGGGCGTGGCGTTCACCTTCGCGGAGCAGGCGGTGTACGGCCCGTTCGGCTGGGGTGTGCTCCAGTGCATCGGGCTCTCAATCATCCTCTGCGCCCCCCTCATGGGGCTCCCCCGCTGCGCCCGCGAGCTGCTGGGCATCGGCCTCCTGGGCTGTGCCATGTTCGCGAGGTGGCTCCTGGGGGTCCCCGAGGTCCTCCACGCCGACCAGCTCAAGTCCGTCGGCTCCGCCGCGGATTACCTGCGGAACATGCTCGTGTCCGGGTTCTTCCCGCTTTTGCCCTGGACCGGGTTCATGCTGCTGGGGACCGGGGTTGGCGACCGGCTGGTCGCTCCCGCCGGCCGTTCCGGGCGGCCGGACATCGCCGGATTCTCCCTTCCGGTCCTGCTCGTCCTGGGCGGGGCGGTCCTCGCGGCGGGCGGCCTCCGGCCGGAGTTCTTCCCCCCCTCGCTTTCGTTCGCGCTCCTGGCCTGCGGGATCTGCCTGCTGGCCATACCCGCGCTCGGGGCCGCCGGCCTGGGCCGGGCCGGCCCGCTCGCCGACCTGGGGCGAATCTCCCTCACCGTGTTCATCGTTCACCATTTCGCGGGCTACGAGGCCTTCCGAGCCGCCGGGGCGATGAGCTCGTTCGAGCTTCCGGCGACCCTGGGGATGGTCCTGGTCTCCTGGGCGCTGGCCCTCCTGGCCGCCCGGGCCTGGGGGAGGGCGGGCTTCCGCTGGAGCCTCGAGCGCGCCCTCTCCCGGCTGGGGAGGCCGCCTCCAAATAAGCTAAATACCCGCCCGGCCGATTGAGGTCGCGCGGGGCCGGCCGCCCCGGGGAGGTCGCCATGGCAGCCAAGGAGGAGCTCATCGCGAAGATGGTCGCGGGCAACCTCAGCCGGGCCGAGGCCGAGGAGCTGCGCGACCTCCTGTTGAAGGAGGACCGCGAGGGGAGGCTTCGCCTTGTGGCGGCGATGGGCGTGGGCGCGGCCGCCGCCCTCACGCTGCCCCCGCTCCTCGAGATCGAGGTGGGAGACCTCTTGGACCTCCGCATGAAGCCCGAGGCCCTCCAGGTCGACCGCGAGGAGCCTGCGCCCGAGGCGCGCCAGGCCGCTCCCGTCCAGACAGCCCGGGCCAGCGGCCCGGCCCCCCCGGTCCGGAGGGTGAGGGCCCCCAGGCGGTGAGGCCGGGCTTTTGAGGGTCGAACCGATGACGGGCTATTACGGCACGCTGGGCGTGGCGCGCAACGCCACCCAGGGCGAGATCAAGGTCGCCTTCCGCAAGCTGGCCCAGCAGTACCACCCCGACGTCAGCGGCGACCCGGAGGGCTCGGAGGGGCGCTTCGTCCGCATCCTCGAGGCCTACGAGGTGCTCGGCGACCCCGAGAGGCGGCGCTCCTACGACCTCTCGCTCGAGGCGGGGGCCGCGGCCGGGCTCCGGGACTTCGCCATGGGGGACTTCTCGAGGGTGGACGAGCTCGAGGACCTGCTCGCCGGGGAGCTCATAGAGACGCTCTTCGGCCGGCGGGGGGGCCGGGGCCCCCGCCAGGGGGCCGACCTCCGCTTCGACGCCGAGCTCTCGCTCGAGGAGGCCTTCCGCGGGGCAATCCGCGAGTTCCCCGTGCCCCGCTCCTCGAGGTGCGACGAGTGCGCCGGCACGGGCGCCGCGAAGGGCGGGACCCCCCGTCCCTGCCCCGTGTGCAGCGGACTGGGCCAGGTCAAGGCCCTCCGGGCCCGGGGCGCCTCCAAGTTCGTCATGATAGAGCCCTGCCAGAGGTGCTCCGGGAAGGGCGAGGTCATCGAGGGGGAGTGCGCCGCCTGCGGCGGGACGGGCAGCACGCCCAGACCAGTGCCGGTCCGGGTGCTCATCCCCCCCGGGGTGGGCGACGGCGCCGAGCTCCGGCTGCCCGGCGAGGGCGGAGAGGGGCTGAGGGGCGGGCCCCGGGGCGACCTCTACCTGGTCGTCCGGATAAGGCCCCACGCCCGTTTCGGGCGCGACGGCGCCGACCTGCGCTGCACCCAGCGGATCTCCTTCCCCCTGGCCGCGCTCGGCGGGAGGATTCGGCTGGAGACGCTGGACGGGACCGCGGAGCTCGACCTCCCCGCCGGAACGCAGGATTCGACCGTGCTGCGCCTTCCCGGTCTGGGGATGCCGAGAGGCGACGGGCCCGGCCGGGGCGACCTGCTCGTGACCGTGGCGGTCGGGGTCCCCGGCCCCCAGACGGAGAGGCAGCGGGCGATACTCTCGGAGCTGGACCGGCCCGCCCCCCCGACGGGCAGGGGCCGCTGGTGGAGGCGCTAGATGGACGCCCTCGAGAGGCAGCTTGGGGCCGTCACGCGGCACCTCGACCGGCGCGAGCTCTTCTACGTGTTCACGGGGGAGCTGGCGCTCCGGATGCTGGGCTGCACGGACACCGTGGGCACGATCGAGCTCCTCGTGAACCTGACCGCGGAGGAGCGGGGAAGGTTTTTCGACTTCCTGGAGCAGGAGGGCTACGAGACCCGCTCCCGCTGGCGCGGCCCGGTGACGTTCTCGCCCCGGGCGGGGGGCGCCGCCCTGCGGCTGCGGCTGGCCGGCTCCGCCGCCGACATGGCCACCATAGGACGGCGCGTCCCGGTGACGCTCGGATACGTGAGCCTGTTCATCCCTTCCTACGAGGACCTGGTGCTCAACCTGCTCTCCGACGCGGAGATGGGGGAAAGGGAGGTGGCCGCCTTCTACCTGCGTTTCCAAAACTACATGGACATGGAGTACCTGGTCACGGGCGCCCGGGAGCGCTCCGTCTACCCCCGTTTCGTCCGAATGAAGATCCGGGCCGGGAAGCTCGCCGGCGGGTAAGGGAGGGCCGGGGCGCGGGGCGCCTCCGCGACCGTGCCCCGGCAGCCGGAAGCGGGGCTGCGCGCACATCATTGGCGCGGAATATTCTCCGAATATATTCGAAAGCTATTTATCAACACACGGGCTATTACCGCTTGAGGGAGAAACCGGGATGTCTTATTCCGAATACCCGCCCGGCGGCGCCGGCGCATCGTACGGGCAGGAGGGCGGATACGGGGAATACGGCTACGGCGGCGGCGGGGGCGCCGGCGGCGGCGAGCCGGAGGAGACCACGGACGACGTCATGGGCTACCTGAGCCCCAAGGTCCAGATGCTGCGCCGCCTGCGGGCCGTGGTGCTAGTGGTGGAGCTCCTGCTGATGATAGTGTTCATCTGGCTGGGCTACACGTGGCGGATGAGCGAGTTCGAGGGGTACGCGACCAAGCCCTGGTGGCCCCTCCAGCCCACCCTCTTCTACATCCTCCTCTTCGGCGTCATAATGTCCATAACCGGAATCGTCTTCCGGCTGCTCGAGATGAAAACCACGGAGAGCGGCAGCCAGAAGGTGCTCCTCGCCAACAGCGCCTTCCGGGGCGCCCTGACCACGTTCGCGGTCGCGCTGGCGTTCCTGATAATAATCTGGTACCTGCCGCAGTCGGACTTCCTCAAGGGCGCGCTGACCTCCGAGGAGGACAGCAGCAAGGAATACGGCGAGGAGAGCTACCGCTTCAAGGTCCAAGACGAGTTCCAGCTCACCCGCGTCACCCGGATCACCGTCACGACGGACCAGGAGGAGACCCTCGGGCTCATGAGGAAGGAGGTCGGCGAGAACTTCACCAAGCTGTACGGGGACTACACGGACAATCCCAACTACTACCCCAATCTGATGAACTACGTCAACTCCAGCGGAGACCCGAACGTCAGCGGGATAACGCTCCTTTTCAACTCCACCAGGCTCACCAAGGACACCACCAGGCTCAGGTACGGGGAGTGGCGGATCTACACGAACGTCCAGACCGGAACCGGGGCCAAGATACACTACAAGATCGTGCGCGAGATCCAGCCCGACCTGCTCGGCGCCCTCCTCACGTTCCTTCTGGTCCTCACCGTGATGGACGGTGCCTGGATGGCCGTGGCGCTGGTCATCAAGCAGAAGTACAAGGGCTACTCCATCTACACCTGAGGTGGCTTCCATGCTGGGGCGCAAGGAGATCTCCGGGATAGTCGAGGCGTATGATTCCAAAAAGATACGCATCGGGACCGTGGCGTCGCACTCGGCGCTGGACGTCTTCGACGGGGCGGTGGAGGAGGGCTTCCGTACACTGGCGGTGTGCCAGAGGGGCCGCGAGGCCACCTACGAGCGGTACTTCCGTTGCCAGCGCAAGGAGAAGGGCAGGGCGCTGCGCGGGTCAGTCGACGACCTAATGCTCCTGGACCGGTTCGCCCAGATACTGGACGAGAAGAAC
Source organism: Methanobacteriota archaeon (assembly GCA_016874675.1). Taxonomy (GTDB): domain Archaea; phylum Thermoplasmatota; class DTKX01; order VGTL01; family VGTL01; genus VGTL01. Next base: position 931 of record VGTL01000062.1, on the reverse strand, counting down.
CAGCAGGCCCTGCGCCGGACGAACACCCTCCTCGTGCCCAACCGGGCCCTGACCTCCTACCTGCCGGTGCAGGACGTCGAGGAGAGGCTGAGGCTGCCCCTTCTGGGCAGCCGGAACCTCCTCGCGAGCGAGGAGCGCGGCGAGGGGAGGGACTACTACTGGATCCTCCAGAAGGCCGGCCTGCCGTTCCCGGAGAGGGTCGAGGACCCCAAAAGCATCGACCGGCTGGTCATCGTCAAGCTCCACCACGCCCAAAAGAAGCTCGAGCGGGGGTTCTTCACGGCCGCCTCCTACGACGAGTACAGGAAGAAGTCCGACCAGCTCATCGCGCAAAACGTCATCACCCCGGAGGACCTGCCCAACGCGCGCATAGAGCGCTACATCATAGGCCCGGTCTTCAACCTGGACTTCTTCTACTCCCCCATAGAGGACAGGATGGAGAAGATGGAGCTCCTGGGCATCGACTGGCGCTTCGAGAGCTCCCTGGACGGCCACGTGCGCCTGCCGGCGGCCCAGCAGCTGTCGCTCCAGGAGAACCAGTTCTGGCCCGAGTACACGGTGTGCGGCCACAACGCCGCCACATTGCGGGAGTCGCTGCTCGAGAAGGCCTTTGTCCTGGCCGAAAAATTCGTCAAGGCCACCCAGGAGCACTACGCGCCGGGCATAATCGGGCCGTTCTGCCTCCAGACCTGCGTGGACAAGGACCTCGACTTCTGGATATACGACGTGGCCCCGCGCACCGGCGGCGGGACGAACATCCACATGTGGGTGGGCCACCCGTACGGCAACGCCCTCTGGCGCAGGCCGATGAGCACCGGCCGGCGCTGGGCCCTCGAGGTGAAGCGCGCCATCAAGGCCGACAGGCTGGACGAGATCGTTACGTAAAGAAAAGGCGCAAGGCGCAAGGCTCAGGGGAACGCCAGGCAGTCGA
>VGTL01000061.1 GCA_016874675.1 Methanobacteriota archaeon | reverse complement strand
AAACGGCCAAGATGCATCCGGGGTCCGTTTTAGCGATAGCTTTGACCGGATTGGGTATTTTGAAGGACAGGTTTAAAAAGGAGAGAAGCCGTCCACGTCACGGGGACGGCCGGCTTTCACATAGGTGCTCCCTTGCTGCCTTGCTCCCTTGCTGCCTTCCCCCCTTCCTGCCTTCCTACCACACCATAGTCCCGTTGAGGAACTCCCTCGCCTCCTTCGTTTCCGGGCTGTCGAAGAACCTTTGGGGCGGGCCCGTCTCGACCAGCTTCCCGGAGAGCAGCAGGCCCACGCGGTCGGCCTGGCGCCTGGCCTGGGGCAGGTTGTGCGTGACCATGACGACCGTCCCGCCGCTCTCGCGGAAGCGCCGGACCGCCTTCTCGAGCATCGTTATGTTGGCCGGGTCCAGGTTGGCCGTGAACTCGTCGAGCAGCAGGAGCTTTGGCCGGAGCACCGCCGCCCGGGCGAACGCCAGGCGCTGGACCTCCCCGCCGGAGAGGGTGTGGGCCGCCCGGCCCGCCATCCCGTCAAGGCCGACGTCCCTCAGGGCCTCCATCGCCCTGGCGCGGGCCTCCTCCGCCTCGACCTTGCGCAGACGCAGTCCGTAGGTCGCGTTGCGAATGACGCTCCCGCGGAAGACCACCGGCTTTTGCAGGATCATCGCGATTTTGCGGCGGGTGGCCAGGTTCCGGTCGCCCTCCGCATCCATCTGCTCTCCCTCCAGGAGGATGCGCCCTTCGGTTGGGCAGTCGAGCATCCCGGCAAGCCGCAGCAGGGTGGTCTTGCCCGAGCCGCTGGGCCCCAGCAGGCCGACGATCTCGCCCTCGCCGGCCTCCAGGGAGACCGAATCCAGCGCGGTGACCGGCCCGAAGCGCCGCGTCACCTTCTCGAGCGCGAGCAGGACGGTCATCTCGGCCCCCTCTCCTGGAAATAGCCCAGCACGTAATATATTCCGAACGTAATGATGAGCAATATCCCGCCCAGCGTTGCGGCGTACTCGAAGTTGCCCTGGCGGGTCTCCTGGACCACGGCCGTGGTGAGCACACGTGTGTGGTACTGGATGTTCCCGCCCACGAGCATGGCGGCCCCGACCTCGCTCACCGCCCCGCCGAAGGCGACCATTATCCCGGTCATGACGCCCGAGCGGGCCTCGCGCAGGGCCGTGGCCCGGACCTGCCGCCGGCTGGCCCCCAACGCCCGCGCCGTGTCCAGCACGGACTGGTCCACCTCGGCGACCGAGCTCAGCGTTATGCCGGCGACGAGCGGTATGACCAGTATGAGCTCGGCAAGTATCATGGCCTCGATGGTGAAAAGCAGGTCCAGCTCGGCGAACGGGCCCTTGCCGGACAGCAGGAAGAACACAATGAGGCCGGCGACGACCGGGGGGAACCCGTAGAATGTGTATAGAATAGTCTTTGCGATTCTCTTGCCGCGAAACCTGGTGAGCCCCAGCCAGCTGCCCAGAGGGATGGCAAGCAGGCTGCCCAGCGCGGTGGCCGCGCCCGAAACCAGCAGGCTCCTCAGCGTTATCTCGATGAGCTCGTCGGGAGGTATCGGCAACATTCTCACCTTGGGTGGCCCGGCCCACCATGCGGCCGGACCATATCAACCGTTGCCCGGCCTCAGGCGGCGTTGGGGGTGAACAGCTTGTGGCCGTTCCTCTCGAACCTCGCTATGAGGTCCTGGCCCTCGGCGCTCACTATCCAATCGGCGGATTTCAATCCGAGCTTGGTGTTGACGTGCGCACCGTTGGAGCCGTTGACCGGTATGACCCCGTACTGGTTGAGAAGGTTCGCCTTGTCGCCTTGGAGCGCTATCTGGAGGTTGCCCAGGTTGCCGGACATCGCCCACCAGGTGCCCTCGTCGGTCAGCGTGTAGCCCTTCTTCTCGTTGGTGGTGATGAGCGTCTCTCCCATCCCCTGACTGAGGTTGAGGTACCACGAGCTCGTCTTGGGGTCGGGGCTGACTCCGGCCTTCTTCCAGAGGTCGAGCTCCTTGGTGTTGGTGCCCGAGGCGTCTCCCCGGGAGCAGAAAGTGCTCGAGGTGTTTGCGATTGCCCTGAACGCCTCCACGGTGCCGTTGAGGGATCTGACGCCGGCGGGATCGGAGGCCGGCCCCACTATCATGAACCAGTTGTACATCACGTCCTTGCGCCACAGTCCGTAGCCCTTGGCGACGAAGTCGAGCTCCTTGGCCTTGGAGTGCACCAGCAGGACGTCGGCGTCCCCACTCTGCCCGTAGGAGAGGGCTTGGCCCGTCCCGACCGAGAGGATCTTGGTCTTGATGTTGTATTTGGAATCGAACTTTGGTATCAGGTAGTCGAGCAGGCCGGTGTCGTAGGTGCTCGTGGTGGTGGCGAGCACCATCTTCTGCGGCCCGGAGGAGCTGCTTACGCAGGCCGACATCGCCAGCGTGGCCGAGAGGAGGACGGCCGCCGTCACGGCCAGGAGCGTTCGGGAGCGGGGGGCATTGGACAGTCGATGTGTTTTGTCGGACATATCGGACCCGGAGCAGGGATGTCCCAACCGCTATATCAACATTGTGCGTCTTTTCGCGGCGCCTCACCCGGACTGTTCCGCCTTCAATGGCGCCTTCCTCTTGTCGAGCTCGATCTTGTACTCTAGCACGACCTTGGGCTTGACGGAGTTTCGCACCACCGCGTACTTGTCCGCAAGGTCCATGCAGCGCTCCACCTTGGGCACGTCCTCGTCCGAGGCGACCACCGCCCGGGGGTGGAGCACGATGCGCTTGAAGGCCATCCGGGGCATCACCCGGTCCATGATGCCGTTGCAGGAGCAGTCGAACTCGCGAAGCTCCACCTTCTCCGTCTCGGCGAGCTTGAGGAACGCCAGCGTGAAGCTCATGTTGATGGAGGCGACGAAGGCGTCCTCGGCGGTGAGGGTGCCGGTCTCGCCCTGGAACTCGGGGGAGGCCGAGAAGGTCGCCTTGAACCCGTTGCCGCAGGCGAGCTTGCCCCTCCGGGCCTCGGTCCAGGTCACGTTCGAGCTGAACACGTACACCCGAGCCCTCCTCCTCTATGATTGCCTGGCTGGTTCTTATATTTGTCCATCACCCGCGCTTGCGGGCGGAGCGGATGTAGAGCCGGATGGCCAGAAGGCCCAGCACGAGCACCGCCGCCCCGAACGCCCAGGCGAGCGCGCCGTAGTAGGGCGGCGGCGGGACGTACTCGCCCGAGCGGAAGACCGTAAGGCGCATCTCGGAGCTCCCCTGGAGGCCCTGCGAGTCAGTGGCGGTGACGGTCACGCGGACGCCGCCCCGGAACGAGGCGTTCCGCGCGTCGATGACGGCGTACCGGCCGAACGCCAGGGAGACCGAGACGCCGGAGGGCCGGCCCTGGACGTCCAGACCGAACGTGAGGTTGCCGGGCGGGGTGGTGTCGTCCGTGAAGTACCGGGTGAGGTCCAAAAAGGTGGGAGACCGGGCCGCGGTGTCCACGCGGAGCACCGGGAGTCTTTGCGCCCGGGGGGGCTCGCCGGTCCAGAACTCGACATCGAGCCCGGAGAGTTTCAGCCCGCCCCCTGTGGCGGATACGGACAGCCGGAAGGTGGCCTCCCCGGTGGGGGGAATCGCCCTGAGCCGCTCCGCCAGGGCGTCCTTGAGGTCGACGCGCTCCGAGAAGGCGTAGGTGATGGAAAGGGAGTCGAGCCGGACCACGCCGCCCGACCCGCAGGTAACCTTGATCGGGATTTCGGCGAAGCGGGCGCCTCCGACGCCGGAGGCCAGGAGCCCGTTCAGGGCGGCGGCGATGTCCACCCGGACCCGGCCGCCGAGGGGGCCGGCGCCGGTCCATTCGACCGTCCCGTCCCCGCCGATGTCCAGGCCGACCTCCCGGGGCGGCCCGGTGCCCCACTCCAGTCTGAACGCCCTCCCCTGGCCCGCCCCGACGAGCGCGCCGGATTCCGGCGACCAGGCGAGGGAGGACATGTACGGGCCGGGCGAGAGGTCCGCCCTCGAGCCGTCCACCTCGTCGATGACGGAGAGCGTTCTGCCGTCGGTCACGAAGATGCGCCGGCCCTCCGGGTCGCGCGCCGCCGCGTCCAGGTAGGTGTCCCCGAACCGCTGGGAGAGGGCGAGCCGGAGGGAGCCGTTGGGAGCCGGGACCAGGAGGCTCACCCCGCCCGGGAAGTAGCCCGAGGCGGGCGCCTGGCAGAGGAGGACGCCGCCGGTGGCGTCGACGCTTATCGAGGTTATCACGGGGCTCAGCAGGGGCGTCTCGGAGAAGGGCGTGAGGAGCTCCTGGCGGCCGGAGGCTATGTCCAGGACCAAAAGCCCGGTGCTGTGGCTGGAGACGTAGAGCGTCCCGCCGTCGGGCGAAAGGGCCAATGAGTGCACTGCGAGCGAGGGGGTCTCCACCCGGGCGAATGTGCCGTCCGGCCAGAGCTCGTAGAGGCCCGAGCCGTAATAGGCCGTGACCGCCAGGAACACCGACCCGTTGGGCGGACAGGGCTGGATGGCGTCTATGTGGATGACGTAGTGCTCCGGAAGGAGGTCGACCTCCTGGCGGCGGACGGCGGGGGGGGCGACCGAGAGGTCCAGCCTGAGTATCTCGAGGGTCCCGGGGAACCAGGCCTCCACCCCGGGCAGGCACTCGAGCCCGCCCCGGGCGGCCACCACCACCCCGCCCGAGACCGGATCGGCCGCCAGGCCGTCGACCTCGCCGCAGTGGACGGACCAGTTCCTCTTCCCGCCGGCGTCGAAGGCCACCACGCCGCTGCGGGTGCCGGCCAGGAGGCCGCCGCCGTCCGGAAGCGCCGACCTCACGTCGGCCGGGACCGGGGAGCCCTCGTCGGGCAGCCTCCAGGACCTGCCGGCCATCAGGGCGAAATCGAGCTCGAAGACGTCGAGCCCGGCACCCTCGGAGGCCAGAAGCAGCCTCTGGCGGGCGGGGTCGTAGGCCCAGTACCGGGCGCTGGCCCAGGCTGTCCCGGAGCCCGAGAACACGCGCCAGGACCCTTCCCCGACGTCGATGAGCACCAGCCGGGGGCCGTGGTAGTCCCGGTAGGGGGGGTCGCCGATGGCGCAGACGGTGTTTTCCGACCGGCGCAGGGCGGTGACGCTCCGGAGCTGCTCCAGCGGCTCGATGTAGCTGACCTTTCCGTCCTCCAGGGAGAGGCTGACGGCGGCGTGGTTGTTCGAGTATCCGTTGACGGACCCGGTCCCGCTCAGCCGCAGTAGCACCGTGTTGCTCTCGGGCAGAAAGAGCATGGAGGCGAGGTTCGAGGTGACCGAGAGGTCGGTGAGCACGCGGTAGCGCCGTCCGTCGAGGTCGAAGACCGACACGGTCTTGGCCGGGAAGGGGGAGCCTCGGCCGGCCATCACCAGCCGCCGGCCCCCGGGGTCGTAGTCGACTGCCACCGGGTCGTACCAACCCGCATCCGGAAATTCGGTCGAGTTGACTATGTCGACGGCCCCGCCGACCAGGCTCTTCACGCCCGCGAAATCGCGCCCGAGCACCGCCAGGTAGGTCTCGGAGAAGCTCATCGCTTTCAGGGCGGCGGCCTCCCCCCCGGTGAAGAACTGCTGCTCCCCTCCCGTGGCGAGCTCGAACACCACCACGCCCTTCCCGGGGATGAGAACGGCGGCCCGGTCGCTCCCCGGAAGGTACTGGATGTCCGCCACGGACCGCCCGGCGGAGGGCCCGAGGGCCAGCCTCCGGGAGCGCAGCACGGCGCCCGAGACCGGGTCGCGGCCGGAAAAGTCCACCCCGTCATCGGTCACGGCGGCCTGCACCACGGTCCCGTCCCGGCCGTTCCAGAACACCCGCGGGACCTCCCGGGCCGGGGCGTGCACCACCGGGGCAAGCGGGCCAACCCCGCCGCCGATCTGCACGGAGGCCTCCTCGACCTGCGCTGATGCCGGCAGGACCACCGAGCCCCGAGACGAGCCCCCGCCCGCCCCGGGGAAGGAGAACGAAAGCTCCGTCCTCCCGTCGGAGAAGGCCCTCTGGCGCCCCATCTCCCCGGCGCCGGGGGCGTTCGCCCCGAAGTCCCAAAGCCGGCCGCCGCCGTCCCCCAGCCGGAGCTCCGGCCCGAGGGGGAACTCCCCGTCCCTGCCGGGAAGGCCCTCCACGACGACCCCGGCCGAGGCTATGGCCGCCTCCCTCGGGAGGGTGATGTTCGTCGAGAGGGTCCGCGGCCCGGTCCCGAAATAGAACGTCGCCTCCGATGACCCGTCCGAGAACTGGGACACCGTGCGGGGCCCGGCCCCGCCGGCCGGGCCGGGCAAAAGCAGCATCGCCAGCACCGCAAGTGTCGCGGCGGGCGCCCAGGGACGCCTCTCCTCGGTCATGCGCCGGCCCGTCCATTGTCTTGGGTCATATATTACTATGATGTTTTGGTGCATCGGGGGTGGAGCGCGGGACCTTCGCGGCGCCGGCGGCAGCTACGTGCGCAGCCGGAAGCGCTGGATCTTCCCCGTGGCGGTCTTGGGGAGCTCCTCCACGAACTCCACCCAGCGCGGGTACTTGTACCTGGCGGTCGAGGTCTTTACGTGCTCCTGGATCCGCTTGACGAGCTCCCCGGAGGGTTCGAAGCCCGGCTTCAGCACGACGTACGCCTTGGGCTTCACCAGCCCGTCCTCGCCCGGGTGGCCAATCACCGCGCACTCGAACACCTCGGGGAGCTCCATTACGGAGTTCTCCACCTCGACCGGCGAGACCCATATCCCGCCGACCTTGAGCATGTCGTCGCTGCGGCCCTGGTAATAGTAGTAGCCATCGGGGTCGCGCAGGTACATGTCGCCAGTGGAGAGCCAGTCGCCCAGCATGACCTTGGCGCTCTTCTTGTGGCGGCCCCAGTAGAGGACCGCCATGGACTCGCCCTTGACCAGCAGGTTGCCGACCGTGCCGTCGGGGACCTCCTTGCCCTGGTCGTCGACGATGCGCGCCTCGTAGCCGGGCACCGCCTTCCCGCTGGAGCCCGGCCGGACCTCGCCGGGGCGGTTGGAGATGAAGATGTGCAAAAGCTCGGTGGAGCCTATGCCCTCGACGAGCTCCTGGCCGAAGGCGCGCTTCCAGGCGTCGAAGATCGCCGGCTGGAGGGCCTCACCGGCCGAGACGGCGATTTTGAGAAACGAGAGGTCCGGCCGCTTTTGCTCGGACGCGGCGAGCATCGAGGCGAAGAGGGTGGGCACGCCGAAGAAGTGCGTCGGGCGGTGCCTCTCCAGGACGGAGAAGACCGCCTCCGGTGTCGGCTTCCCGGGGTAGAGGACCGTGGCGCCGCCGTGGCGCAGCGGGAAGGTCAGGCTGTTGCCCAGGCCGTAGGCGAAGAAGAGCTTCGAGGCGGAGAACACGACGCTGGCCTCGTCGATGCCCAGCACCTGCCTCGCGTAAAGGTCGGTCGTGGTGAGGATGTCGTGGTGGAGGTGGACCGTGCCCTTGGGCCGGCCGGTGGAGCCGGAGCTGTAGAGCCAAAGGGCGATGTCGTTTTTGAAAGTCCTCGCTGGGGTGTGGCTCTTGCGGTAGCAGGAGATGAGCTCCCTCCAGCCGTGGACCCGGGGCAGGGCGCTCACCCAGGAGAGGTCCTCGCCCTCGCGCGGGACGACTATCACTGCCTTCAGGTGGCGCAGGTCGTCCAGCATCGGTGCCAGCTTCCGGTAGTGCTCCGTGCCGGTGACCAGCAGGCGGGACCGGCTGTCCTCCAGCATGAAGCGGATGTCCTTCTCGTTGAGCATCGGGTTGACGCAGACCGGGACCGCCCCCAGGCGCATCCCGCCGAGGAAGGCGCACACGAACTCGGGGCAGTCGTGCAGCAGGACGAGGTAGCGGTGCTCGATGTCCAGTCCCAGGTCGGTGAAGGCGTTGGCGGCCTGGCTGACGCTCTCCAGGAGCCGGTTGTAGGTCAGGCGCTCGTCGCCGTGGAAGATGGCCGCGCGCTCGCCGCGGCCCTTCCGGATGTTCTCGTCGACCAGCACCTCGCACATGTTGAGCTCGACGGGTATGCTGGAATAGAAGTCGTCCTCCTCGTCGTCGTCCCGGGCTACTGCCTTATCCATGGTCATCCCCCTCTCAAACAGGGGCGGGGTTCATATCGTTAACGGTGGATGGCGCGACAGGACGTTGCGGGGGGCCGGACTTGAACCGGCGAATCCCTTCGGAACGGGATCTTAAGTCCCGCGCCTTTGCCAGGCTCGGCCACCCCCGCATGGGAGATGGTGAGGCATCGCTCCGGTCGCTATTAGCATTTGTCCACCGGTCAAACCTTATATACAAGCATTTCATAATAGTGGAACCGTCCCGGACGGGGAACACCGCCATGCCGCCACCCTACGCTCTGGTCCTGGCCGGCGCATTGTTCAAGAAGAGGGTCAGGGGCATCGGGGCCGACGGGGCCGGCGCCCGGTCCCGCGAGAAGGCCATCCGCGAGAAGGTCGTCGACGACCTGAGAGGAAGGGAGGATTCCCTGCGCGAGAGGGAGACCGCCCTTGCCGCCCGGGAGGAGGAGCACGGCCGCAAGAGCGCCGAGCTCGCCCTCAGGCTCCAGGAGCTCGCGGTGCGGGAGAGCCGGCTCAAGGACCGATCCGGCGAGGGCGCGGCCGCGGCCGGGCGCGCCGGCGAGCACCATCTACCCCCCGACTCCGACACCCCGGAGGAGCAGGAGAGGCTTGTCAAGGCCCTGGAGCACCGATTGGCCGGCGCGCGGGCCAGGCACGACGAGCTCCGCCGGAAAACGGGGGCGCGGGGGCGGCTCGCCGAGACCATCGCGGCCTACCGCTCGAGCGGCTACGTCGTCTCCCGGCTGGAGGGGCTCGGAGACCTCTCCCCCGCGGAGCTCGAGAGGGCCCTGGACAAGTTCGAGAGGGAGGCCGCCCTGCTGGGGCCGCTGGCCGCCCGCTGCGACGCCCTCGACCGGGCGGTCGAGAAGGAGGCCGAATCCCTCCGGGCTCGCTGCAACGACCCGGACGCGGTCGCCGAGATCGAGAATGGCATCCAGGAACTGGAGCGGCAGGTGAAGGCGCGGCGGGAGAGGCTGCGGGAACGGATGGAGAGGTGGAGGTCGGGGGGCTTCTCCCTGGCCCGCCTCGAAAAGCTGGCAGGAGCCGGACTGGTCGCGCTCGAGGAGGCCGCCACGAGGTACGAGGAGGACCTGGAGGTCCTGCGCCTTTTCGGGGAGAAGCTCGACGCCCTGGAGCCGTCGGCGAAACAGGGCGCGTCCCGGCTGGTGCCCCTGCTCAAGGACCCCGACAACATCCCGGCGCTGGAGAAGGAGTTCTTGGCCATCGAGAAACAGGCGGGTGTCAGGCGCCAGGAGTTTCTGGAGCTCTACGAGAAGTGGCGCTCGGAGGGCGTCCTGGTCGAGCCGCTGGACAAGGTGCTCACCGCCGACCTGCCCGCGATGCGCTCGGCGTTCCTGCGGTTCGACGAGGACCTCCACCGCCTCCGGGCGCTCGCCGAGCGCGCCTCGAGGCTGGACGCCTCGTTCGCCACCCGGGTGGCGGCCCTGCGTCCCGGCCTGCGCGACCCGGCGCAGCTGCAGGTGGTGGAGAAGGCGGTCCGGGAGATGGAGGAGGAGGCCGGCAAGGCCCCGGCGGCGCCCGCCCGGAGGGGCCGCGCCCCGCCCCCGAAGGTCGTGGCGGCCCCCAAGGAGCCCCCGGCGCCACCGCAGAAGGTCGAGGCGAGGGCCGTCGCGGCACCCGTCCAGCCGGCGGCCGGGGAGGCCGCACCGGCCGGGAATCCGCAGGCGGAGCTTTCGGCCGAGATCGCGGCCGCCGAGGCGGCCATAAAGGAGCTCGAGCTGAAGGGTATCGACCCGGCGGCGGCCTTCAACCTGCTCAAGCTAGGCAAGTCGTTCAACCGGAGCAAGAACCTGGCCAAGGCCCTCCTGTACGCCAAGAAGGCGCGGGAGACCGCCATCGCCATGAAGAAATAGGGCGCCTCAGCCCCTTTTGCCGACCAGCTCCGGCGGGGCCCCTGCCAGCTCCACCAGGGCCTCGGCCTCCATGAAATGGAGCTTCCCGGGCACGACGATGCTGTGGTGGGGCGGGCCGAAGTCCTCCCTCTCGAGCCGGGCGAGGGGACCGGCGCGGACCACCGGGCTCTCGGAGCCGGCGCGGGCCACCACGCACACCAGCGCCTCCGGGCCCAGGAGCCCCCCCCGTTTCCGGCGCTCCAGCCCGGCCAGGAGGCCGAGCCCCTCGTTGGCCGTCATCAGGAGGCCCTTGTCGGCCCGGATGTCCAAAAGCACCAGCGTGTGGAGGCCCCGGGAGAGGTTCTCCGCTATCATGTCGTAGGGGCTGTCCGGGGAGTGGCCCTTCTCCGGGAACGGCAACGTCGTGGTCCGCCCGAACTTGTAGTGCTGCAGGCCCAGAAGCCCGGGAACCGCCGTCAGGGCCGAGGCGCCGTGGACCACGGAAACCGGGATGCCCTCCTTCCTGGCCCGGAGGCGCAGCTCGACGTGCGTGGTGGCCGAGAAGGGGTCGCCCACGACCAGCAGGCAGGCGTCCCCCTTCCGGGCGGCCTCGAGGATGCGGTCGCCCCTCTCGACCTCCTCGCGTCCCAGCACGGTCACCGGCCTTCCGAGCAGGGCCTCCAGCCTCTCCGCGGACGAGCCGGCCGGCACGGCGGTGTAGAACTCGGCGAAGACCTTTTCGCAGGAGCGGGCGGCCTCGAGGGCCTTGAGGCTCAGGTCCCTCTCGTCGAACAGTCCCAGGCCGATGAACCTCAGCGCCGTCCCGTCACCGGCCGGGAATCGGCGCGCGGGTAGCTAACCCTTGCGCGCAAAAAGGATATATGCGGATACGGCGCATAGCGAGGCGGATGGTCCGGTCCAGGTGCGTGCGGGTCCCGAAGGCGCAGGCGGAGCAGGTCCGGCGCCGACTGGCGTTTGCGGGGGCGCTGCGCGGGGACCTCCGGCCCGGCCGCGACCGCGATTTCGTGTACCTGCCGGTGTCCGGGGCGGCCCGGGAGCCGGTGGGCACGCTCTGCGAGCGGGACCTGGAGCCGGTGCGCAAGCCGCCGGAGAGCTACCGGGAGACGGCCGGCGTCCCTTCCGAGCTCAGGAAGGGGCTGCCCAGGGCGTTCGACGTCATCGGCAAGGTCCTCATCATCAAGATACCCGACGGGCTGGCGCAGTACAGGCGCGAGATCGGCAAGGCCCTCCTGCTCGCCCGCCCGGAGGCCCGGTCGGTGGCCATGGACCGCGGCGTGCAGGGCGAGGACCGGGTCCGCGACCTCGAGGTCATCGCCGGGGAGCCGGAACTCGAGACAACCCACGTGGAGCACGGGCTGCGCTTCCTGCTGGACCCCTCGAAGGTCTACTTCTCGCCCAGGCTGGCGACCGAGCGGTCGAGGGTGGCCGGGCTGGTGAGGGAGAAGGAGGCCGTCCTGGACATGTTCGCCGGCGTGGGGCCGTTCTCGATCCAAATAGCGAAGAGGGCCAGGCCCTCCGTGGTGCGCGCCGCCGACATCAACCCGGCGGCGGTCGAGTACCTGAAGAGGAACCTCCGGCTCAACAAGGTCTCCGGGGTGGAGCCGATGCTCGCGGATGCGCGGGAGCTTCCCGGAAAGGTGCCCCCGGCGGACAGAATCGTGATGAACCTGCCCCACAGCGCTTTCGGATTCCTGCCCGTGGCGCTGGAGCTCTTGCGGCCGGGCGGGACCGTCCACCTCTATGAGATTGTTGCGCGGGAGGGGCTGGCGCGAAGGCGGGAGGAGGTGGCGGCGGCCGTGGAGGGGGCCGGCCGGGAGCTGCTCTCGGTGCGGCCGCGGCTGGTGCGCGGCTTTTCGGCGTCGGAGTCGCACTACGTGTTCGACCTTTGGATCGACTGATGCCTACTGGATCGCGATCCTGGCGTCCAGCACCTTCGGCGCCCGCCCCTTCTCGAAGACCACGAGCGGGTTGATGTCCATCTCGCGTATCTCGGGCAGGTCGAGCACCAGCTGGGACATGCGCTGGAGGTGCTCGGTGAGGCGCTCCAGGTCCACGGGCCGCTCGCCCCGGGCGCCGTCAAGTATGGGGAAGCCCTTGATGGACCGCACCATCTCGGAGGCGTCGACGTCCGTGACCGGGGCCACCCGGAAGGCGACGTCCTTGAGCACCTCGACATGGATGCCCCCCAGGCCGAACATGACGACCGGGCCGAAGCTCGGGTCCGTGGTCATGCCCAGGATGGTCTCCTTGCCCCCGCGCACCATCTCCTGCACCAGCACGCCCTCCATCCTGAGGGCCGGGTTGGACGCCCGGAGCGCCGTGAAGGCCTCGACTATCTGGGAGAACGCCGCCCGGACCTCGGCGTCGTTGCGGATGTCCGCCCGGACGCCTCCGGCGTCCGACTTGTGGAGCACGTCGGCCGACACGAGCTTCAGGACCACCGGGTAGCCTATGGAGTTGGCCGCGGCGACCGCTGCTTCGGCATCGTGGCACATCACCGTCCGGGGCATCTCGAAGCCGTACGCCGAGAGGACGGCCTCCACCTCCGGCGGGGAGAGCCACCTGCGCCCCTGCTCCCGGGCCTTCAGGACCACGGATTCGGCCCTCTCGGCCTTCACGTCGAAGCGGCGCATCTTCCCCTCCGGCCGGCTCCGGATGAGGCCGTAGCGGTACATCGCAGCCAAAGCCCTGGCGGCCGACTCGGGGAACATGTAGAGCGGGAGGGTGCAGCTCCCGGGACGGGCGCGCCTTTGTTCTCGGGTGCTCATGAAAACGCCGAGAACCGGCTTGTCGTGGCGCCCGCAGGCCCGGTGGATGGCGTGGTTGACCGCCTCGGCGTCGGTCATCAACGGGTGCACGAATATGACTATGACCGAATCGACGTTCCTGTCTTGGAGGACGGCGTCCAGCACGGTCTCGTACATGCGGGCGTTGCCCTCGGCGAGCAGGTCCACCGGGTTGTCTATGGCCGCCGCCGGGACCAGGTTCTCCCGCAGGGTGCGCCGGGTCCGCTCCTCGAACTGGGCCATCTCCAGGCCGTGAGAGACGCAGGCGTCGGTCGCCATGATGCCCGGCCCCCCGGCGTTGGTCACCACGGCCACGCGCTTTCCCGACGGGAGGGGCTGTCCGGTGAAGGCCTTGGCGTAGTCGAGCAGGTCCTCTATCGACTCGACGCGCAGCACGCCGCACTGGTGGAATATGGCGTCGGTGAGGACGTCGCCCTCGGCGAGGCTGCCCGTGTGGGACGAGATGGCCCGGGCGCCGGCGACGGTCCGGCCGGACTTGACCGCCACCACCGGCTTCTTTCTCGAAAGGCTCCGGGCGATGCGGGTGAACTTGCGGGGGTTGCCGAAGCTCTCGATGTACATGAGCACGAGCTTCACGGACTCGTCCACCTCCCAGGCCTCGAGCAGGTCGTTGGCCGAAACGTCCATCTTGTTGCCCATGCTCACGAACTTGGAGAAGCCTATCTCGGCCTCCTTGGCGTAGTCCAGGAGCGTCCCGCAGAGCGCCCCCGACTGGGACATGAGGCCTATCGAGCCGTCGAGGGGCATGGTGATGGCGAACGTGGCGTTCATGCGGACGTCGGGCTCGGTGTTTATGGCGCCCATGCAGTTGGGCCCGACGACGCGTATGCCGTGCCTCCTGGCGATGGCCGCCACCTCCGATTCGAGCTGGGCCCCCTTGTCGCCGACCTCCCTGAAGCCGGCCGATATTATTATCGCCCCGCGCACGCCCTTCCGGCCGCACTCCTCCATTATCTGGGGGACGATGCGCGCCGGCACTACAATGATCGCCAGGTCCACCGGGTCCGGTATGGCCGCGACGCTGGGGAAGCACTTCATGCTCAGCACGGTGTTGGCGCGCGGGTTCACCGGGTACACCGAGCCCCTGAACTCGTACTTGACCAGGTTGCCGAGTATCTCCCGTCCGACACCCCCGCGCTCGCGCGAGGCGCCCACCACGGCGATCGACTGGGGCCGGAATATGGCGTCGAGGGTCTTCGTCATTCCGCGCACCTCCCGGAGGTTATGAGCGTGGGCGTTTTAATCGTTTGGCCCGGCGGACGACAGGGTGCGGGGTGCAGGGCGCGGGGTGCGGGGGAGAATCCCTGAATCCTCGCCCGAACCACCGAACCCTGGACCCCGAACCCTCGTCGTTCCCGGCACCCGGCACCCGGCACCCTGTCTTTCGCTCGCGCGCATACATGTTATATAATCGCAATGACATTCACGTGACGAGGGGGGAGAAAGCCTGGTCCGGGTCGCGATAATCGGGGTTGGGCAGACTGCGCTGAGGCCTTTTTCGCCGGAGGTGTCGTACAAGGAGCTGATGTACGAGGCCGCGGTCAAGGCCTACGAGGACGCCGGGGTGGAGCCGCGCAAGGACGTGGAGTCGTTCGTCGGGGTCTCGGAGGACTTCTGGGAGGGCACGAGCATATTCGACGAGTACCTGCCCGACCAGATAGGAGGGGCCCTCCGGCCGGTGTGCACGATTGGCGGCGACGGCCTGGCCGGCGTGGCCAACGCGGCGATGCAGATAATGACGGGGCGGATAGGCGTGGCCGCGGTGGAAAGCCACAGCAAGCTCTCCGAGGTGGACCGGCCGCTCAAGGTCCTGCAGATGGCCCTCGACCCGGTGCTCAACCGGCCCCTGGACCTCAACCCGCACGCGCTCGCCGGGCTGGAGATGGCGCGCTTTTTGGATGGATCGGGCGCGAAGAGGAACGACTGCGCCCGGGTGGTCGCCAAGAACCGTCGCAACGCGATAGCCAACCCTCTCGCCGCCTACCCGGCGCGGGTTACATCCGAGCTGGTGCTCCGCTCCGACGAGACCTTCTCGCCGATGCGGAGGCTGGAGATGAGCGCCCCGGCGGACGGCGCCACGGTGCTCGTGCTGGCGTCCGAGGAGCGGGCCCGGAGGCTCTCAGACGACCCTGTCTGGATAGACGGCATGGGCTGGGCCAACGACACGCCGACCCTGGAGGCGCGGGACTGGGCCCGGGCGCGCTACGCCGAGTGGTCCGCAAAGCGCGCCTCGAAGATGGCCGGCTGGCCGTCAAAGAAGGCCGACCTCTTCGAGATAGACGACACCTACGCCTACAAGGAGATCCAGCACGCCGGGGCGCTGGGGCTCTGCAAGCCGGCCGAGTATGCCGGCTTCATCCGGGAAGGCCCGCCGATCAACCCCTCGGGCGGCAGCCTGGGCTGCGGCCACCTGATGGACGCCACGGGGCTGTTCCGGCTGGGCGAGGCCGTCGATCAGCTCCGGGGGCTCGCGGGGCGGCGCCAGGTCAAGGGCGCAAGGCGCGCCGTGGTTCAGTCCTGGCGGGGCGTCCCGACCACCGCCGGGGCCGTGCTGATGCTCTCCGGCCGCGACGGCGGTCCGGCCGGGGCCGGAAAGGGGGCGGTCGCGTGAGAAGGGTGGCGGTGATCGGGGCCGGGATGACCAAGTTCGTGCGCCGCGCCAAGGAGACCGGCAAGGAGCTGTCCTTCGAGGCGGCGCGCATGGCCCTGGATTCGGCGGGGATGGAGATCAAGGACATCCAGTGCGTGGCCGAGGGAACGGCCCCCGACGCATTCGACGGCATGCACATGAAGGCCGAGTACCTCTCCGACGGCAGCGGGGCGTACGGGAAGCCCTACACCCGGTCCTTCGTCGGCGGAGGCACTGGCGTGTTCACCGGCGTGCACGGCTGGTGGCATGTCGCCTCGGGGATGTTCGACACCTGCCTCGTGGTGGGCGAGGAGAAGATGTCCTCCTGCCAGCCGCACCCGCAGGGCGCCTTCCTGACCATCTTCGACAACCTCACCGAGCGCCAGCTCGGGCCCAACCTGGTGTGGATATTCGCGCTCGAGATGAACCGCTACATGACCCGGCACAGGATCAAAAAGGAGGACGTGGCGCTGGTATCCGTCAAGAACCACGGAAACGCGATGGACCATCCCGCGGCCCAGCTGGGAATGAGGATCACTGTTGAGGACGTGCTCAACTCGGAGGTCCTGGCCTATCCCGTCCAGAGGCTGGACATCAGCCCGACCTCGGACGGCGCGGCGGCGCTGGTGTTCTGCACCGAGGAGGTCGCCCGCAAATACACGGACAACCCGGTGTTCGTGGACGGCGTCGGCTGGCACCTGGACACGGCCTACTGGACCGACCGCGACCTTTATTACCCGCTGTACGTCGAGAAGGCGGCGAGGATGGCCTATAAGATGGCGAGGATAGACAACCCGCGCAGGCAGATCTCGTTCGCCGAGCCCTACGACCCCTTCGACTACAAGGAGCTGCACCACATGGAGGGCCTCCAGCTCTGCAAGAAGGGCGAGGCGCCCGTCCTGACACGCGAGGGCGTGACCCAGAGGGACGGGGACCTCCCGACCTGCCCCTCCGGGGGCGCGCTGGGCGTCGGGAACCCCATCGCCGCCACGGGCGTCATGAAGCTTTGCGAGATGTTCTGGCAGCTGCGCGGGGAGGCCGGGAAAAGACAGGTCAAAAACGACCCCCACACGGCGGTGGCCCAGGCCTGGGGGGATTTGATGCAGGTCGGTACCGTCGTGGTAATGCGCCGGGGAGGTGAACATCCATGAGCGGGAAACCGGAAGGGAACCTTGCGGGGACCGCCCTCACGGAGGAGGACCTCAAGAAGAAGGACCTGCTCAGGGAGGAGTGGAGCGAGACCGGCCTCAGCTACACCTGGAGCGCGGGCGTGGCCATCGGGACCTACCTCGAGGGCCTGAAGGAGGGGAGGCTGCTCGGGGTGCGCTGCCGCCCCTGCAGCCGCATCATGGTCCCGCCCCGCCTGTTCTGCGAGGAGTGCTTCAGAACGGTCGACGAGTTCGTCCCGGTGCGGGACACCGGCACGGTGAACACCTTCGCCATCTGTTACATCAGGACCGACGCTTCCCGGCAGAAGAAGCCCCAGCTCCCGGCGGTCATCGAGCTGGACGGCGCCTCCAAGGGGATGGGGATTCTCCACCTCCTGGGCGAGGTGAGGCCCGCCGATGTCAAGATCGGCATGAAGGTCAGGGCGGTGTGGAAACCGGCCCGGGAGCGCAGGGGCGACATCACGGACATCCGGTACTTCAGGCCCTGGGAGCCGGAACCGGGACCGGGGGCCCTGAGGCCGAAAGCGAAAAAGGCCGCGAAGCCTAAATCGAAACCGAAGCCGAAAGGCAAGGAGACCTGAGGGGGGATGGCCATGGGAATCGTCAGGAAGCTGGAGAGGGCCGTGGATGTCAGGCGGGTGAAGGGCGACTTCCCCGTGAGGTACACCTACACCATGCCACCGCACCACGAGAGGTTCTTCAAGACCCTGAAGGAGACGGGGAGGTTCTCGGGGGCCAGGTGCGAGAAATGCAACACGACCTTCGTCCCGCCGGTGGCGTTCTGCGAGAAGTGCTTCGTCCGGGTGGGGAAGGCGGTCGATGTGGCGGACGCCGGGACGCTTCTGGCGTTCACGGTGGCCCGCGAGGGACCGGGAGGGGAGCGGCTGCCGGCGCCGGTCGTGTACGGCATCGTGAAGCTGCGCGGGGCCTCGACGGTCATCCTGCACAAGGTGCTTGCGGACCCGAAGCGGCTCAAGGCCGGCATGAAGGTCCGGGCCCAGCTCAAGCCGGCGAACCGGCGCCGGGGCTCCATCACGGACATCGAGGGGTTCGTCTTGGTGTGAGCATGCGGCCCGTGAAGCCGCCCAGGCCCCTGTGCCTCAAGCGCCGGCACCTCGTAACGGACGAAGACGCGAGATACCTGCGGGGCCGCGTCGAGATCCTGCGGCCGGGCGACGAGACCGGGGCCCACGTGACCGGGGGCAGGGAAGAGGTGATCATCGTCCTCGAGGGCACGGCCACGGTCCATCACGGAAAGGCGAAGGTCAGGGTCCGGGAGGGCCACTCGCTCTTCATCGCCGAGGGCGTGCTCCACAACGTCCGAAACGAGGGGCGCCGGTGGCTCCGTTACGTTTACGTGCGCTCGCGGGCGAAGGGGGAGGCGCCACAACACTGAATAAGAACGCAAGGCACAAGGCGCAGGGCGCAGGGCGCAAGGGAAGGGACAAGGCATAGGGCGCATGGAAGAAGGAGCAAGGAGGGAAGCCCCCTCTTGTCCCCCTTGTTCCTTGCGCCCTATCCCTCGCGCCTCAAGCCTTGCGCCTCGCGCCTTGATGAGATAGAAACGCACCGGGGATAATGGCTGGTGCGAATATGCCTCGGCAGAGCGAGACAGGGCAGATGGACCAGGATGATGAACCATCCAGTCAGGTGCCCAATCAGAACCGGATTT
>VGTL01000060.1 GCA_016874675.1 Methanobacteriota archaeon | reverse complement strand
ACCAGCCTCTCCTGCCGCACGTAGTCCCGGATGTCCTCCCAGCCCATCTCGGCCGCCTCGGACAGTATCTGCTCGGGGCTCTCGTCGAGGGTGATGTAGATGCCCTCCTGCCCGGCCTGGAGGCCCCAGTGGAGGAACTGGGTGGCGCAGATGGTCTTGCCCGCGCCCGACGACCCCACGACGACCGAGACGGAGTGCTCGTTTATCCCGCCGTCCAGCAGGGCGTTGAGCCCGAATATCCCGCTCTTTATCTTCCTTGCCAGTTCATCCCTCCCCTGCGGGTTCGGATATCGATTGCCGGCAGGCGTCGAGCATCCGGAGCGCCCGCTCGTCGCCGGGGGTGATGCCAAGCACCTCCTCGAAGCACTCCAGCGCGTCGTCGGGCCGCCCCTGGGAGAGCAGCACCACGCCGCGGTTGTACCAGGCCTTGCCGTACGCCGGGTTGAGGGAGACGGCGCGCTCGTACGAAACGAGGGCCTCGTCGGGGCGGCGAAGATCGGCCAGCGCGTTGGCCCGGTTGTTCCAGGCGACCTCCGAGGAGGGTGAAAGGTCAGTCGCGAGCGTTGCGAGGCCCAGGGCCTTGCCGGGGTTGCCGGCGCGGCGGTGGACCGCCGAGAGGGCGGCGAGGGCCAGGTGGTCCTCCGGCCGGACGGAGAGGGCGCGCTCGAGGCTGCGCTGGGCGTCCTCCAGGCGTCCCAGCCGCTCCAGGGCGGCGCCCCGGCGGGCCCAGGCCTCCCCGAGGTCGGGCTCCAGGCGCAATGCCAGGTCGTAGCTCAGGACGGCCGCCTCGGCGTCGCCGCCGGCGTAGAGCCGGTCGCCCTCGACGAGGTGGCGCCGGGCGGCCCCCTCGCGCAGCTGCTTGCGGACGAAGAGGGCGACCCCCGCGCCGATGGCGATGGCCCCCGTGACCATCAGGGTCTGGTCCAGCATGCCGTAGGCGCTGTTGGAGTTTATCCCGGCCGCCTCGTGGAAGGGCACCAGGAACAGGGCCATCACCCCCGTCAGCCAGAGGCCGTAGGAGGCCACCGGCCGGCCACCCGGCTCGCCCGCGCCGTGGACGAGCAGCACGCCGGCGCAGGCGAGCGCCGCCCCCGCCGCCATCAGGGCCAGGTTCGGGGCGGCCCAAAGATCCCCCAGGGGGAGCACCCCGAAGGCCTCGTGCACAGGGACCAGCGTCACGAGCGACATGCCCAGTATCGCAAGCAGGATGCCGGCGGCGTCCCTCCGGCCGACCTCGAGCTGGCCGGCGAGGATGAGCCAGAGCCCGAGGAGCGCCAGGAGGCCCAGCGTGAGCCCGTATATGCTCCCCTGGCGCATCGCGAGCAGGCCGGCCAGGGAGGCGGAGGCGACCGCCACCCCGGCGATGAAGAGCACGAGCTTGCGCGGCCGGGAGGGGAAAAGCCTTCTTACGCCCGCGAGGAAAAGCAGCAGCCCGACCGTCAGGAATATCGTCAGGAAGGCAAGGAAGATGGTGTTGTAGAGGACGAAGTGCCGGCTCCAGGTGGCCTCGAGGTACTTGTACTGGAGCAGGTTGAGCGCGGTGAGCAGGCCGATGAGCAGCACCGCGATGTCGCGGACGCGGCCCCGATCGGCGAGGTCGTTGCCCCCCGGTCCGGTGACGCCGCTCCCGGCCGGCCCCCTGCCGTCGGTCGGAATGGACGCGTCCTCCCCGGATGCCCCGGCGGAGCCCCCGGAGCCGGGTGATGGGGCATCGCCCTCCGCCCGCGTGTCGGGATTCCAGCTGGGTCCATCCTCTTCGGCGGCCACGTCACGCGGTAGATGATTTTCCGGATATATAGTTAATCTGTTGGATTCTGAGAATCCGCACTGAGAAGATTTTTTATAACCTACGGGGATACTCTTCCGATGGGGAACGGGGGAGAGGACCAAGAGGCACCCGCGCCGGCGCTCCCGAAGGCCCTGGCCGTCGCCGTCGGCCTGCTGGCCCTGTCGTGCCTGCTCATCTTCCTGCCCATGGTGGGGCCGCTGCTGCTATTCACCGTCGCGCCCTTCGCTGCCTGCAGTTTCGCCGCGCGGGTCACCGGGCTGGACAGCCCCAGGGGCTGGCTCTGGCTGGGCCTGTCCGCCGGCGGCATCATCAGCCTGGTGGAGGCCGCCATCATCCTTTCGCTAGCGGGGCTCATCGGCCCGGTCGACCTCCTGGAGCCCCTCGGGCTGGGGCTTCTCACCGCCATCACCGTGTCCAACCTGGTCTCCGGCTCCCTGGGCGCCCGTCGGGGCGCCGCCGATGACCGCTGAGGCCCGGCGGGCCGCGCGCTTCTTGCGCCAGTCGGAGAGGCCCTGGTCGATGGCGAAGAAGATGTACGCCAGCGCCAGACCGGTGACGAAGCCGGCCAGGCCGCCGGTGATGAGCCTAATCGGGTTGGTGCTCTCCCAGAGGCCGAAGAGCTGGCCCACCCCGTCTATCCCCATCGGGACGAGCCCCCCGAGTATTATCCAGACCTTGAGGTCCAGGATGATGTAGAGGCACAGGCCGCAGCCGATGGCCATGCCGATGAACACCCCGAGGTCGCGGGCGCAGTAGGGCATCTCGTTGCCGTTGATGAACAGCGAGCGGCTCGCCTTCTGGTGGCAGTTGACGTCCCCGCTCTCGTAGACCCAGCGGGCGAATGGGTTCATCTTCGCGGTCTGGTTGGCGTTGTCCACCCGCCCCACGCTCCCCGAGAGGTCCTCGACCGAGCCGGGGGGCAGGGAGAGAGGCGCCGCGAACTGGATGAACACCCAGATGAACGTTATCAGGAACGGCACGAGCACGAGCGGATGGAACTTCCTGGGGGCGGCCTCTATCACATCACCCCTCCTTCCGGAACGAGCAGCCGCACTCCGGGCAGCGGGGCCGGTGCAGGCACTTCACGTGCATCGTGCGGCCGCAGGAGCAGCGGATGTACTCCGACCCCTGGCCGATATCGCTCACGCAGACGAAGCATAGCATCCGGGTCCTTCCGGAGCGCCGGATGAACCGGCGGGGGCGGGGCGCCCCCTCGCGGTCCACCTCCCCGCGGCCCAGCGTCGCCGCCGGCTCTATCTCGGCCGAGGCCATCTTGGCCCGGAGCGACCGCTCCTTCAGGTACACCTCGACCTCCTCGATGCCATGGACGTGTTCGGACGGCGGCGCCGGCTTCCCGTCACCGGAGGCGCCGGCCGCCGGCAGCCCCGGGCCCTCCGTGTCCCGGACCGGCCCCGGCCGGGGAGGGGCCGCCGCCCGCCGGCTCGGGTAGGACATGCCTACGCGGAGCTTCTTCAGGGGAAGTCCCTCCTCGCGGCGGAGCTGGGCGGCCGCCAGGAAGGCTCCCAGGAGGGCGAGCGCGAAACCCATCCCGAAACCGAACGAGAGCGCGCCGGCCACCCCGAGCAGGATGACACGCCCGGGCCTCTCGGGACGGAGCGACAGCACGGCCGCCACCAGCGCCAGCACCGAGAACAGCAAGAGCAGCGGCGCCGCCCAAAGGTACGACGAGCCGACCACCTTGAAATCAGCCGGGGCGGATGAATCCTCGGCGCTGCCGGCGCCCCCCTTCTCGAGGGTGAAGTCGATGCCGTGCAGCAGCCGGGGGCGGAGGTCCACCCTCACGGCCATCGGCCCGTAGCCCACCGCGGCGGCCTCGACGCGGTGGTTCCCGGCGGGCACGCCCTTCAGGACGTACCAGCCGTCCGCGTTCGTGAACGTCGACTGGGTGGAATCGGTCACCACGACGCTGGCGTTGGGGATGGCGGCGCCCGTGGCGTCCCGGACCTCGCCCGATACCTCGCAGGTCCCGCCCAGGAGCTCGTCGGGGGTGGGGATCGCCGGGTAGTAGAGGAGCACGGCCGCGCAGTTGAGCAGGCCCAGGACGAAGACCGCGAAGAACACGGCCGAGGCGTAGCGGTGGTACGGCCGGCGGCGGCGCGGCAGCGCGATGGGCCCTTCGAGCGGCTCCATCTCGAGGAGCTCCACCACCTCGACCCCGTAGGCGCAGACCGGCTCGCCGCGGCCGGCCTCCGTCTCGGCGGACACCAGGGGCTCTCCGCCTGACCGGCCGGGCTCCGGCCGCGGGGGCTCCCCAGCGGGCCCCCCGGCGGACCCGGTCGTTGCCTTCGCGCCGGGGCCTGCGAGGTCCTTCGCACCGGCCCTCGCGCCGGGCTTTCCGGCGGCCTCGGGGCCGGCCGCGCGCGGCGGCCGCCCTTCGATGGGGGGCACATCGAGGTCCATCCCCCTCATGTGAACTCACCACGCGAGAAAAGAAGGAGCACGACAGAGGCTATGCTGAGGATGATGCCCAGGGGTATGATGAGACCGAAGATGAACAGGACCTGGAAGTAGCCGATGCTGAAGCTCAGGATGGCGCCGGTCGTGGCGATGGGGTAGCGCTTCCTCCTGAAGGAGAAGACGGCCCCGGTCGCTATCACCGTCGTGAATATGAGCATGAGGGCCCCGCAGCCATAGAACCCTCCGCTGAGGTCGCCGGTCTCGTCGTGGGTCTCGGTCCCGTTGCCCGGTGTGAGGACGAAGGGATAGCCCAGCGGGTTCCCGCCGGTGATTATCGTCCTCCAGCGCAGCTGGCGGTAGCCGGGCGCCTCCACCACGATCACCTGGCGGCCGGTGTCCACGCCCCGGAGCTCGAAGTAGCCGGTCTCGTTCGTCGTGGTGCTCTCGGTACCGACGGCCACCGTCGCCCCGGCCACCCCGGTGGTGCTGTTGACCTTCACCGTGCCGAAGATGTTGCCCTCGTCCCCGGATATCCAGGTGGACTCGGGAATGGCTATGTAGAGGCCGGAGAAGAGGAACCCGCCGGCGGCGATTACCAGCATCATCACCCCGGCGGCCAGGGGCTTCCAGGTCCTGGGGGGCGGGGCGTGCACGGGCAGGCTGTGGGAGGCCATGAGCTCCTTGCCGTGCTTGGAGGCCGGCGGTGCCCTCTCCGCTCCCCTGGGGGCCGGGGCGCTCAAAGCCGGACC
The DNA here is from genome assembly GCA_016874675.1 of Methanobacteriota archaeon. GTDB lineage: Archaea > Thermoplasmatota > DTKX01 > VGTL01 > VGTL01 > VGTL01. Next base: position 13,447 of record VGTL01000060.1, on the reverse strand, counting down.
TCCAGCCTGACCGTGTCCCCGTCGTGCAGTCCGAGGGAGCGGCGCAGGTGCCGCTCGCAGATCACCTCGAGGTTGTCGGAGTGGAGCGTCCTGTCCGGGATGACAACGGCGCACTCCTGGTCGCCGAGGCGGGCCCGGAAGCACTTGCCCTTCCCGAACGTGCGGCCGTCGTTCTCGAAGCCCTCGAGCGGGATGCCCGGGTTCTCCCGGAGCAGGTCCAGCTTGGCGGCCTCGCCCCCGGAGAGCCGGAGGTTGAGCGTGCCGGGATAGGGCCGGATGCCGAGCTTTCGTTGGAACTGCTCCTGGTAGCGGGGCTGGCCGATGTAGTATCCGCCCTCGCCGAAGCCGCTGACCACCTTGCCGGATACGGTCAGGCGCTCGGCGCGCTCAAACAGCCTCAGGTAGTCGGAGTGTTCGCGCCGCAGCAGGGCCACCGCGCTCGGAGTGAGGCGCAGGGCCTGCTTGCGCGGCCCCATGCGGCGCGCAAGCAACTCGTCCCGGACCAGCTCGAGTATCCGGCCCGAGGCGGACTGCTGGCTTATCCCGAGGCGTTTTGCGAGCTCTCCGGACGAGAGCATCACCTCGCCCCGGTCGGCGCCCAGCATGGCCAGCTCCTTGAGAATCCACACGCTGGCCGCCCTCCGGCGCTTCATCGGAGCTCCTACCAGTTCTTTGGTATTTATTGGTTTTGATAGACCGCGTACAGCGATGATTCAGGGTGCGGGGTGCAGGGTGCGGGGTGCAGGGTGGCGGGTGGCGGACGAGGGGTCAGGGGTCAGGGGAGCGACGAGGGTTCAGGGGGTCTGGGGTCAGGGTCCAGGGTAAAGCGGACGTGCCCGAAACGGAACCCGTCTCGATCCCGATTCCTGAACCCTGTACCCTCGTCAGCCACCCTGAGCCCTGTACCCTGTACCCTGAACCCTCGTATTCGACCCGGCACCCGGCACCCGGCACCCGGCACCCTGTGTTCGTCCCCTCCACAACCTTGAAATGGGCCGGCGGCCTTGGGAGACTTGCGATGAGCTTCACCGGTAGCGTGATGGTGTTCCTGGGGACGGTCGTGGCCATCTCCGTCACGGGCGTCATGATGCCCGGGCCGGTCACGGCCGCGACCATTGCCAAGGGCTGCCGGAGCAAGTGGGCCGGGATCCACATCGCGCTCGGCCACGCCGTGGTCGAGTTCCCGACAATAGCGCTGGTCGCATTGGGATTCAGCGCGGTGCTCCAGGACCGCTGGGTCGGGGCCGGCATAGGCCTGCTCGGCGGGGCGGTGCTGGTCTTCATGGGCGCCTCCATGGTGCTCTCGCGCGGCGGGGTCGTCGGAAGGCTCCGGGGCGCGCGCGCCGCCGGCAGTGGCGGCGCGGCCGGGAGCGGGGGGGGAGGAAGGGGCGCCGGGCGGGCGCCGGCCGGCCCGGACCCGTTCCCGTACCATCCATTCGTCGCCGGGATACTCACGACCGCCTCGAATCCCTACTACTTCATCTGGTGGGCGACGCTGGGCGCGGCCCTGACGCTCAACGCGCTGGAGCTCGGGCTACCGGTGCTCGTGGTCTTTGCGGCGCTCCACTGGTCGACAGATCTCGGCTGGGACGCGTTCCTCTCGTACGCCGTCCACTCCAGCCGAGCCTTCTGGAACGACCGCACTTTCATCGCGGTCTTCGCGTTCTGCGGCGGGGTGATGGTCCTCTTCGGCATCTGGTTCGCCTCAACGGGCGTGATGACGCTTCTCCGGGGCTGAGCCGCGATGCTGGCCGGCCGACCCCCGCCCTGGCCAGCGCCGCGGGACAATCCGCGACGGCAGGAGTGTAAAAAAGGCGCAAGGCGCACGGCGCAAGGCGCAAGGCTTGACCGCAGGCGAGCGAACCGCAAACGAGCGAAGCTCGTCTAGGCAAAGACGACCGCAGGTCGTCTGGGGGCGCAAGGGTCATGGCGCGAGGGGAAAGGGGCCTGGGGGGTTGCGCTGTCCCCGCCACCCTTCCCCCTTGTCCCTTTTCCCTTGCGCCTTGCGCCCTGCGCCTTTGTTGCATCAACCTTTTAACCCGGCCTGCATATGGCCTCCCGGACATGCTGCAGATACCGACGATCGCGACGGCGGGCGAGCTCGTGGACCGGGCGTTCCGGAAGGCGGCCCGGGTCAGGATTGCCGATCCCGACCGACGCTACCGGCTCAAGAAGACCTCGATTGCCAAGCTCCAGTCGGTGGCCCAGTACCTCGACTCGGCGCTCTCCGGCTACGTGAGGTCGTTCCCCTCGTTCGATTCCCTTCACCCTTTCCACAGGGAGCTTTTGGACCTGCTTTTGGACCTGGACAGGCTCAAACGGTCGCTCGGGGCGCTCGACTGGGCGCGCAAGAAGGTGCTCGAGATCTCCGGGGAGAGACTTCGCCACATGCGGCGCTCCTTCGACATCGTGGCGATCGACGGCGGGCGGGAGGCGGCCTACGGCCGGATAGCCTCGGTGATGAAGCAGGTGGGCAAGGACCTCGATTTCCTCTCGGAAGCGCGCGGGCGCATCCGCAGGCTGCCGACGATCTACCCGGAGAGCCCGACCGTGGTGGTCGCCGGCTATCCCAATGTGGGCAAGTCGCTTCTCGTCTCCAGGCTCTCCAGCGCCCGGCCGAAGGTGGCGCCCTACCCGTTCACGACCAAGGGCATCATCGTGGGCCACTTCTCCCACGGGTGGCGCAAGTACCAGGTCATCGACACGCCGGGCCTGCTGGACCGGCCCCTCGACGAGCGCAACGAGATAGAGCTCCAGGCTGTCCTGGCCCTGCGCCACCTGGCGGACGTCTTGGTGTTCCTGGTCGACCCTACCGGGGAATCCGGCGCGACCGTCGAGAAACAGGAGGAGCTGCTCTCCCAGGTGCGGCGGGACTTCCCGGGCTCGAGGCTCATAGTCGTCGAGGGCAAATCCGACCTTCGGCGGACCGGCCGGGGCCAGGCCGTGTCGGCGCTGACGGGCGACGGCGTGGAGGAGCTGCGGGAACGTATCATCGGGATGCTGGGGGCCATCAAGAAGGGGGCGCCCCCGGAACCTGGGATGGATGAACCAGCCTATTCTGATGCTGCATCACGCTCATCAGGGTCGACGAGCTGGGCCGGATGGCCCGGGAGCTCCTCGGCCCCATGATGAAGACGGTGCTGTCGAGGGAGGAATGAGGATGGGGAAGAGAAAGGGGGCGCACGAGGGGTCCGTGGACGTGAAGAAGGTCGTTAGGGAGCGCTACGGGGAGATCGCCCGGACCAGCCAGAGCTGTTGCGCACCCCCGAAGGGGCCGACCTGCGGATGCGGTGCGGCGCCGGCCGGCATAAGCCGGGCCGTGGGCTACTCGGAGGAGGAGCTCAAGAGCCTGCCGGAGGGAGCGGACCTCGGGCTTGGCTGCGGCAACCCCGTGGCGCTCGCCTCCCTGAAGAGGGGCGAAACGGTGGTCGACCTGGGGTCAGGCGCCGGGATAGACTGCTTCCTCGCCGCCGAGAAGGTCGGGCCGGCGGGCAAGGTCATCGGGGTGGACATGACCCCCGACATGCTCGATAAGGCCCGGGGGAACGCGCGGAAGGGGAGGCGGAAGAACGTGGAGTTCCGGCTGGGCGAGATAGAGAACCTCCCGGTGGCCGACGCGTCCGCGGACGCCGTGATCTCCAACTGCGTCATCAACCTCTCCACGGATAAAGAACGCGTCTTCCGCGAGGTCTTCCGGGTGCTGCGCCCCGGCGGCCGGCTGATGGTCTCCGACATAGTGCTCAAGGCGCCTCTCCCGCCCGCCGTGCTCGAATCCGTGGACGCCTACGTCGGCTGCATCGCCGGGGCCGCGCTCAGGCGGCAGTACCTCGCGGCCATCCGCGCCGCCGGCTTCCGCGACCTCCGGGTGCTGGGCGAGACCGCCTACCCCATCGACCTGACCGACGGGGCGGTCCGCTCCTTCCTCGAGCAGGTCCCCATCGGCATGGACGAGTTGCGTAAGGTCGCCTCCACCATCATAAGCATAAAGGTCGAGGCAAAAAAGCCGCTCAAGTGAGGAAAGGGAGCGGGGAGCGGGCAGCGGGAAAAGGCAGCAAGGCAGGAAGGCAGGAAGGCAGCAAGGGAAGGCAGCAAGGGAGCAAGGCAGCAAGGCAGGAAGGCAGGAAGGCAGCAAGGGAAGGCAGCAAGGGAGCAAGGCAGCAAGGCAGCAAGGCAGGAAGGCAGGAAGGGTGGTTGATCCTCATTCCTTGCCGCTCTGTTACCTTGCTCCCTTGCTGCCATGTTGTCCTCCTTGCTGCCTTCTTAAAAAAGCAACAATTATAGCAATGCAAAGCATACGGTTCTTTCACCCACGGGATGGACCGGGAGATGGAGAGCGGACAGAGCGCGAGCGGGGAGATGAGGCGGTACTTCGCGCAGCTCGAGGAGGGTGCCGAGAGGTGCTACGCCGTCGCCCGGAGGGCCCGGGCGAAGGGCCTGGACCCCGAGACGACCGTCGAGATCCCGCTCGCCAAGGACCTCGCAGCCCGGGTTGAGTCGCTTGTCGGCCCCCCGGGCATCGCCCGGCGGATACGCGAGGTCACCGAGGCGGTCGGCAACCGGGAGGAGGCGGCGCTGGGTGTCGCCATCGAGGTGGCCAAGATGGAGGGCTTCCGGAGCCCCGAGGAGGCGATGTACCAGGCCGTGCGGACCGGCCTTGCCATCCTCACCGAGGGCGTCGTGGTGGCGCCCATCGAGGGCATCATCGGCGTCAAGCTCAAGAAGAACCAGGACGGAACCGATTTCGCGGCGGTGTACTACGCCGGCCCCATACGCTCCGCCGGCGGGGGCGCCCAGGCGCTGTCGGTGCTTCTTGCGGACATCGTCCGCCGGGAGCTGGGGATAGGACGCTACGTCCCCTTCCCCTCGGAGATCGAGCGCTACAAGGAGGAGATCCCCATGTACAAGCAGGCCCAGCACCTGCAGTACACCCCGTCCAAGGACGAAATCGAGCTCATCGCGGCCAACTGCCCGGTGTGCATCGACGGGGAGGGCACGGAGGAGGTTGAGGTTCAGGGCTTCAGGGACCTCCCGCGGGTGGAGACCAACCGGCTGCGCGGCGGCGCCTGCCTGGTCATCGCCGAGGGCCTGTGCCTCAAGGCGCCCAAGATCCAAAAGCACGTGAAGCGGATGGGCATCACCGGTTGGGAGTTCGTCGACAGGTACCTCGCCCGGAGCAAGCCCGCGGAGGCCGGCAAGCAGGCCGTAACGCAGGTGGGGCCCTCGGAAAAGTACATCAAGGACCTGATCGCCGGCAGGCCGGTGTTCAGCCACCCCAGCCGGAAGGGAGGCTTCCGCCTGAGGTACGGCCGCTCCCGGACCGCCGGGCTGGCGGCCCTGTCGATACACCCGGCCACGATGTTCGCCCTGGACGAGTTCCTCTCGGTCGGGACCCAGATGAAGGTGGAGCGTCCCGGCAAGGCCTCCGCCATGACGCCGTGCGACAGCATCGATGGCCCCACCCTGCTTCTCAACAACGGCGACCTGGTGCAGGTCAACGATTCACGGACAGCGCAGGCGGTCCGCAAGGACGTCCGGCGGATAATCGACCTGGGCGAGATCCTCGTGCCGTACGGGGAGTTCGCCGAGAACAACCATGTCCTGCTCGAGGGCGGCTACTCTTGGGAGTGGTACTCGCAGGAGCTGGCGCTGGCCCTTCCTCCCGACGAGAACGTGGAATCCTACATCGAACCGACGCCCGAGGAGGCCTTCCGGCTCAGCGAGCGTTTCGCCGTGCCGCTGCATCCCCGCTACAACCTCTTCTGGCACGACCTGTCGGCCGGGGAGATACTGCGCCTGCGGGAGCACCTGGCGGCGGCAGGCTCGCTCGAGCAGGGGAGACTGCGTCTGGGGAAGGATCCGCAGGTCAAGGAGCTCCTGGTCACGCTGGGCGCCCTCCACATGGAAAGGGAGGACCTCCTCTTCGGCGAGCTCTCCCTTCCGCTGGTCCGCTGCCTGGGACTGAGGCCGGAGGGGACGCGCCTCGTCCCGCGGGAGGGGGTGCCCTCGGGCCCGGCGGATGCCCGGGACGGCGCCGACCCGGTGGAGCTCGTCTCCCGCCTGGCGGGCTTTCGCGTCATGCGCCGGAGCCCCACCCGCATCGGCGGCCGCATGGGCCGCCCGGAGAAGGCCCGCGAGCGCCGGATGAAGCCGCCACCGCACGTCATATTCCCGGTCGGGACCGCCGGCGGCCCGCAACGGCTCGTGAACGCCGCCGCCGAGAAGGGCGAGGTCTTGGTCAACGCCGGGATGAGGCGGTGCGCCACCTGCGGCCGTAAGGGGCTCTTCCCGCGCTGCGACTGCGGGGGCCACACCGCCCCCATCGAGGAGCCCGCCGGCCAGAGGGGCCAGCTCCACCCGCTGGACGTGAGGGCGGCGCTGCAGCGGGCCGCCCGGGAGCTGCGCGAGGGGGGATTGCCCGACATCAAGGGCGTGCAGGGGATGATGTCGCGCCACCGGACGCCGGAGATGCTCGAGAAGGGGATCCTGCGCGCCCGGCACGGTGTCTTCGTCTTCAAGGACGGCACCGCGCGCTTCGACATGACCGACACGCCGGTCACGCACGTCCGGCCGTCGGAGATCTCGGTCGACGCGGGCACGATGAGGCAGCTGGGCTACGACACGGACTACACCGGGCGCCCGCTCGAGACGCCCGACCAGCTCGTGGAGCTTAGGCCCCAGGACATCGTGGTCTCCCGCGCTTGCGGGCGCTACCTTCTCCAGGTTTCGCAGTTCGTGGACGACCTCCTGGTCCGGTTCTACGGGCTGGAGCCGTTCTACAACGCCCGGGAGCCGGAGGACCTCATCGGCCACCTGGTGCTGGGGCTCGCGCCCCACACCTCCGCCGGCGTCCTGGCCCGCATCATAGGATACACCAACGCACTGGTCGGCTACGCCCACCCGTTCTTCCACGCCGCCAAGCGGCGCAACTGCGACGGCGACGAGGACTGCGTCATGCTCCTGCTCGACGGCCTGCTGGACTTCTCCGAGTCGTTTTTACCGGTGAAGCGGGGGGGCCGCATGGACGCCCCGCTGGTGCTCTCGGCCGTCGTCGAGCCCTCGGAGATAGACAAGGAGGCGCTCAACCTGGACGTCGGGAACTTCTACCCTCTGGAGTTCTACCGGGCGACGATGCGCAACGCGCCCGCCAAGGAGGTCGAGGGGCTCATGGACACCGTGGGGCGGCGGATAGGGACGCCCGCCCAGTACGAGGGGTTCGGGTTCACGCACGACACGGCCGACATCGGCGAGGGCCCGCGCGAGAGCGCCTACAAGACGCTGGGCGCCACCGCCCGCAAGATGGAGGCCCAGTTCAACCTGGGGCAAAAGCTCCGCGCCGTGGACGTCCCGGACATGGCGGCGCGGGTCATCGAGACGCACCTTCTCCCCGACATCACCGGCAACCTCAAGAAGTTCTCCAAGCAGATAACCCGCTGCCCGAAGTGCGGCTCGAAGTTTCGGCGCGTCCCGTTGAAAGGCGCCTGCACGCGCTGCGGGGGAAGGCTCATCCTCACGGTGCACGAGAAGAGCGTCAAGAAATACATCGACATCTCCAAAAAGCTCGCCGAGCGCTACGGCGTCAAGGAATACACGCGCCAGCGCGTGGCGATAATGGAGCAGGCGGTGGACTCGCTTTTCGAGAACGGCCGCATGCGCAGGTCCCGCCTGGAGGAGTTCATGGGCGACCCCAGCGCTGGCGGGGCACCGGGGGCTTTGGGGAAGTGAGCAGGGCGCCCCGGCGATCCGGCCATCGGGGATGGACGGAGGTGGGGTCCCGACAGGCCCGCGCATAGCAAGCTTTTTATCCAGCGATGACGTGGACGGTGGGCTGGTGGAATTAATGCCCGCACGCAACAGGATGGCAAGGCCGAGGAAGGGCCGCAACCCGAAAGCAGCCCGCGGGGGCAGGACAGTCGCTAGAAGGCAAAGGCCGCGTCCGGCCCGCCGGGCCCGGCGCTCCGCGCGCCCGGCCAGGCCCAAGGTCGCAGCGAGGTGGACGGTGGCCCGGAGGCCGCTGCGAGCGGCCGCGCGGGCGCTTGCGGGAAGGAGGGTGGTCGGCCGGGCCGCGGCGGTCCGCAGACGGGTGCTGAGCACCGGGATGGCCGTCTCCCGCAAGGGCGCCGCGACCGCCCGCGAGGTCAGGCAGGTGGCGGTCGGGGCCGCCCGGGAGGCCGCCCGGGCGATGAAGGCCACGGGGGCCGCCATCGAATCGGCCCTGCCGCACGGAGAGACCGAGGAAGAATAGGGGCGCAGGGCGCAAGGCACGAGGCACAAGGCGCAGGGTGTGCAGGGCGGGCAGCCGCCCTACGTCGGTTTCTTTTTTTTGGAGAGCATCTTGTATAATTCGTCCCGGGGGCGCTCCCTCTTCCGCTCGGTGTCGGGGAAGAGCCTGTCCGGTGACACCCCGCCGTCGGGAGGAGGGGGCCCATCTCCGGCGAGGGGGGCCACGACCAGCATCCTGACCAGCGGGGCCGGCCGCTGCGGGGCCGGCCCGCCCTCTCGTTCTTCCGGGGCCCCGGTCACGGGGGGCTCCGGGGACCCATCCCGCTCGGCCCGGGGGCCGGCCCGCCCCTCGACCCCGGCCCGGACACGCTCGAGTTCCCTGAGCTCCTGCACGAGCGCCTCCTCCTTCTGCCTGTAGCGCTCCTCGAGTGCGGCGCGGAGCTCCTCGCGCTTTTCGAGCTGGGCCTGGAGCACCTCGCCTTCCCGGAGCCGCTTCTTGAGCTCGGCGATCCTCTCCTTGATCGCGGCCTCCTCGGAGCGCAACTCCTCTATCCGGGCCTGCATCCCGGCCTCGGCGGCCCGCACCTCCTCCTCGCGCCGGCGGAGGTCGGCGGCCTTGCGGAGGGTCTCCTCCTCCGAGACGGCCTGGGAGCCCTTGAGGGCCGCGATGCGCTTCTCCTCCTCGACGATCCGTGCCTCCAGGCGGGAGAGGTCCTCCTCCCGGCGCTTGAGGCGGTGCTCCATCTGGGCCTTCTCGCGCGCCTCCTGCCTGAGGGCCTCCAGCACCCGGCGGCGCTCCGCCTCCTCGTCGCGAAGGTGCTGCATCGACATCCTGATCTCCTCCTCCTTCCGCACGAGTTCGAGCTCCATGGCGTGCAGCCGCTCCTCGAGGGCCTCGAGCTCGCGCTCGCGCTTTTCCAGCCGGCGGCGGGTGTCCGCGAGCTTCTGCTGCTCGTCCTGGAGCCGCTCCTGCGCGCGGAGGGCCTCGGCGGAGGTGGTGTCCAGCTGCTTTTGCAGCGAGCCGCGGTCGCGCGCCTCCTCTTTGAGGAGCTCCAGGTTCTCGCGGTACTTCTTCTCGAGCTTGGCGAGGTCGGCGCGGGCAAGCCGCGTCTCCTCCTCCTGGACCGCGAGCCTCCCCTCCACTGTCTTGACCTCCGGGTCGGGGCGGGAGGGACCGGCGCGCCGGCCATCCAGGGTCTCGGGTGCCGGAACGGGGGCCGGTGAAGAAGGGGCGATCAGCTGGGCGAACGGGAGGGTCTCGGACCGATCTTGCGGGCCCGGCGGGGGGCGCGGCAGCCTGGGACGCTCGGGCGTGGGCGGCGCTTCGACCCGAGCGGCGGGGCCCTCAGCCCCGGCGGCGGGGGCCGGGGAGGGCCGGGGACCCTGGTGATCCAGGCCCTCCAGGGCGTTCTTAATGTCGGGCCGGCCGGCGGCGTAGCGGTCGAGCTCCCGGCGGAAGCCCTCCACCGCCCTCCATCCGGACGGGTCGCCCCCATCGGGGCCGGCCCCGTCGGGTTGAGCAGGCAGGTTGGACCTCATCCGCGACCAGAACTCCCGGCCGCCCGGAAGCGAGGATTCCTCGCCGGCGAATATGAAGAACGCGGCATCCACGATGTCGCGCAGGAGCCCCTGGTCCTCGGCCCCCGCGGCGGCCTCCAGAAGGCCCATCAGCATTCCGGAGTTCGCCTGGAGAAGCTCCCTGAGCCGGCGGCGGTAGTCCTCCCCGCCCTCCGTCACGCCCGACCCCATCCCGCCGGCCATGTTCAGGTCAACCCCTTCGCGCGCCCCGCCCGGCCCGGATCAGTAGCCGCCCAGGAGGGGCATGAAGCTGCTGAACAGCATCAGCAATATGATAACCACGGCGATTGTGATGAGGAGGTATCTCTTCCGGCGGCCCTTGGTCTCCTTCTTCCTTTTCGTGCGAGCCCTTGCCCTCCTGCTCCCGGGGTCCGGCATGCCTGCACCTCCATCGGCCTGGGTCCCTCGACCGTCAGGTGAACATTATGAAGACGGCCACCACGGTGCCCATAATGGCCTCACCCACGATTAAACCTGTCGCCATCATGAAGCCGTCCAGCATCTTGAGCGTGCGCGCTCGCTCGGTCCATCTCTCCGCCCGGGCGCGGGGCTCAACGACGTGTTTCTGCCAGAGGTCACGGGCGGCCCCGCCCGTGAGGAGCGCAAAGCCCTGCCAGAGCGGGAAGTACATGCCCAGGCCGAACGAGGTCCCCATGCCGGTCATGAGCTCCATGAACACCCCGATGGCGAAGCCGAACGCCAGGTAGGACAGAAGCTGGGCGGCGGTCTGCCCGCCCAGGATAACCTGGACCATGTATGCGAAGGCGTGCGCCTGGGGGGCCATGAAGTCCAGCTTCTGCGTGGAAAGGCCAAACGAGAAGAAGGCGGCGGCGGCGACCGCCACCACCGCCCCTGGCAGTATGGCCACCACCATCGCCTTGACCAGGTGGTAGGGCCGGTTGCCCACGTAAACGCCGAGCTTGAAGTTGGTGATGGCGTTTCCCGACATCGATATGGAGCAGGCGAAGACGGTGGTGCCCAGGATGGCCATCACGGCGATCACCGAGTTGGGGGTACCGATGAGCTTGAGCAGGCCGATGACTATGAGCAGGGCGATGAAGGACGTCCCGGAAACGGGCTCGATGCCCACCTCGCCCATGACCTTCACCGCGATGGCGCCCAGGAAGAACACGACCGCCACGAGCACCCCGGCGTAGACGAACGACTGGACCGGCGGGTAGCCGCCCAGCAGCCAGAACGCCGTGCCGACGGTGATGAACACCACCGGGATGTACATCACCATGACCTTGAGGGGCCAGTCGTACCAGCCCTTGCCCTGGACCCAGTCGCTCGCGGTGCCCGACCCGCCCCTCACGGCCTGGGCGACGTCCCGGAAGACCTTCCCGAACGAGGGGGCCATCTTGAACAGGGCGGTGAACCCGCCCCCCAGTATCGCCCCGATGGCTATGGGATTGGATATGCTCTTGTAGGCCGTCCAGGAGGCGAACGGCAGTGTGCTCACGTCCACCCAGGAACCGTCGTGTTCGACGGGCACGTGCAGGAGCACCGCCGCCGGTATTATGATGAACCAGCTGACGAATGTGCCCAGCGAGACCATGAGGGCGGTGCGGAAGCGCTGGAACCAGCCGATGCCGAAAAGCATCGGCGCGATGTTGTAGCTCAGCCAGGTGTACTTCGAATCCTCGGCCGACAGCTGTATGATGCCGCCTTTGTAATTGGCGCCCCCGAAGAAGAAGTCCAGTATCGATTTCCGTATCATCCGGCCGCCGTCCTGCACGGCGATGACCGGCATGTCCCGGAGGAACACCAGGAAGGCTATGCCTCCGCCCCAGGCGGCGACCATCCTCATCGAGCGCTTGGCGGACTCGATGGCGCCGGTGGTGAGGTCCTTGGCGATGTCCAGGAGCTTTATCATGGCCTCGAACCCCGGCAGGGGGAGGGTCTCCTCGACCACCCACAGCCGCCGGAAAATGATGAAGTACATCACCCCCAGCCAGGCGCTGACCACCGTGCATAGCAGTGCCAGTCCGGCGGCGGGGAGCTGGTCCTCCCGTATAATATGGGTGTAATCGGGGTGGTAGGTCAGAAGGTACAGCGCGGGGAACGTGAACACGAACCCGGAGGAGATGTACTGGGCGGCCGAGCCGGCACAGGCGGCCAGGTTGTTCTCCGCGGGCGTCCACCGCCGCCAGAGGGCCAGGATGAAGATGACGTACCAGGCGGCGCCGACCGCTATGCCGACCTTTAGACCGACATACTGGATTATGAAAGCGAAGAGCGTCCCGACCGCTATCGCGGGCAAGAGCTGCTTCCAGTTGAACGACGAGTTCCAGAACCCCTCCCCCCGGTTCTTCTCGTCCAGGTACTCTTCCAGAACTCCGGTGTTGAAGTTGGCGAAGCTGTCGGTGTCGAGCCACTGCAGCCGGCCCTTCTCGATCATCTCCAGCCCGGTGGCCGTCGGGGGGCGCCGGTAGGTCGAGATCTTCACGCGGGCCATCCGGATGCTGTAAGAATTTGCGATATATAACGATTGTTGAAAGGCAGGAAGGCAGCAAGGCAGCAAGGGAGCAAGGGAAAGCCGTCGTCCATTCCTGCCCTGCTGCCTTGCCGCCTTCCCTTGCTGCCTTGCTCCCTTGCTGCCTTGCTGCCTTTTCTTCTCACGGTTCCGCCATGAACTCGATGAACTCCTCGCGGGTGCGAGGCTCGAGGACGTAGTTGGTCTTGCGCTCGCGACCTATGGTGGAGGTCGGGCGGGAACCGTAGTCATGGCCAGGGTAGACCTCGGTATCGTCCGGGAGGGAGAGGAGCTTTTTGAAGAGGCTGTCGTAGAGGGCGCCCGAGTCCCCGCCGGGCATGTCGGTGCGGCCGCACTCGCCGACGAAGAGGGTGTCCCCGGTGAAGAGCTTGTTCCCGGCAAGATAGCACACGCTGTCGCGCGAGTGGCCCGGGGTGTGGAGAATGCGTACGCGGAGCGCCCCGACATCGATCTGGCCGCCGTCGTCGAGCGGAAGGTCCTTGCGTATGCTGGCCAGCCTGTGGGCGGCCACCCTGGCCCCGGTCTCCTTCGTGATGACGCCGATGCCGGAGGTGTGATCGGGGTGGGCGTGGGTTATGAGGATGTACGACACCCTGATGCCCTCGGCCTCGATGACGTTCATGAGACGTGAGAGGTCCCCGGTCGGGTCCACCACCGCGCCGGTCCCGCCCGGCCCTTCGGCGACAAGGTAGGACATGTTCGCTCCGGTGGCCGACTTGAACTGCCTGAGGAGCATGGGCGGAGTATCGGGCTTGCTGCTTATATTGGTTGCCGGGGCGACGATCGCGGCCCGGTCCCGCCCGGGGCGCCCCTTTCGGGCGCACCCAGCCGCAGTGGCCGGGGGCCTTTCCTTTCATTATAAGGCTTGTCCTTCTTACGAATATCATTATATAATTGAACAATAATATAATTGACAATCCTAGCGCAATTGCAGCGCCGGTCCCGGGTGAGCCCATGAGAATCAGGGTAGCAGCAACGGTCGTAGTCCTGACACAGCTTTTGGCCGCTCTCGCGGCGATACCGGTCCCCACGGGGGCCCTGCCGTCCGAGATCGGTACCGTGACAACGTTCGCGAACGGCAACTCCATGCAGGAGTTCACGTTCTGGGAGAGGGGGGAGGACACCAGCCTGTCCTTCAGGTTGCCCGCCAAC
>VGTL01000059.1 GCA_016874675.1 Methanobacteriota archaeon | reverse complement strand
TCGGGTTTCGAACGGGCTGCAATGGAGACGTGATAAGAGAAGAAAGGGGGATAGGCAAGATATGTACAAATTTGGGACAAAATTATTTAAGGCTCCCTCGGAGGAGGGTTAATATTGTCCCAAGGCCGGTACCGTCCCTGCTGCACAACATATTAATCGTCCGAACCGATTCGGATTCGGATGGCACCCGAGGAGGAGGTCGACTACAACCGCCTCATCCAGCTCCACCAGCAGGAGAAGAGGGGGGGCGCGCCGGTCCCCCTGGTCGCCGATTTCCACGACCGGGTGAGGGACTTCCTGGAGAGGCTCCGGGCGTCCTACGACCAGGAGCGGGCCCGCGACCCGTCCTCCATGAGGTCCCTCCAGCTCGCCGACCAGCTGCAGAAGGCCCGGTCGCTCCAGATGGACATAATAAACCTGCGGATGCGAAAGTTCCTGCTCCTGGCCCACCAGACGCTCACCGGCGCCAGGGTGGACACGAGGGCGTTCACTCCGGAGGAGAAGACGGTCTTCCAGGAGCTCGTGGACCGGCTCTGCGCCGGACGGAACTGGATCCTCGAGGGCGGCGCCGCGGCATCGTCGACCGCGGGGGCGGGCGGACCTTCTTCACCGCCGGCGAAATGCGCCCCTCCCGACGGGTTCGGGCCGGAGCCGGTGAAGACCGTGCCGGTCGAGCCCTCGCCCGTCCCGGACCGGGCCGGGCCGCCGCCCTCCGGCGCGGCCGTCGATTCTTGCGAGCTCGTGGTGCTCAGGATCCTCGAGGACGTGCCGGACTTCGCGATGGGCGAGGGGGTGGTCGCCTGCCTGCGCAGGAAGGACCTAGTCGCCCTCCAGAGGGAGATGGCAAGGGCTCTGGAGCAGCACGGGAAGGCCCGGCCGGTCTCCTGAGCGGAGGCCTTCCCGGGCCCGGCTGACCGCCTATCCCGTCACCATCACATCGTCCAGACGGAGGCTTCCGACCAGGATGCCGCCCATCCCGCGGGCGACCTGCTTGCGGTCGCTGCCCAGGCCGGCCTTCCCGAGCAGGGCGGGAAGGTTCCCGGAGAGCATGACGGGCTTGAGGGGGGTTCCGACCTCGCCCCGGCGTATCCGGAAAAGCAGGGGCACGTTGACCGAGAAGTCCCCGGAGGCCCGGTCGGCCGTGTGGGCCCCTAGGACCTCGTGCACGAGAATCCCGTCGTCGATGTCCTGGATGAGCGACCGGCGGTCCCGGAGGTCGCCCTCCAGCACCAGGTTGCGCACCGAGACCGACGGGGGAGCGCGGTAGGAGCCGCGGGCGCCGTTCCCGGTCGATGAGGCGCCGAACTCGGCGGCCGAGTAGAGGTCGAACAAAAAGCCGCGGAGCGTGCCGGATTCGACGACCACGCTTTTGCGCGAGGGGACGCCCTCGTCGTCGGTACTGGCGGTTCCCAGCCCGCCCTCGAGCAGCCCGTCGTCGATCATGGTCAGCCCGGGGTCCATCACCGGCCGGCCCAGCCGGCCGGAGAAGACGCTCTCGCCCCGCCCGGCGGCCTCCCCGTCGATCGCCGGGAGCAGGACCGACCCCAGGAGGTCGGCGGCCGCCTCCGGCGAAAACAGCACCGGTCGGGGGCCGGTGGTCGTGGGGACCGGGTTGCGGCTGGCCAGGCAGAGCCGGGCGGCGGCCTGCCCCATCGCCCGGTGGTCGAGGTCCAGCCGCCGGGAGCTCCCGCCCTCGAAACCGGTGGCGGTGGCCCGGCCCTTGAGCGTCACCACGACGCTCGCCGATATCGCGGTCCCCTTCTCGGAGACCGCCACACCGCCCGAGTTGACGAGGGCGGATTCCGAATGGCCGAAGTCCACGCCGCCGCCTGTGACCACCAGCCCCGGCCCCCTCTCCCGGGCGGAGGCCATCATCTCGGCCGAGAGCCGGATGGCGTCCTCTGCCGAAAGGAGCGTCAGGCGCTCGTCGGACGTCCCGGCGGGCTCGCGGCAGGGCGCCCTTTCCGGGAACCGGAAGGGCAGGACCTTCCCCAGGCGGGATATCTCCAGCGCCTTGCCTAGTGCGGCGTCCACCCGGTCGGGCCGGGTGCAGTAGGCGAAGCCCAGCCTGCCTTCCTTGAGCACGCGGACCGACATCCCCTGCGCTGTGCTCCTCATCGGGTGGCTGATGCGGTCGCCCTCGATGTCCACGGATGTGGAGATCCCCCGGACGAGGAATGCCTCGGCCCCGTCGGCCCCCCGGGCGAGGGCATGCCTCACGGCGGTGTCGCCGATGGAGAGCATGTCGCCGGCGGACCAAGGGGGGCGGGAAAGGGAAGGCGCAAGGCGCAGGGCGCGAGGCGCAAGGGGCGGAGGCGCAGGGCGCAAGGTGCGTGGCGCAAGGGGCGGAGGCGCGGGGCGCAAGGTGCGAGGCGCAAGGGGCGAAGGCGCAGGGCGCAGGGCGCGAGGCGCGGGGGATGGTGCCCGCCTCCTCCCTTGCCCCTTGCCCCTTGCCCCTTGCCCCTCCGGCCTTGCGCCCCCGGACGACCTTCGGTCGTCCTTGCCTGGACGAGCTTCGCTCGTCTGCGGTTGCGCCTTGAACCAGGAGCATTCCTTTGCGCGCCTTGCGCCTTTCACGGAGCGCGGCATCTCAGCCTCCCCCCACTGCCACGGAGCGTATCCGGATGTGCGGCCCCCCGTCCCCGACCGGGACCGTCTGGCCCTTGCCGCAGTAGCCCGGGTCGCCCGCCCGGACCTCCTTGCCGGCGGCGACGACGTCGCGCAGCGTGCGGAGTATCCCGCCCGAGAGCGCCAGGTTGCGCAGGGGCCTGGTCACCTCGCCCCTCTCGATTAGATAGGCCTCCCGGCAGGAGAACTGGAAAGAGCCCCGGGCGGTGTCCACCTGGCCCCCGCGGGTGCCCTTGGCGAATATCCCGCGCTTGACCCCCTCGAACAGCTCCTCGAGCGTGCGGTCCCCGGGGCCCAAAAGGGTGTTGCTCATTCGGACCAGCGGCCGGGAGCCGTAGGATTCGGCCCGGGCGCCGCCGTTTGGCGGGAGCCGGAGCTTGCGCGCCGACTCGCGGTCGAGGATGCAGCCCCTCATCACGCCCCGCTCGATGAGCACCTTGCGGCGCGCCCGGACGCCCTCGTCGTCATAGGGGAACGAGCCGAAGCCCCCGGGGAGCGTCGGGTCGTCGACCAGCGTGACCGCCGGCGAGGCGATCCTCTTTCCCAGCTTCCCCTCCAGGCACGACTCCCCGGCGACGATTATGTCGCCCTCGGCGGCGTGGCCCACGGCCTCGTGGGCGAAGACGCCGGCAAGCTCCGGGTCGGCGACCACCGGGAACCGGCCGGAGGGGGCCCGGTCCCCGTCGAGGAGGGCGAGCGCGACGCGGGCCGCCTCGGCCCCCTTCTCGGCCAGCCCGCCCCTCTCGTGTATCTCCCAGCCGGCGGTCCCTCCGACGCGCACCCGGTTGCCGGAAATCCCCTTGTCGGTCTTCACGACCATGCTCACGTCGGACAGGGAGCGCGTGAGCCCGGTTTGGACATCCGCCCCCTCCGATGAGAGGAGGTGGGTGGTGCGCGTGCCGTCGGCGTAGAACGCCGTGACGGTCCGGACACCGGGAACGGAGGCGGTGGCGCGGCTCAGCTCCGCAAGGTAGGCCGACTTGGCCTCTATCGAGACATCGTGAGGGTTCTTGGCGACGCGCCAGGTGACATCGGCCCTGCGAGCCCGGACGGGCGCCAGGGCCACCCTCTCGGACGGCTTCTGAA
Organism: Methanobacteriota archaeon; assembly: GCA_016874675.1. Classification (GTDB taxonomy): domain Archaea; phylum Thermoplasmatota; class DTKX01; order VGTL01; family VGTL01; genus VGTL01. The sequence goes on along the minus strand of VGTL01000059.1, from coordinate 14,738 downwards.
GCGCCGCCTTGGCGCGGGCGATGCCGAGGGCCGAAGAGAGGGTCCGTTCCACTCCGGCGGCGGAGGTGTCGTTTGAGGACGAGAGCCCCCAGGCGCCCTTGAAGAGGACCCGGACGCAGAGGCCCTCCTCGTCCCCCGGCACCGCCTCGCGCGGCTCGCCGTCCCGGAGCTCGAGGCTCACCCCCCGGCGGCGCTCGAGCCTCACATCGCAGTATTGCGCGCCCGCCAGCAGCGCCCTCGCCGGCACCCTCTCGTACACGCCGATACCGATGTCGCATGCGCGTACGGAGGGTTAATACTTGCCTTCGGCAAGGATTAAGGCCTGCCGGGGCCATCACGGCCTCGCGATGGACTCTCTCCGAAGGCTGCTCTGGTGGATGCTCGCCGGGAGCTCGGGCGGCCGGAACCGGGGCCGAATAATTGTCCTTCTGCGGGACCGGCCGTCCAACGCCCACCAGATCGCAAAGGAGCTGGGATTGGACTACAAGACCGTCCGGCACCACTTGGACGTGATGATGGACAACCAGCTCCTGACCGCGCGGGGCGAGGGGTACGGGCGGATGTACTTCCTGTCCCCGATGCTGGACACCAATTATCAGGTCTTTTCGGAGATTCGGGCCCAAATCGGTAAAACCCAGATAAGAGCGACGCCGGATGGTGATGCGAGATGAACGCCAGGGGAAGGGTGGGCCTAATCGTTGCGACGGTCGTCTTGTCCGCGGTCATCGGTTACATCCTGGCCGACCTGCTCCTGCCCGAGGACGCTCCCGGGATGCAGGGCGATTCGGGCGTCCTGCTCGCCGCGAAATCGGTCCTGACGACCGTGAACACGGGCCTCTGCATAGTGCTCATCGCCGGCTACCTGCGCCTGTACTCCGAGGTGAGGTCCCGGTTCACGCTGGGCCTCCTGTTCATGACGTTCGCGCTTCTCATATACGCCGCCACCTCCAACCCGGTGATCCACGCGCTCTGGGGCTACTGCCTGGCGGGGCTGGGCCCGTTCACGATGATACCGGACATATTCGCGGCCGCGGCGCTTGCGACCCTGCTCCACCTGAGCGAGAGTTGAGGGAACGACAGGGCGCGGGGTGCGGAAAGGCGGGAGGCAGCAAGGCGGCAAGGGATGGCAGCAAGGCGGCAAGGGATGGCAGCAAGGCAGCAAGGGAGGCAGCAAGGCAGCAAGGCAGCAAGGCAGCAAGGGGACGACGGGTCGTTCCGTTTCCCTTCCCCCCTTGCTCCCTTGCTGCCTTGCTGCCTTGCTGCCTTGCTGCCTTTCCCCTCCCCAGCGCCCCGCACCCCGCGCCCCGCACCCTGAATCTCCACTCCGATTTGGTAGAGATTAGGGCATGATTTTGGAAATCGTGTTTGTATCACGGTCAACTCAAGTTGAGACAGAGGTATATGGTATGGCGGTCAACTCGGTGCTGGTCCTCCTGGGGGCGCTGTCCCTTGCAGGGGTTGGGCTGGGAGCGGCGACCTTCTCGCAGATGCCCTGCGGCGCGTCCGCAAATGGCGGTTGCGGGGCGAACGGCTACTGCCCCGGAGGGCAGGCGGCCGCGGACAGGGGCGCCTGCGGCCCGCAGAACCCGGTCTGCAACCAGACGGGCGGCGGGAGCTGCCCTCAGGCCGGCGAGGGCGGATGCCCCTACACGAACCTGCCCGAGGGCTCAGGCTGATTCCTTCCACACCCGGTCCCCCGCTCCGGCGGGGGCCGGTCTTTTTTTCCATTTCTCGATGCGGCAGGACCGTACCATGGGAAGTTCGGGATGGACGGGGGCGGTGAAAGGAGATGTTCGGACGCGTGCTGGCAAAATCGCTCGCGAGGCGCCGCTCGCGCGTGGCGCTGGCGGTGCTGGCGGTCGTGATGGGGGCCTCCATGGCCAGCGCGCTGCTCACCACCTCCTACTCGATGAACGAGAAGCTCGCCTCCGAGTTCCGCCAGTTCGGCGCCAACATCATGGTGCTGCCCCGGTCGGAGACAATCGACGTGGGACTGCCCGGGATGTCCCTGGGCTCGGTCACGGAGCAGAGGTACATCAACGAGAGCCAGCTTTGGAACATAAAGCGCATCCAGAACTGGAGCGCCAACGTGCTGGGCTACGCGCCCTTCCTGTACCAGGTGGTGAGCTCCCGGGCCGGGGGCTCCGACCGCCAGCTCGTGCTCACCGGGACCTATTTCGACCACGCCGTCCCCCAGGTGCCCATGGGTGACGGCGGTGACTGGACCACCGGCCTTCGGACCATTGCAATGTACTGGGAGGTCAGCGGGGGCTGGGTCGAGCGCGACGACGACCTGACCGGGGCGATGGTCGGGACCGACGTGGCCCGCAAGCTCGGGCTCTTGGTGGGCTCGCCATTCGAGGTGAACTACACGGACCCCGAGACCAAGGAGGTGCGCTCCGCCGACCTCCAGGTCCGCGGCATAGTCACCACTGGCGGTGGCGAGGATTCGCAGATATTCGTGAACCTCGATGTTGCCCAGAACCTCACCGCCCGCCCGGACAAGGTCCACACGGTCCAGGTGAGCGCCCTGTGCTACCAGTGCCCGGCCGAGGTCATCGCCCGGGAGATCCAGCATGTCATGCCCGATGTCGAGGCCAAGACCGTCCGCCAGCTCGTCAACGCCGAGACCATGATCATGATGCGCCTGGAGAACATGATGGGCCTGGTGACCGCGATAGCCCTGGGCGCCTCGGCGCTGGGGGTGATGACCACGATGACCACGAGCGTCATCGAGCGGCGCCGGGAGATCGGCCTCATGAAGGCCATCGGCTCCACCAACGGCTCCATCGGCTCCCTCTTCACGGCCGAGGCGGCTATCATCGGCGTGCTGGGCGGCGTGGCCGGCTACATCGTCGGATACTTCCTGGCCGGCCTCGTGGGCCAAAGCGTTTTCGGCTCGGCCGTCACGCTCGTGCCCGTGGTCATCCCCCTGACGCTCGGCATATCCGTCGCAGTGGCGCTGCTGGCGGCCGTCATCCCGGTCAGGCGGGCGCTCCGGATAGAGCCCGCCGCGGTCCTCCGGGGGGATTGAATGGGCGACATGATCAGGGTCGAGGGCGTCGTCAAGGACTATGACGCACGCACGCGGGCGCTGGACGGAGTGTCGCTGACGATCCGGGAGGGCGAGTGGACCGCCATCATGGGCCCGTCCGGTTCGGGCAAGACGACCCTGCTCAACATCATGAGCTGCCTCGATTCGCCGACCGAGGGAAGGGTCGTCCTAGCCGGCACGATCGTCACCGGGCTTGCAGAGAAGGAGCTCACGCGCTTCAGATGCCAAAACATCGGCCTGATATTCCAGATGTACCACCTGGTGCCCTATCTCACGGCGCTCGAGAACGTCATGCTCGCCCAGTACTACTCCGGGACGGTCGACGAGGCGCAGGCGCGGCGGGTGCTGGACGAGGTGGGGCTGGGCCACCGCACCGGCCACGTCCCGGCGCACCTCTCCGGGGGGGAGCAGCAGCGCGTCTGCATCGCCCGGGCCCTGATAAACGCCCCCCGGATCATCATGGCCGACGAGCCCACGGGCAACCTCGACGCCGCCAACGGCCGCCGGGTGCTCGAGCTCATCCGGAAGCTCAAGGAGGACGGCCACACCGTGGTGATGGTGACCCACAGCCAGAACGTGGCCGCGCTCGCCGACCGGGTGATAGAACTGGTGGACGGCAAGGTCGTCTCGGATGCGGCCAGTCCCGGCCGGACCGGTGCACCGGCCGCGGCCGGAGCGGTTTCGATCTCATAGGAGGCGTTCGGATGTCCATAAGCAGGCAGGGAATGCAGGAGCGGAAGGAGAGGCTGGCAATGGAACGGGTCAGGCAGGCCGAGCGGCGCCGTACATTCGCGATGGCGGGGGCGGTCGTCGCGGTGATGCTCGTCGCCGGCGCGGCGGCGTACCTGCTGCTGGGTGCCGGCGACGGGAACCAGGGCTACGTCCCGGCGACCCCTGCCAACAGCGGCAACTCGACCTCGGAGGTCTCGATTCCGGTCTCGGAGATAGGCACCGGCGCGCGCTTCTACACCTACGATTCCGGCGGGACGGCCGTCCGTTTCTTCGCGGTCCGGGGCAGCGACGGGAACATCCATGTCGCCGCGGACGCCTGCGACGTCTGCTACGGCAGCCACAAGGGCTACCGGCAGTCCGGCCAGGACATGCGCTGCAACAACTGCGGCAAGGTGTTCGCCATCAACCACATCGGGACCAAGAACGCCGCCGGCGGGTGCTGGCCCAGCTACCTGGCGATGAGAGACGACGGGACCGATGTGCACCTTGCGAAATCGGACCTGGACGGGAAGGCCTACATGTTCAGGTGAGCGGGCCCGTCACCTGCTGAACACGACGGCAAAACTGTACGGCCCGGCCTCGAAAGAGTCCTCCTTCCCGAACCCGGCCGCGGCCGCCAGGCGCTCCACCTCCGCAGGTGAGAGCCTCACCTCGAGCGGGGGCCCGAACTCCATCCGCCGTTTCTTGAACTCGACGACCGCCAGCCGGCCCCAGCCCGAGCTTGCCCAGTATGCCCGCGGCGTTGAGGAAATCGCGGCTGGACCTCCCGGCGTGGTCGTGGTGGTGGCCGTCCCGCCCCATCGTCGCCGGCCAACGCCGTCCGCGCATTTCATTCTTGCGGGGAAGAAGGGAGGAAGGCAGCAAGGCAGGAAGGCAGGAAGGCAGCAAGGCAGAAAGGCAACAAGGCAGCAAGGGAAGGCAGCAAGGGAGCAAGGCAGCAAGGCAGCAAGGGAAGGCAGCAAGGGAGCAAGGCAGCAAGGCAGCAAGGGAAGGCAGCAAGGGAGCAAGGCAGCAAGGCAGAAAGGGACGACGGCCATCCCTTCCTGCCCCGCTTGCTGCCTTCCTGCCTTCCCTTTCTGCCTTGTTGCCTTGCTGCCTTGCTGCCTTGCTGCCTTGTTGCCTTGCTGCCATTTATTTGACAATCTCCAACAAACCATGCACAAACCTTTTAAATAGTAGGTGCGATGAGGGATGAGTCCGGGGAAGGGGCCGGTCGAGGACGCGCAGTCCCCCGTCAGGCGGCGGGCTGCGACCCGGAGCATCAGGGTGAACCACGTGAAGCAATTCGGATATACCAGGTTCGAGCGGGCCCGGATAATCGGTGCCAGGGCGCTCCAGATAACGATGGGCGCGCCCATACTGATAAACGCCCCCAAGGAGGAGATCGACCCCATCAAGATCGCCACCGTCGAGTTCGAGAAGGGGGCCATCCCCATAACCGTCATGAGGGATGACCGCATAATTACCCGCGGGGCCGCCAAATGAGCCGGATAGAGAGCCTCTCCATCCGCAAGATCATCGACAGCCGGGGGAACCCCACGGTCGAGGTGGAGATCCGGACCCCCGACGGCTCGGGCTGCGCCGCCGCGCCCAGCGGCGCCAGCACCGGCGTGCACGAGGTGCAGGCGTTCCCGGCCCAGGGCGTGGACTTCGCGGTCGGGCAGTTCCGGGAGGAGTTTTCCGGAAAGCTCGTCGGGCACGACGTCCGGTTCCAGCGCCGCTTCGACAACGAGCTCAAGGCCCTGGACGGCACGGCCAACTTCTCAAAGATGGGCGGCAACGTCGCGGTCGCCGCGTCGCTAGCGTTCGCCAAGGCGGGCGCCGCGACCTACGGCGTGCCCCTCTTCCTATACCTGGGCGGGACGCTTGCCGGCTACGGCGTGCCCTGCCCGATGGGCAACGTCATCGGCGGCGGCCGGCACGCCGTCGGGGGCACGGACATCCAGGAGTACCTGGTCATCTCGTTCGGCCCGACGGTCGCGGACTGCGTGTTCGGCAACGCGCTGGTCCACAAGAAGGTGAAGGCCGCGCTGGCCAAGAAGTTCCCCGGCTCGGCCATCGGCAAGGGCGACGAAGGCGCCTGGGTCGCCAGGCTGGGAAACGAGGACGCCCTGGCCCTGGTGTCCGACTGTTGCAAGGCCGCCTCCGAAGAGCTCGGCTTCCCCGTCCAGCCCGCCCTCGACATCGCCGCCTCGGAGCTCCACCGCAAGGGCTTCTACCACTACAGGGACAGGAAGGTCAACCCGGCCCGGCAGCTCGACCTCGTGGAGAAGCTCGTCAGGACCTACGACCTCTACAGCGTCGAGGACCCCCTCGACCAGGACGACTTCAAAGGGTACTCCGAGCTCACCGAGCGCATCGGGCACGACTGCCTGGTCATCGGGGACGACCTCTTCGTCACCAGCTCCAAGCGGATAAAGAAGGGCATCGACATGGGCGCCTGCAACGCGGTGCTCATCAAGCCCAACCAGGTCGGGACGCTCACCGACACCTACGACGCGGTCTCGCTGGCCCACCAGCACGGCTACAAGACCGTCATATCCCACAGGAGCGGCGAGACCGAGGACACCTCCATCGCCCACCTGGGCGTCGCGTTCGGCTGCCACGCGATCAAGACCGGTGTGGTCGGGAGCGAGCGCACCTGCAAGCTCAACGAGCTCATCAGGATCCAGGAGAAGGTCAAAAGCCATACCATAGCGGAAACGGGAAGGGTGTGAATGCCGGAAGAGACGATGTCGGTGGATGTGAGGTCGGAGTCCCAGGCCTCCGAGGGGTTGCTGGTGCAGGAGGACGTCTACCTCACCTCGGGCGTGCACATCGGCACGCAGCAGAAGAGCGCGGACATGAAGCCGTTCATTTTCAAGGTCCGCAACGACGGCCTGTACGTCCTGAACATCAAGAGGACGGACGAGAGGATCCGGGTGGCCGCCAGGTTCCTGGCCCGCTTCGAGCCCAGGATGCTGCTCGCGGTGTCGGCCCGCCAGTACGGCCAGAAACCGGTCAAGGTCTTCGCCAAGCACACCGGCGTGAGCGAGCTCGCCGGGCGCTTCGTCCCCGGCTCCCTGACCAACCCCGGAATCGACGGCTTCTTCGAGCCGGACGCCCTGCTGGTCACCGACCCGGCGGCCGACGTCCAGGCGCTCCACGAGGCGGTCAACATCGGGATTCCCGTGGTCGGGCTATGCGACGCCAACAACGAGACGCGCAACGTCGATCTCGTCATCCCCACGAACAACAAGGGGCGGCGGGCGCTGGCCGTCATATACTGGCTCCTCACGCGGGAGATGCTCCGGGCCCGGGGACAGCTCGAGCGCGAGGAGGAGTACAAGCTCACCATCGAGGACTTCGAGGCGACGCTCTAGGTGCGCCATGAGAGAGCCTGCGGTTGCGGGCATGTTCTACCGGCTCGGCCGGGACCCCCTGCGCGAGCAGGTCGCCAGGTGCTTCTCTCACCCCCTGGGGCCCGGAAGGGTGCCGTCGGTCGCCTCGGCCGGCCCTCGCCGGATCCGGGGAGCGGTGTTCCCCCACGCAGGCTTCGATTACTCGGGGCCCATAGCGGCGCACTCGGCCGCCGCCCTGGCCGGGGACGGGTTCCCGCCGACGTTCGTCATCATCGGGCCCAACCACCGGGGCTGGGGCTCGGCGATCGCGGTGGGGACCGAGGCGTTCCAGACCCCGCTGGGAAAGGTGGACATCGATATGGAGCTGGCGCGCAAGCTGATCGGCGGGGGCGTCGAGGAGGACTCGGTGGCCCACATGGAGGAGCACTCCGTCGAGGTCCAGCTGCCTTTCCTGCAGTTCTTCGGGGCGGGGTTCCGGTTCGTCCCCGTCTGCATGGGGGACCAGGACATCGACGCGGCCGAGCTTCTGGGGGAGAGGGTCGCCCGGGCGGTCCACGGGACGGATGCGGTCGTCATCGCCAGCACCGACTTCACCCACGCCGGGCCAAGCTACGGCCATTCCCCCCCGAGGGGGATGCGCGCCGGGGAGTTCGCCATCCGGGAGGACCGCAAGGCCATCGACCGCATCCTGGCCCTGGACCCGCAGGGCCTCGTGGAGACCGTACGGAAGAACCACATCACGATGTGCGGCTACGGCTGCGTGGCCGCGATGCTCGTCGCCGCCCGAAAGCTCGGCGCGAAGAAGGCGACATTGCTCAAGTACGCCACCTCGGCCGACGTCAGCGGCGACGACGACATGGCGGTGGGCTACGGCGCCTTTGTGGTCGATTAGCGCCGGGCGCTTTGCTCTAGGTTAGGGGGACGTGTTCGTCCTATCGGTCAAGGGGGACGGCGACGGGAAGCGGGGGTCCCGATTCCCGTCCACCCTTTCACCAACCGCACCAACACGCCCCCCGAACCCACGCACAGCGTCGCATTCACCCGGGCACGAACCACGACGGAAGCTGGGAATACTTATAGTGATCCACGATGTAACGTTTGAATATCGAGCTGTAGAACATGTTGTACTTGCGCAGGTGGAGGGCGCCCTTGCGCGTGATCCTCACCCGATACTCGCGCTCGCCCCGCTCGATCTCGACGAGCCCGTCCTCCTCCAGGACGCTCAGGACGTGGTTCGTCATGTGGTGGTTGGCGCGCAGCTCGTAGCTTATGTCCACCTTGGGCACGCCCGAGGCCCTTTCCTTGAGGATGCCGTCCAGTTTCGCCTCGAGGTCGGCCTGGTTGAGGTCTATGCCGAGCTGGGAGGCCACCCTGTTCAGGGCAAGGCAACAGTACACCTCCAGCCCCTTGTACATCTTCCCCGTGCCAGCCACCAGCCCCTTGCTCCCTTGCTCCCTTCGTTCCTAGTTCGCAACGTAAGGAACCATCGAGTATGCTCCCTCCACCTCCATCACCAGTTGAAGCGCGCACCCGCCCGGCCGGGTCCGCTCGCCCAGCCCGATGAGATGGTCGTAGGTGGCGTTGTCCAGGTCGGGGCCGCCGGGCCCGACTAGGGCCACCGCCCTAATCATCGAGAGGCCCCGCTTCCTGCCCATGGCCGCCGCCCCGGAAAGGAGCGCCTCCAGCGCCGCGACATCGGGCACCCGGTCGAAGAGACGGACGAGGATGCCGGCGCCTGCCCCGAAGTAGAGCCTGCCCAAAGTCGCGTTGTCCGGCGCGTCCTCGACCCCGCCGCCGGGGGCCTCGAGCATCGCCCATATTGCGGGCAACGACCGCAGGTACCTGTCGAAGCGCGCGACCGGGTCGGGCCCTTCCGGGACGGGCAATGGGGCGGAGGCGGCCGCCTCCGTTATCGCCCGGTGGCGCCGCGAGTAGTACCTGTAGAACCTCAGGTCGTGCGAGAGGTCCCGGAAGAGGGACGCCGCGGGGTAGGCGAGCACGACCAGGACGACGAGCTCCAGGGCCACGAGCATGACCGGGAACGTCCCGAGGAGGAGACCCAGGGCCGCCAGGACCGGCAATGCCACAAGCCCGATGAGGAGCAGGATGAGCACCCCCCGCGCCACCACCGCCATCCGCTCCACCGTGGGCACCAACCTCCCGACGGAGAAGGCCGAGCCCAGGATGCCCGCAAGCGGGCTGCCCCCGGCTGAGGCGGGTGTCGGGGCGGGCTCCGGTCGCGCCATCGCGGGGGGCCGCCCCTCCAGCGCGGTCATCGCGCCCGTGGCGCGCTCCAGGAAGGGCAAAAACTGCCTCTCCTTGGCCGCCAGGACGACCAGCGACAGCCCGAACCCGAGCGAGGACATGAAAAGCAGCATGAGCGAGAAATAGGCCATGCCGGCCACGGACAGGAGCCTCCCTCCGGAGGCCACGATGTCCCAGAGGTAGAGCACCGCGCCCGCGGCCATCAGGAGGACGGCCAGGGACCAGGACACGCCCAGGGAGAGCAGCCGGGCGCTCCGCAGCCTGATGGCAGGCAGCCGCGCACTGGCCAGGTCCGCAAGTTCCAGGCCGGCCTCGACCGGGCTCTCCAGGATTCTCGGATCGCCCCCGGGGAGCTCGTCGGCCATGATTCCTCCTGGCGATTTGACCGCATTGCCGGGTATATAAAAGTATTCGACACTTTTGTTCGAACCGGTTATTCTATCCGCCTTAATAATGACGGAGGCGTAGATGTGCCCTGTCGGAAACGACTGGAGTGTGGGAAACGATGGGAACGGTCGAGGAAGAGGTTGTCAGGGGAGAGGGAACGAAGGACAGGATACCCCCGCCGCCGGGAACGGAGGCGGGGAAGCCGGGGCCGGCGGCGCCCCCGCCGCCGTACATATACCAGCAGTGGGGCAGCTGGTACCCGCCTCCGCCCCAGGCGGGCCTGGCCCCGCCCAGGCGCAGGTCGAGCAAGCCCAAGATGGTGGGCATCCTGCTCATGCTGTCGGGCGCCCTGTCGGTGATAATGGGGCTCGTGCTAGGCGCGATGATGATGAACATCGTGCCCTGGATGGAGGAGTGGTCGGAGAACGCCTCCGGCAACGGGGAGATCGGGGGACAGGTGATATTCATGAACTCGACGCCGGCCGCCGGAGTGAACGTCACCGTGGTGGACCTGAACCTCCTGGCCTCCACGGACGAGACGGGGCATTACCGCATACTCGGCATCGAGAACGGCTGGCACGACCTCAAGGTCGAGGCGGCCGGGTACAAGACGCTGGTGAAGAGCGTCTACGTGTACGCGATAAGCCCCCAGACGTCCGGATCGTCCGGTACCGAGGAGGGGACGACGAGGGCGGACTTCCAGCTCCGGCCGGGCAGCGGCGAGCTGCGGCTGGGCGAGGCGCGCACGCCGGGCTCCAAGACCGGCCCGATGGACGAGAACGCCCAGGGCATCCTGCGGTCCGTGGGGGCGATCTGCTTCGTCTTGGGCATCGTGCTCGGACTGGTGGCGATAGTGGGCGGCTACTTCGCCTTCCGGACGGAGAAGCTCGCGGTCGTGGCCCTGGGGGCCCTCTGCGGAATCCTCTCGCTGGGCTTCGTGATCGGCGCGGCGCTGGCGTTCATCGCGCTCATCCTGCTGCTCCTGAGCACGGACGAGTTCGACCAGGCCAAGAAGGAGAAGAGCGCCGCGCTGTAGATGCGATACGACCGGGGCAAGGGGAGGGGAGCGGGCAGCAGGGAGCAGTGGACGACGGGCTCCGTTTCGTCACCGCTGCCCGCTGCCCACTGCCCGCTCCCCTTCCCCTGCCCCTTGCCCCTTTATCTTACAGCCCTGCACCCTTCAGCAGGCCGGAGATCTCGGAGGGGACGCGGGCGACCTTGACCCCGGCGGCGGTCAGGGCCTTGACCTTGCTCTCGGCGGTGCCGCGGCCGCGAAGCACAATGGCCCCGGCGTGGCCCATCCTCCGCCCCGGGGGGGCGGTGCGCCCGGCGATGTAGGCGAACACTGGCTTCCTAATGCCCGCGGAGACGATGTGCTCGGCCGCGTTCTCCTCGGCCGAGCCGCCGATCTCGCCGACCATGACCATCGCGTCCGTCCCGGGATCGGCGTTGAACATGTCCAGCGCCTCTATGAAGCTCGTGCCGACCACCGGGTCGCCGCCCAGGCCGATGCAGGTGGACTGCCCGAAGCCCGCCTCGGACATCGAGTTGACCACCTCGTAGGTCAGGGTCCCGCTGCGCGATATCACGCCTATCCTGCCGGGCCGGAAGACCGCCGCCGGCATTATGCCCACCTTGGCCCTCTCGCCCGGTGATATGACGCCCGGGGTGTTGGGCCCGACGACCACCGCCTTCTTGTAGTCCGCATATGCCATGAGCTGCATGGCGTCCTGGACGGGGATGTGCTCGGTTATGATGACGAGCTTCCTTATCCCGCTCTCCATCGCCTCGTACGAGGCGTCCTTGGCGAACGGGGCCGGAACGAAGCAGATCCAGGTGTTGGGGCGGGCGCCGGCCGGAAGGCCCCGCATCGCCTCGGCTATCGAGTTGAAGACGGGCACGCCCTCCACCGATGTCCCGCCCTTTCCCGGCGTGACGCCGGCGACGACGGCGGTCCCGAACTCCTTCATCGCGCGGGTGTGCTGGGTGCCCTGGTGCCCGGTGATGCCCTGCACCATGACCCGGGTGTCCCGGTCGAGTATTATCGCCATGTTCAGGCCTCCCGGCTCAGTTCGGCCGCCTTCCGGGCGGCCTCCTCCATCGTGGTCGCGGTGATGAGCCCGGCGTCCTTGAGGATCTCGCGGGCCCGCTCCTCGTACCAGCCCTTTATCCTGGCCACCACGGGCGCGCCGGCGCCCTCCGATCTCACGACCTCGTGCACGCCCGTGGCCACCGTGTCGCAGCGGGTGATGCCGCCGAATATGTTCATCAGTATGACCTTGGGCCGGGCCTTCTTGAGGATGCGGAACGCCTGCTTCACCTTCTCGGGGTCGTCCGTGCCCCCGAGGTCCAGGAATGTGCCCCCGTTGCCGCCGACCAATCCGAGCGCGTCCAGGGTCGCCATGGTCAGCCCGGCGCCGTTGGCTATCACCCCGATGTTCCCGTCGAGCTGGACGAACGATATCCCCCTCTCCCGGGCCTCCTGCTCGAGGGGGGTGATGTCGGGCTCGACCTCCCTGTGCCCGGGGTGCCTGAAGAGCGAGTCGTCGTCGATGACCGCCTTGGCGTCCGCGGCGACCACCTTGCCGCCCGGCATCACAGCCAGCGGGTTGATCTCGAGGAGCTCGGCGTCCTCGGCGACGAAGGCCGAGTAGAGCTTCCGGGCGATGTCGGAGACCTGCTGGCCGACCGGCTTTTCGAGCGCCAGGTGGCCCGCAAGGTCGCGCAGCTGGTAGGACTGGAGCCCGATTAGGGGGTTTATGTACCGCCGGTAGATCTTCTCCTCGGGCACGCTCTCGATGTCCATGCCCCCCAGGGCGCTGGCCATGAGCAGCGCCATCCCGGCGTCCCGGTCGACCGAGATGCTCAGGTAGAGCTCTCGGGCGATGTCCACCTTCTCCGAGACCAGGACGCTCCTGACCCGGCAGCCCTTGATCTCGAGGCCGATGATCTCCCCGACCCGGGCGCGCGCCTCTTCCAGGGTCCCGGCGAACTTCACGCCCCCCGCCTTGCCGCGGCCGCCGACCGGCACCAGGGCCTTGACGACCACCGGTCCGGCAATGCCGTCCAGCTCCCCGGGCGCGCTCACCACCCTGCCGGCCGGCACCGGTATCCCGTGCCTGGCCAGGATCTCGCGGCCTTCGGCCTCCATGAGCTTCATCCCGTCTACCCCCTTTTGGGGGAAACCGGTATGCATATTAAATCATTCCGTGCTGGGGCGGACCGGATAGGGAATAAACGCCGCCATGAGCGAATCGGGTCCGTGCATGACCGTATGAGGGCCGTATAAAAAGATATCGTGCAGACCGAAAATGTATATATCTAATAAGAATATCCCTCCAGCAAAGCGGGTGCCAACATGAGAAGACCATTGTATGTCATTCTGATTGCGATGTGCATGCTGCCGGCCCTCCAGGCCGTCACCCCCCCGATGACGGCGGAGAACATCACCATCGAGATCTCCTGGTTCGCGGGCGGCAAGAAATCCTCCCTCGTGGACTTCCCGTCGGCCGGCATCGACGAGAGCACAGCGATATCCATCCAGACCGGCCTGTCCATCGACGACGCCTCGATGGACATCTCCACGGTCCCGCAGTCGCCGGGCAGCAAATCCTACCCGAAAAACCTCACCGTCGATTTCGGCGGCGACGGCGTCCCGGAGTGGCAGTGGAAGGGCCGCGGGTGGGGCGACTGGGGCCGCCAGGACCGGTTCATCTCGGGCACCGACAACTCGACGCTCGTCTTCGGCATGGACGCCTCCAACACCACCTATTTCTACATGCCCAAGGACGCGGAGGTCCTGGGCGCCAACTGCACCATCAACGGCTCCTCCACCTCCGCCCTGGTCATCCCGGCCGGCGGCGGCGGCGGCAGCACCAACGTCTTCCCGTTCGGCTCCGGCACCTCCGTGCGGTTCCAGTGGCTGTACCTGCCCGGCGAGATCAACACCGGCGGCATGCTTGCCAAGGCCGGCTGGAAGGTCCAGGCCGGCTACGGCATCGGCGGCTCCGCCACGCTGAGCAACTTCAAGTTCAAGGTATGCAACACCACCATCACCGGGCTCACCACCACCTTCGACTCCAACTACGGCGGAGCCACCCCCGTCACGGTCATCGATGCCGCAAGCTACCAGATATCCGAATCCAACGGGTACGTCTGGATTGACCCGCCGGAGACCTTCTACTACGACAACTCGAAGAGCCTGCTCATGGAGGTCTCGTTCAACAACAGGGTCGGGACCTCCTTCGGCCTCAACGTCGGCACCATTCCCGGCGAGAGCGGCTCGCGCCGGATGTGGAACATGGGCGACTACCAGGCCTCGACCGGCTCCATAGACGGCAACGCCTACCGCTACGAGTGCAGCCTGGAGTTCGTCTCAAAGCTCGACATGTCCGTGGACCTGCTCAACGACAGCACGATAGACTTCCAGACGCAGGACAAGGACTGGCCCGGGGTCAATCTGGAGTTCGGCCAGGAGCTCGACGGCTACCTTGACACGGCGGAGGTGAACTTCACCGACGTCTACGGCAACGACTTCGTCGCCGTGCCCCTCCGAATCCACATGCTCTACTCGGGCAAGATGGTCTTTTCGGGCCTCAGCGTGACCTACGCGTACACGGCCACCATCAAGAACATCTTCAATGTCGGCGGATTGGCGGACGTCCTGGATGAACTCCAGGACCCCCGGCAGGGCACGGGCAACCACACCATACCCATCGCGCTCATGTCCGAATCGGCGGGCCAGGTCAGGCTGTCGAACATCTATCTCAAGATGCACCCGCCCGCCCACGCGCCGACCATAAACTCGTTCTACCCGGCCGCCGTCACGGTCGTCAAGGAGAACTCCGAGCTCGAGTTCGGCATCGACTTCGTCGACTGGTACGGCAACCCCACCAGCATCAAGTGGTTCTTCGACGGAGAGGAGCAGCCCGGCGCCACCGGGACGACCATCACCCGCG
>VGTL01000058.1 GCA_016874675.1 Methanobacteriota archaeon | reverse complement strand
GGAGGGGGGGGGGGGCGAGGGGGGGTGGGGCCGGATGATACCGCTTTCCGCCTATCTCGTGTTCTCGGCGATCCTGTTCTGCATAGGCCTCTACGGCGTGCTCACCAGGAAGAACGCCATCGTGGTGCTCATGAGCATCGACATAATGCTCAACGCCGCAAACGTCAACTTCGTGGCCTTCTCGGCCTACTCCTCGCCCTTCGATCTATCGGGCCAGGTGTTCGCGGCTCTCTCCATAGCCATCGCCGCCGCCGAGGTGGCGGTCGGCCTGGCGATACTGCTCGTGGTCTACAGGGTGAAGGGAAGGATGAACGTCCGGATATTCCGGGAGCTGAGGTGGTGAGGGGCTGATGGCGACCGCCTGGGCCCGGGGGGCAGTGAAGGGGGCGGAATCCGCATGATGTGGGTGGAGCTCGCCTGGCTCATTCCCGTCATCCCGCTCGTGGCGTTCCCGTTCATTCTCTTCTTCGGCAAGAGCATCCCCAAGGGCGGCGGCCTGCTGGCGATAGTGGCGGTGGGCGCGGCCTTCTTCCTGTCGCTCTTCGTGGTCGTGGATGTCTCGCAGGGGAACCTTCCCGTGCACGGCGGCGGGGAAGGGGAGCCGGCCGGAGGCGGGGAGGCCGTCCACGCCTACGAGAGCTCGATGGTCTGGACGCCCGTCCCCGGCCCGGAGTCCCCCCTCGAGGTCGGCGTCCACATCGACAACCTCACCTGCCTCATGCTCATCGTGGTGTCTCTCATCGGCTGGCTCGTGGTCATCTACTCGGTCGGGTACATGGCCCACGAGGAGGGCAAGCCCCGCTACTATGCAGAGATCTCGCTCTTCATCGGGGTCATGCTCGGGCTGGTCGTCGCCAACAACTTCCTCATGGTATTCATCTTCTGGGAGCTCGTGGGGCTCTGCTCCTACCTGCTCATCGGGTTCTGGTACAAGAAGCCCGAGGCGGCGGCGGCGGCGAAGAAGGCCTTCCTGGTCACCCGGGTTGGCGACATCCTCTTCCTCGTGGGCATCATCGCCATCTGGAACTACTTCGGCACGCTCAATTTCGGGGCCATCCAGGAGCAGCTCAAGACGATGCTCGGCGAGGGCGCGCTGGACGTCCAGATGCTCACCACGATGGCACTGCTCGTCTTCGGTGGCGCGGTGGGCAAGTCGGCCCAGTTCCCCCTGCACGTGTGGCTCCCCGACGCCATGGAGGGCCCGACGACCGTCAGCGCCCTCATTCACGCGGCGACGATGGTCAACGCCGGCGTGTACCTCGTCGCCCGGTCCTACTTCCTCTTCGAGCACGCCCCGGACGCCCTGCTCGTCGTCGCCTGGATAGGGGGGATAACCGCGTTCATGGCGGCCTCCATGGCCCTCGTGTCCAACGACATAAAGCGGGTGCTCGCCTACTCCACGGTGAGCCAGCTGGGCTACATGATGCTGGCGCTGGGCGCGGCGGGCTACTCCGCCTCCATGTTCCACCTGCAGAACCACGCCTTCTTCAAGGCCCTCCTGTTCCTGGGCGCCGGCAGCGTCATCCACTCGATGGGGACCAACGACATGCGGGAGATGGGCGGCCTGGGGAAGAAGATGAGGCTCACCTCCCTCACCATGCTCGTCGGGGTGCTCGCCATCACGGGGGTCGTGCCGCTTTCGGGGTTCTGGAGCAAAGACGAGATAATCGTCTCGGTGTTCCACTCGGGCAACTGGCCCCTCTTCCTCCTGGCGGTCGTGACCGCCCTCCTGACGGCGTTCTACATGTTCCGGCTGTGGTTCATGACATTCAGCGGGAAGCCCCGCTCCAAGGAGGTGGACCACGCCCACGAGTCGCCCTGCATCATGACAGTGCCGCTTCTTGTGCTCGCGGCGTTCTCCATCTCGACCGGCTTCATCGGCACGCCCTTCTGGCCGCGTTTCCAGGAGTTCATCAACTGGGGGCACCACGGCGGGGAGTCCTTCGGCGCCACCTCCGGGATGCTCATGGCCGTGTCCCTCGTGGTCGCCCTGACCGGGGCGCTGGTCGCCTACCTCCTCTACTACCGGCGGGCGGCCTCGCCCGACCGGGCGGTCTCGTCCGGCGCCGGGAGGGCGGTCCACACCCTGCTCACCCAGAAGTACTACATGGACCACATCTACTACTGGTTCGCCGAGAGGGTGGTGTACGGCTTCACGCGCGTCTGCGACGCCTTCGACATCCGGGTCATTGACGGCGCGGTCAACTCGATGAGCGACGGGGCGGTCCGGGCGGGCGGCCGCTGGAGGCGGTCCGTGTCGGGCAACGTCCAGCACTACGCCGTCGGCATCGTCATCGGACTGTGCCTGCTCATATTGCTCCTCAAGTTCGCGCTGCCCCCGCTGGACGAGCTCCTGGGCGGGTGGCCCGGGCTCAGCCGGTGGCGCTGGTGGGAGGGATGGGGATGGTAGAGAGCTCCCTGCCGGTGCTCAGCCTGCTCGTGGTGCTCCCGCTGGCGGGGGCAATCATCACGTTCCTCCTGCCCCGGCGCCTCGCCGTCGCGTCCAGGTGGGTGGCACTGGTCTTCAGCCTCGTGCCGCTCCTCCTGTCGCTGTACCTGTACGTCCTTGTGTGGACCGCCCCCGCCCCAACGGCGACGCCCGGCTACCTTTCCGCGGAGAGCCTGCACTTCGAGGAGGACTTCGAGTGGGTGCCGTCTCTGGGGATATCCTACACGCTGGGCGTGGACGGCATGAGCCTGCCGCTCGTGTTCCTCACCGCCCTGCTCTCCTGCCTGGCCATAGTGTTCTCGTGGAGCGAGAGCCGCCGCCCCAAGGAGTACTTCGGCCTCATGCTCGTCATGGAGGTCGGGGTCGCGGGTGTGTTCATGGCGCTGGACTTCTTCCTGTTCTACATCTTCTGGGAAGTGGTCCTGATACCGATGTACTTCCTCATCGGCATCTGGGGAGGCCCCCGGAAGGACTACTCGGCCATCAAGTTCTTCATCTACACCCACGTGGCGAGCGTGGTCATGCTCCTGGGCATAATGGGCCTGTACTTCCAGTGCCGCGACGCCCTGGGCCACGCCACGTTCAGCATGGTCGAGATGGCGAAGGTGGCCCCGACGCTCGCGCCGGGCTTCCAGTGCGCGGCGTTCGCGGCGCTGTTCTTCGGGTTCGCGGTCAAGATGCCCAGCGTGCCCTTCCACACCTGGCTCCCCGACGCCCACGTCGAGGCCCCCACCGCCGGCAGCGTGCTCCTTGCGGGCCTGCTGCTCAAGATGGGCGGCTACGGCCTGCTCCGGGTGGCCATACCCGTCCTGCCGGCCGGCGCCGAGGCGGCGGTGCCCGTGATGGTCGTGCTCGCCGTGGCGAGCATCTTCTACGGCGCGCTGCTGTGCATCGCCCAAAACGATCTCAAGAAGATGGTCGCCTACTCGAGCATAAGCCACATGGGCTTCGTGATGCTGGGCGCCGCCACCCTCTCGCCCATAGGCATCAGCGCCGGCGTTTTCCAGATGTTCAACCACGGCCTCGTCACCGCGGTGCTGTTCATGATGTGCGGCGTGTTCCACCACTCCGCCGGCACCCGCGAGATAGGCCGGCTGGGAGGGCTCGCCGGCAAGGTGCCCGTGGCCGCCACGGTGTTCCTCGTGGGCTCGCTGGCCTCGCTGGGCCTGCCGGGCCTGTGCAGCTTCATCAGCGAGTTTCTGGTGATCTACTCGGCGTTCGTCTCGTTCGGCGCGTGGATGTGGATCCCCGTCAGCGCCGTGGTGCTCACCGCCGCCTACTACCTCTGGGCCGCGCAGCGGGTCCTCTTCGGGAAGTTCAGGGTCGACCTTCCCGAGAGCGAGAGGGGGCGTCTCGAAGACCTCCACATTTCCGAGGCGGTGGCGCTGGGGGTGCTCATCGCCCTGATAGTGCTCTTCGGCCTGTTCCCGTCCGCCGTGCTTGACATGGTCAATCCGGTCAGCGCGGCCGTGGGCGGCCTCTTCGGGGGGGTGGGCTAGATGGCCGCCGGGTTCGGGGAGCTCCTGCAGCTTCTCGCCGACAACCGCCACCTCGCCCCGGAGCTCATACTGGCGGTGTTCGCGCTGCTCATCCTGGGTCTGTCGCTCCTCGTGCGCGACCGCCGCGTGCTGGGATGGTTCGCCGTTCTGCCGCTCCTCCTCTCGCTCTTCCTCGTCGCCGGCATGATGGGCCTTCTGGACATGCGCCTTGTGGGCTTTTCGGCGTTCGCAGGCCCGGTGAACTCGGCGCTGGCCGGGGGCGCCCTGGCGGTGGACTCCTTCTCGCTGATATTCAAGTTCGTGTTCCTGTCCGTGGCCCTGCTCGTGGTGGGGACATCGATATCGTTCCTTTCGCAAAAGGACCGGCACGTCGGCGAGTACTACGCGTTGATACTGCTGGCCACCATGGGGATGATGGTGGTCGCCTCCTCCCAGAACCTCGTTCCACTCTTCGTCGGAATAGAGATAGCGAGCCTGTCCACCTACGCCCTGGCGGCGTTCCGGAAGCGCGACATCCTGAGCGCCGAGGCCGGGATGAAGTACTTCATCATCGGCGCCACCTCCTCGGCCGTCCTGCTCTACGGCATGTCCATCCTCTACGGCATCTCGGGCACGCTGGACATCGGGCTGCTCTCGCGAAGGGTCGGCGAGGCCGCCTGGGAGCCGGCGACGATTGTCGGGCTCTCGATGCTAATCGGCGGGCTGGGCTTCAAGATGGCCGCCGTCCCGTTCCACATGTGGGCGCCCGACGTCTACGAGGGCTCGCCCACCCCGGTCACGGTGCTCCTGGCCGCCGGCTCCAAGAAGATGGCGTTCGCCGCGGCGTTCAAGCTATTCCTCGTCGGGCTGGTGGCGGCCCGGGCCGACCTGAGCTTCGCCCTGGGCATCGTGGCGGTGCTCACGATGACCGTGGGCAACATCGTCGCCATCTCCCAGACCTCCGTCAAGCGGATGCTCGCCTACTCCTCCATCGCCCAGTCCGGCTACATACTCATCGCGCTTGCGGTCGCGACCAAGACCGCCGTCGCCGGCGGCCTGCTCCATGTCGTCATGCATGCTTTCATGAAGGGCGGGGCCTTCATCGCTGTGGCGGCCGTAGCCTGGCTGGTGTCGTCGGAGAGGCTCTCCGGCTACAAGGGGCTCAGCCGGCGCTCGCCGTTCCTCGCCTTCTGCATGGCCGTCTTCCTGCTCGCCCTCGCCGGGATACCGCCGCTTTCGGGCTTCTGGAGCAAGTTCGTGCTCTTCTCGGGCGCGGTGGGGGCCGGCGACTGGTTCGTGTGGCTGGCGCTCGCCGGGGTCCTCAACAGCGCCCTCTCTCTCTACTACTACGCCCGCGTCATCAAGTACATGTACGTCGACGACCCGCCCGCCGACGCGCCTCCCGTCCGGCCTGGCCCCAGCCCCTACACAGCGGTGCTCGTCATCGCACTGGCCGCGACGATACTCATCGGCCTGTACCCCCAGCCCTTCATCGACGTCGCGATGACCGCCGCGGGAAGCCTGGTGCCGTGAGGCACGCGGGGAAAGGCGCAAGGCGCAGGGCGCGAGGCGCAGGGCTTGAGGCGCAAGGGTAGAGGCTCAAGGGTGGAGGCTCAAGGGATAAGGGGGAGCGCCAATCTATTCGATCCCCTTGTTCCTTGACCCATAAGCCTTGTGCCTCAAGCCCTGCGCCTTGCGCCTTGCGCCTTGTTTTTTTCAACCTTCTCAATTCAAGAACGCCGGTATCAGGTAGCCGGCGGTGAGAAGTATCCCGGTGATGGAATGGACCGCGATGGTACGGGCCTGGGCCGGGATGTACCGGGGCGTGTCGTTGTAGCTCCGGGCCGCGACCTGCACGATGTTGTACGAAACCGGCAGGGTCACCAGCGCGATGAGCGTCCAGGGAGGCATGATGCGCAATGCCGCGCCGGCGACCACGCTGGCGTACACGAGCGCGAAGAGCACCGGCAGGTACCTTACCGCCCGCGCCTTGCCCAGGAGGACGACGAGGTGCCTCTTCCCGGCGCGCCGGTCCGTCTCGTAGTCGGGGACCTCGTTGACGTAGAGGATTATCGCGACCAGCAATCCGATGGGGAGCGAGGCGATGACCGGCTCCAGGGCGAACCTGCCGGTCATGACATAGTACACGCCGATCACCGTCAGCGGGCCCATGGCGAGCCCCGTGGCGAGCTCCCCGACGCCACGATACCCCAGCCGCAGCGGCGGGGCCGTGTAGAAGTACCCGATGAAGCCGCCCGCCCCGGCGATGGCGAGCACGGGCCAGCCCACCCGGAGGGCCAGGTAGACGGCGACGAGCAACCCCAGCGAGAAGCACCCGAGCCCGGCCCAGAGGACGCTTCCCGGCCGGAGGGTCCCGCCCGGCAGGAACGGGCTCCCTCCGCTGAAGGGCGTCCGGTCCCGGTTGTCCAGGTCGGCCCCGCTCCTCCAGTCGAAGTAGTCGTTCATGAAGTTCGTGCCGGCGTGGGCGAGTACCGTGCCCAGGATCACGAAAAGGAACAGCGGAAGGTCGAAGGAGCCGTCGTAGCAGGCCACCGCGCCCCCGAGAATAGAGGGAATGATGACCGCGACGAAGAAGGGCGCCCGAGAGGCCATGGCCCAGGTGCGAAGGTGCATCCGGAGGCCCTGATGGGGAAAAAATGATAAATATCTTTCCGGGCCGCGGGACGGGCCGGCTGGGCGCCGCGGGATTCGCCGCGCCCGCCGGACGGGCCTTCGGCCGCCGCCCGCGCTTGCCCTAACCTTTATCAAATACCTCCCCATTTCCGATAACGCGATGGGAAAGGGTCTCGATCTGAGGGCGATATCGGGAGAGATGCGGCAGGTCGAGGACCTGATGATGCAGAGCATCGGCTCCGGGGGCTCCCCCCTGCGCGAGGTCTCGCTCCACGTCCTCTCGGCGGGCGGCAAGCGCATCCGGCCGGCGATGGGCATCGCCGCCTACTTCGTCGCCGGCGGGGACGACCCGTCCCGCGTCATCCCGATGGCCGCGGCGGTGGAGATGATCCACACCGCCACGCTGCTGCACGACGACATCATGGACCAAAGCGACCTGCGGCGCGGCCGGCCGGCCGCCCACCGCAAGTTCGGCGTCAAGGCCGCCCTCGTCACCGGCGACTTCCTCTTCTCCCAGGCGTTCGGCCTGTGCTCGGGCTACGGGCCCGAGGTCATCGGCGTGACGGCCGCCGCCTGCCGGGAGCTCGCCGGGGCCGAGATGCTCCAGGCCACCCCCTGGCGGGAGCTCACCGAGGAGCTCTGCATCCAGATAGACGGGCGCAAGACCGGGGCGCTCATGGGGGCCGGGATGGAGGCCGGGGCGCTCGTGGTCGGTGCCCGGCCGGGGGAGAGGGAGAGCCTGCGCAGGTTCGGCCACTCGGTCGGGACGGCCTTCCAGATAATCGACGACTGCCTGGACTTCTCCCTGGACGGCTCCACCGGGAAGCCCACCGGCGGGGACATCCTCGGCGGCAAGGCGACGCTGCCGGTGGTCCACGCCCTCTCGAGGGCCTCCGACGCGGACCGGAGGCTTTTGGAGGATTTCCTCTGCTACCCGGCCGGGAGCGACCGGCTGCGGGAGGTCGTCGGCGCCCTGGCGCGCACCGGGTCCCTCGACTACGCGCGTGGCCGGGCGGCCGCCTTCTCCGCCGCCGCCAGGAAGGAGCTTCGGCCCCTCAAGGGCTCGCCCCACAGGACCCTGCTCGAGGACATCACCTACTACGTCCTGGACCGGACGAGCTAGGGTCGGGGACGGGTGGCGGCGATGGAGCGGTTCGACACGGTCGTGGTCGGTGCGGGGCCGGCCGGCAGCGCGGCCGCCCGCTTCTCTGCCGAGGGCGGGGCGAGCACCCTCCTTTTGGAGCGGCGGGAGCGTGTGGGCGTCCCGGTCGAGTGCGGGGAGTTCCTTCCCTCCGTCTCGACCCTTCGCGAGATCCTGCCCCGCGTCGAGGACCTCGGGGGGCTCTTCGACATCCCCCCGGGCTGCGTTTCGCGCCCGACCTCGAGGATGGCGGTCATCTCCCCCGGCGGGAGGAGGTACGAGCTGGACTTCGAGGGGCTGTCGCTCGACCGGGAGAGGTACGACCGGCACCTGGCCGACCTCGCGGTGAAGGCCGGGGCCGAGCTCCGCACCGGGACGGGCGCTTCGGGCGTCCGGGGGGACATCGTCGAGACGGCCGCCGGGCCAGTCCGCGCCCGCGTCGTAATCGGGGCCGACGGACCGCTCTCCACGGTGAGGAGGGGCCTTGGGATTCCCTCGCCCCGGCTGCTCTGCCCGTGCTTCCAGTACACGGTGCCGGGCGGGTTCGGCGACGCGGTGGAGATGTACTTCGGCCGCGTGGCTCCCGGCGGCTACGCCTGGGTCATCCCCAAGGCGGGCGGGGCCAACATCGGCCTCGGGATTCCCCCGGGGCGGAAGGGCGCGACGCTCCGCGCCCGGCTCGACGCCTTCGTGTCCGAACGGGGAATAGGTGCCGCGCCGGTCCGGGAGAGCGGCGGCATCGTTCCCGCCTCCGGGCCGCTCCCCTCCACGGTCCGGGGCAACGTGCTGCTCTGCGGCGACGCCGCCGGCCAGGTGATGGCATCCAACGGGGGCGGCATCCCCATCGCGGTGGTGTGCGGCCGGGCCGCCGGCAGGGCGGCGGCCGCGTTCGTCGGCGGGCGGGCCCCGCTCGCCGCGTACGAGAGGCTGTGGAGGGCGGAGGTGGGCGAGGTGCTGTCCAACTCCCTTCACGTAAAGAAGCTCTCGGACTGGTGGATGTGGTCCGACACCCTCGTCGGCCTGGCGATGGTGCTCATCGGCAGGGGAGGGATACGGAAGGCGCTCACCTGCAAGAAGCTTTTGGGATTCTACTAGGACGAAGGGACCCGGGGGGTCGTTTGGTGCGCTCGGGGAAAGGGCCGGGGGCCGGCGGACCCGTCCTTCCTCACCGATAGCGCGGCATCACGCCAGGCTGCGCGCCACGAGCTCCACGAGGTCGTTCATCTCCATGCGGAACTTGACATCGGGGCGGTTGTCCCTGTACCACTTCTTCTTCTCGACGCAGGACTGGTTGATGTTGAACTTGCAGCTCGGGCAGCAGGAGACGATGTTGTCGGCGCCGGCCTCGAACGCGGATTCGACCCTCCGCCCGCCGATTCGCAACGTGGTGTCGTTCTGGATGGCCTTGAGGCCGCCGCCGCCCCCGCAGCAGACGCCCAGCCTCCGGTTTTTGTCGAACTCGAGCGGCCGGCCCACGCCGGGGATGCTCTCGAGCACCTTCCGGGGCGCCTCGAACACGCCCCCCAGGCGGGCGAGCTCGCACGGGTCGTGGTAGATGAACTTGCCCTTCACGGGCTTTGCGAGCTTGAGCCTGCCCTCGTCGATGAGCTCCTCCAGCAGCTCCGAAAGGTGCATCACCTCGAAGGCGCCCTTCCCGACCTTCCTGGGGTAGATGTGCTTGAATGTCCGGTAGCACCCGGCGCACCCGGTCACCATGCGCGTGGCCCCCCGGCCCTCGATGGACTTGATGTTGTGGTTGGCCAGGGCGTTGAACTCCTCCATCTGCCCCGTCAGCGCCAGGGGGTCCCCGCAGCACCACTCGTCCGGGCCCATCACGGTGAAGTTCACGCCGGCCTTCTGGAGGACCCTGACCGCCGCCGCGGCGAGCTTGAAGAAGTTGTAGGATATGTTGCACCCGACGAAGTAGACGATGTCGGCGTTTTGGGGGAACTTCTCGTCGACCACCCACTCCAGCCGTTTCTCGACGGGAGAGCCGAACGGGTTGTGCAGGTCCCTTATGCCCCCGGCCATCGCCCGGTGGCCCGGGAAGGGCTCGAAGCCCTGGTCCACCAGCCACTCGCGCAGCTCCTCCCATATCTCGGGGAGCTTGATCTGCACATGGCAGACCTCCTGGCAGGCGCCGCAGGTGGTGCAGGAGCGGTAGAGCGACTCGAAGAACTTGCGGCCCAGCTTGGCCTTGGCGCCGGTGAGCAGGTCCACGGGCGTGTACTCGAGGAACTGCTTCATCATGAAGAGCTTCCCGCGGGGGGTGTTGGACTCCCATCCCAGCTCGGAGTAGACCGGGCAGGAGTTGCGGCAGTAGCCGCACTGGAGGCAGGCGTAGAGGTCGACCTCGATGTCGGGCATCCCGCTCATTCCTTGGCCCCCTTGAGGCGCTCCCGGAGCTCCTCGCCCTCCGGCAGCCGGTCGTGCATCCCCCTCTTGAGGACCGCCATCAGCGCCATGCCGTAGTCCAGGAGCAGGGACGGGATGGGGATGCCGAACCTCGTCCCCATCTCGGTGTGCTTCCCGGGATTGATCACGTGGTGGGGGTCCAGCGTATCCTTGATGTCGGAGATCAGCCCGGCGGTCGGCCCGGCGTGCATCTTGTCCAGGTTGCCGGCGAAGAAAATGCCCAGCCCGGAGGGGCGGCCGCCGTGCGCCATCCCGGCGTCGACGATCTTCTTCACGAAGCCCATCGCCCCGCCCAGGCTCCGCAGCATCGTCCGCTCGTCCGTGATGAAGTAGGGCATGAGCGCCACCGTGTTCCGGTCCACGACCACGCCGTTTATCGAGGTCTGCATGCCAAGCTCCCGGGCGACCACGCGTATGTCGGCGGCCACGGCGCCGAAGGCCCCGGCGGGAACCACGGCCTCACCGAGCACCCCGCCCGGCCCCAGCCGGCGCGCCCGCAGCTCGTAGAGCCTCTCCTCCCACTCGTGCTCCGCCACGTCAGAGGGGAGCTTCTCCGCCCCCTTGCCTTTCATGAGGGCGTCCAGGAGCCGCTCCTCCTCGGCGACGCTCTCGGCGGTCCCCTCGAGGACGGCGAGGAGCATCCCCCCGATCTCAGGGGCGTGCTTCCCGAGGAGCCTTTGGTACCTGAAGTGCGCCCCGTCGAAGAGCGCGATGTGCAGCACCTCGAGCGGGCTCCGGGTGAGCGCCACCAGTGGGCCGACCAGGGCCTCGACGGAATCCACGGCGTAGGCGACCGGCCGCGAGGCCTCGGGCGACGGGCGCAGCCTCACCGCAACCTTCGTGATTATGCCCAGCGTCCCCTCGGCCCCGGCGAAAAGAGCGGTGAGGTCGAAAGGCCCGTCGCGGGTGCTCACCACGGTGGCGTCCGCGAGGACCGCCTCCACCCAGGCCACCTGGTCGTAGGCCGTGCCGTAACGGTAGGAGCAGAGGCCGGCTCCGTTCGTGCTGAGCCAGCCGGCCACCGTGGCCACGGGGTAGCTCCCCGGGTAGGCCCCGACGGTCAGCCCCTTCTTGGCGGCGGCGTCGATGACCTGCTTCCAGGTCGCGCCGGGCCCGCAGACCGCGAGCTGCTCGCCCTCCCCGATCTCGATGCCCATCATGAAGCTCAGGTCGACCACTATGCCCCCCTGCGTCGGGACGCAGCCCCCGAATCCCCAGGAGGCGCCCCCGCGGGGGACCAGGGGTATGTCGTGGGCCTGGGCGAACCTCACCAGCTTCGCGACGTCCTCCGCGTTGCGGGCCAGCACGATGGCGTCCGGAAGCCTCCGGAAGACCACCTCGACCTCCCTCGGAAGGGGGGCCAGGTCGTGGGAGCACACCATCCGGTCGTACTCGTCGAACGTGACATTGCCCTCCCCGATGAGCTCGCGCAGCTCCTCCTGCTGCTCGGGCGGCATGCGGGGGCGGAGGTTGAAGAGCGGGGGCGCCGGGGCCTCCTCGAGCTTCCGGGCCTCGGCGGCGAGGGGGCCTTTCGGGTTGAGGCTCCCGTGGGGGTCGAACACCTGCTTCACGAGGGCCGGGAGCGGACCGGCCTCCCCGGGCCCCTTGCGGGCGCGAAGCTCCAGGTGGCCCTGCTCCGCCCAGGCCTTGACCATTCCCTCCGGCGGCGTCGCCTTCAGCCGGACGCGGCCCCTCTCGACGATGCCCGCCACCTCCGCGGCGGCAGCAAGCTCGGGGAGGGCTCCACCGACCAGGCCGAGGGGCAGGTGCCACTCGCCGGCGCCGGAGGCGGCCAGGTAGGGCGCGGGGGCCTCGCTCCTTCCGGCGCCCGCCCCGGCCGCGAGCCCCTCGAGCTTCGACATCGCCAGGGCGCAGAGAGCCTCCTCGCCCTGGACGATCGCCCGGAGGACCGCCCGCCCCTGCCGGACGCCGAACTCGATGTGGTACAGGGCGGGGACTTTCGAGAGCATCTCAGAGACGAGGGGAACGAGCCCGCCGGCCGGCAGCTCCAGCGTGACCGCGTGCATCCGTCCCAGGGGGACCAGCTTGAAGGTCGCGCCCGAAAGCCTCCCGAGCTCCCCGCCCGAGCCGAGCAAGAGCGCGCTCAGGTTCGAGCTGGAGGCGAAGTCGGACAGCGCCGGAAAGCCGGTGCGGATTTCGGTGCCCGCGCCGGTGGTGAGCTCGAGCCGCCTCACCGCCGCGCACGGGGGCCCGTAGCGAAGCGCGCCCATCGACGGGAGGCCCCCCATCAACCACTCCCCCGCCTTCACCGCGTCGGACAGGGGCTGGACCGGCACGAAGAAGCCCCGCTCGCGCGCCTCCTTCGAAAGCGCGGCCCACCTGGTGTCCGCCTTGCAGGATGCGCTCAGGTTCTCATTGTCGATCTCGACCGCCATGGTGGCCACCGTTCAGGTCCTGACCGCCACCACCAGGAAGGGCAGGAGCGCCAGTATCGCCCCGATCCCGAACGCGGCCGTGTAGATCAGGCCCGGTATGAGCACATCGAATATCACATTCACCCCCGGCAGCAGCACCCCTCTCAGGAGCGCCACCAGGAGCACGACGAGCACCGCGGCCCCGGCCACGATGAACGTCCCTCCGTAGAGCCGGGGCTTGCCCCGCGAGAACACCAGCAGGAACCCGCCCAGCACCGCGAGCAGGAGCCCGAATGTGAGAAGCAGCAGGACTATGAACGGGCCCACCATGGCTGCCAGGTCCGGCATGTACTCAACTTCACCGGCGAAACCCGTTCTTGGTATTTAACATTTTGTTTCCCGACGGTGAATCGCCCTCGGAAAGGTTGCGGAATTCACGGCTCCGGAGCGCGGGCGCGGGCCCTTTTCAGCGCCCGGAAACCCCGCGCCCCGGCCCCGCCACCGCATCGTGCTATCTGCAAATCCGGCATTCCCTGCCCTTGCCGGCCGGCGGTCCGGCCGGACAGGCGGCCCGGGCGGGGGGCCGGATTCGGCAATCCGCCTGAGCACGCCCGGAACGTCGGGGCCGTCGAGGAGCCGGCGGACGGTGCTCATCCGAACCTTCCCTCGTACCGGTCCTTGAAGGCGAACCTCTCCAGGGGGAACCGGTCGGGCCGCCGGGCCTCCCTCTCGACCTGCCTGGGCGAGAGCACCGGGCTGATCGTTTGCGATCTCCTGCCCAGCAGGACGACCGTTATCAACGTGGATTCCGCTGGGATGCCCAGCACCTGCTTGACCATGTCCGGTTCGTACCCGGCGATGGGGTGGGCGACGAGGCCCATCTCCGTGGCCCTGAGTATCATCAGGGCGGTCTCCATCCCCGTGTCGAAGAGGTAGTACTCCCGGTCGTTGATCACGCAGTCCAGTTTCTTCTCGGTGAACACCGCGACCATCAGCGAGGCGGCGGTGCACCACTCGTTGCCCTTGTTGAAGGCGGGCTTCATCCTCTCCAGCATCTCCTTGCCGTAGACGAAGACGAACCGCGCCGGCTGGAAGTTGTTGCAGGAGGGCGCCAGGTTCGCGCACCGCGCCAGCTCCTTCACCAGGTCGTCGGTTATCTCCACCGGGTCAAGCGACCGGTAGGCCCTCCGCTTCTCTATCGCCTCGACGACATCCATGCTCAGTCCTCCGGAAGGAACACGCCCAGCTTCTCGGCGAGCCCTCCGTGGGGCCAGAAGTCCGAAAGCAGCCGGGTCTTGCGCACCCCCATGTCCCGGGCCCAGGCCTTCTTCGCGGGGACGCTGTCCACGCTGACACCGACCGCCACCGTGCCAAGCTTCCTGAACTCGGATTGCTTCCTCTCCAG
Source organism: Methanobacteriota archaeon (assembly GCA_016874675.1). Classification (GTDB taxonomy): domain Archaea; phylum Thermoplasmatota; class DTKX01; order VGTL01; family VGTL01; genus VGTL01. The sequence goes on along the minus strand of VGTL01000058.1, from coordinate 4,640 downwards.
AGACTTCATCTGCTTCGTGCACACGCCCGTCCAGGCCAGCGGGTGGAACGAAAGGAGCACGTTCCGGCCCCTCAGGTCGGCCAGGCGGAAGGCCTTCCCGTCCTGGTCGTCGGGCGCAAAGTCCGGCGCGGTCTCCCCATCCTTCATGACGGATACCATCTGTCTGCCTCCAAGGGTGCGTGAATCCCCACTCCGCACATCAAGCTTTCCCCCAATCATGCACGTGATTCGTGCCAGGGTTGATATGGCGGCGGCGCGTTGGGCGGGCCGGGAGAGGCGGCCAATGGCGAAGAAGGACACCGGAAAAAAGGACCACATCGTGGCGCAGGCGGCGCCCTCGTCGGACCTCGTGGGCTACCAGAAGGGGGCCATCGTCAGCCGGGAGATTATCCGCCGGAAGACGGGCACCGTGACCCTTTTCGCGTTCGACCGGGGCCAGGGGTTGAGCGAGCACACCGCGCCATTCGACGCGCTGGTCCACATCCTGGACGGGGAGGCCGAAATAACCATCTCCGGCGTCCCTCAGAAGGTCAGGAAGGACGACCTCATCATCCTTCCGGCCGGGAAGCCCCACGCCCTGCAGGCGACGAGGCGCTTCAAGATGCTCCTCACGATGATAAGGTCCGGGGAGTGAGGTTTGCGCAAAACCCATAAATAGGACCTCTGTCTACCGTAACGCGGTAGTGCATCATGCCCGACGGATTGGACAAGATACTCGACGAGGTGCGCAAGAACCCGGAGCTCCTGCTGACCAAGTACCTGCGCGCCGAGAGGCTCGTCCTGCGCGAGGAGAACAGCAAGAAGTCGCCCACGCCCGGCCAGAGGGTCTACAAGGACGCGGTCGTGCTCTTCACTGAGGGGATGGCCTTCTTCATCGACGAGGAGGACAAGCTCCACCAGGTCGCCCCCGACATCGTGCAGGAGATAGTGTACTCGCCCGAGGCGTCCCAGTGGATGCGCCAGCTCATGCTCTTCAGCGCCAGCCAGATGATAAACCAGCTCATGCTCTCGAAGAAGTTCGAGCGGCCGGAGCCGTGAGATAGGGAAAAGGCGCAGGGCGCAGGGCGCAAGGCGCAAGGGTCAAGGGGGAGGCAGCAAGGCAGCAAGGCAGCAAGGCAGCAAGGCAGCAAGGCAGCAAGGCAGCAAGGCAGCAAGGCAGCAAGGCAGCAAGGCAGCAAGGCAGCAAGGCAGCAAGGCAGCAAGGCAGCAAGGCAGCAAGGCAGCAGGGGGTATGGAACGACCCGTCGTCCCCTTGTTGCCTTGCTGCCTTGCTGCCTTGCTGCCTTCCCTTGCTCCCTTTCTGCCTTCCTGCCTTTCCCCCTTGCGCCCTGCGCCCTGCGCCTTCCCCTATTCCCCCTTCCACACCTCTATCCCCTTGTCCCCTATGCGGTAGCGGAAGGTCTGCTTGGGGCTGCCGGTCTGCGCCACCGAGAGGATGCCGCTGTTTGGGTCCATCTCGATGAGGACGTCGGCAAGCTGCATGATGGTCTTGACGTCCTTCTCCTCGTGCAGGTCGGGCTGGATGAGCAGGAAGCTCACCGCCTTCAGGCCCTTGACCTTGGCCCGCAGGTAGGACAGGAAGCGGTACACGCCCGCCGCGGACACGTACATCAGGACCGTGTCTATCGAGTCGACCACCAGCCTCTGCTGGAAGATGCCCCTGGAGGTGAACTCGGTCATCGCGGTGATTATCGTGTTGCTGAGCTTGGCGAAGTCCGCCACGGACGCGACGTACTTGACCTCGGGCGTGTCCTGAAGCGACGGGTCGGACTGCGGCGAGTACGAGTCGATGAAGACGTGCCTGCCGGGGAACCTCGAAAGTTCCATGCCACGCTCGGCCATCTGGCCGACAACGTCGCCCATGAACTCCTTGGTCGTGAGGAAGGTGCCCGCCTCCTCGGACGAGAGGCCGGCGAAGAAGAACTGCTGGGCCAAAAGCTCCCGCCCGGAGAGCGACGGCCCTGAGATGATGCAGAACGAGCCGCTGCGGACGCCTCCGTCCAATGCCGCATCGATCCCGTCTATCCCGGTCTTGGACCTTGGCGCGATCATTTGCCTCCCTCCTCCTTCCTGGACTCGGCCTCGGCCACTCCCATCAGCTTGTTGATGAGGGCGTCCTGGAGCTCCGGCACGCCCTTCCGGTCGATGGCCACGGTCGGTACGACAGGCACGTCCTCCGGCAGCTCCAGCTGCCGGCGGACCTCCTCCGGCGAGAGCGCGTCGTCCCCGTCGGAGTAGTTGGCGGCCACGAGGAGCGGCATCGAGCGTGCATGGGTGCGCTGAAGCATCGCGCGGGCGCGCTCGAAGGTCCTGGGGTCGGTGGCGTTGACCACGAGGACCACGGCCACGGCCTCCTCGGCGAGGATGCCCAGTATCGGGTCGAAGAGCTCCTGGCCGGGCGTGCCGACAAGGTCGCAGGCGAAGCCCTTGTGGTCGAGGTAGCCGTAGTCCATGGCCACCGTAGTTCCCATCCGGTCCACGGACACGGCGGACGCCGACATCGCCCGGACCATGGTGGACTTGCCGGAGCGGTGCGGGCCGGTGATGAGCACCTTGGGGAAGTAGACCCTGAGGCCGCCGGGCCGGAGTATCTTTATCGGGACGGCCAGCTTCTCGTAGTGGGTCTCGCCGATGCGCTCGGCGAACAGGAACTGGCGCAAGAGCGAGGCCTCCTCCACCGGCCGCAGCGAGAGCACCGCGTCGAAACCGGACTTCACCCTCTTCACGCAGTCCGGGTCGTAGCCCCAGGTGGAGAACAGGACCATCACCGTCGCCCTCTTCTTGAGGGCGGCGACGAGCCCGAGGAAGTCGTCCAGCCCCTTCTCGTGCATGTCCATGAACGACGAGAGGCTGTCTAGCAGAATGAAGGTCCGGTCCAGGCCGGCGCCCTCCAGGCACCCGAGTATCCGGTCCGCCGACGACGGGTCCCCGACGACGTGCTTCTCGTCGGAGGGCTGGCCGGAGAACCCCGAGTAGGAGTCGACCATGACGAACCGGCCGGCCTCCGAAAGCCGAGGCAGGTCGAATCCCAGGAGCCCGGCCTCCCGGCGCACCGAGGCGGGGGGCTTGTTGTTGACGACGTAGATCGCCTTTCCCTGGTCCCGGGAGACGTTGCACAGCGTGGAGATCGCGACGGGCACCGGGTCGATGCCGGGGGAGCTGATGAAGAGCAGTGAGCAGGGCTCGGGAAGCTCCCTGAGCTTGTCGTCGAAGAGCCTTATGCCCAGCTTGAACATGGATGCCCTCGCTATCGGTGAGGAGGCGCGGGGCGCAAGGCGCGAGGCGCAAGGGCGAAGGCGCAGGGGGGAAGGCGCAAGGGGCAAGGGGGGCAAAATCCCGTCGGTCCGTTCACGGACGGGCCTTCAGCATCGGCCCCTGCGCCTCCCTCCCATCGGCCTCGTTCCATGCCCCCTCACCATCGTCCCTTGCGCCCTGCGCCCTGCGCCTCCGTCCCTTGCGCCCTGCGCCCTGCGCCTTCCTTTCCTACCTCAACCCCGGCTGTATCGTCACGCCGGCCTGGTTTATGTCCACGGCCTGCTCGCCCGTGAGGTGCTTGGTGCCCCTCATCTTGAGCACCTCCAGGTACTTGCGCCGGGCGTTCTCCTCCTTCGGGTAGGAGAACACCAGAATCGAGTCGGCCATGTACCCCTCCAGCGAGTGCGGTATGTCGGCGTAGCTCATCTCCGACGTGAGGAAGGTTATGCAGTTGAAGGCCTTCATGAAGGTCGTGAAGTCGTGCAGGAACTCCCGGTAGCGCTTCTGGCTGTCGAAGGCGATGCGCATCACGGTAATCGGGTCCAGCACCAGGCGGTTGGGGCTGTAGCGCTCCACCTCGCCCTTCAGGGCGTTGAGGACGTCGTCCGGGTTCCGCCTCATCGCGTCCCCCATGTCGATGAACACCACCCGCCCCATCTCCACCAGGGACTGGTCGAAGAACGAGAAGCTTGACAAGAACTTCTGCACCACCCAGTTGGGCTCCGATATCCCGGTGAGGTACATCCCGGTCTCGCCCGACTTGGCGCCGTGGAAGAGGCTCTGCACGCACATCGTGGTCTTCCCGGTGCCGGGCTCCCCCGCGACCAGAATGCTGGACGGGAGCGGGAAGCCCCCCTCGATCATCTCATCCAGGCCAGGTATCCCCGACTCCACGCGATCCAAACCCAAGCCCTCCCGGTGTGGTAGCGGATATGGGATGAAACCTATATATACTTGTATAAAACCGGCTAGCCGACGGTCTCGAGCGCCATCCCGCGGGCGCGGACCGCGAGCAGGAACGCCCTCGTGAAGAGCCCCGCCTCGAGAAGCTCCCGGGCCTCAACGAGCAGCCTTCTCGCCGACGCCGACGGCCGGCCCCGGGCCTCCTCGGCCTTCATATGCTCGGCCGCCACCTCTATCTGTTTTTCGGCCTGGTCCTGGTCTATGAAATGGGAGACCGCTATCTCGCAACCCATCGAGACCACGTCGCCGCCCATCGGAAACGTCTGTCTGGGGCCCGGTCGTATATCAATAGTTTAGTCCCGTATCAAAGTCGGCTAGCTCTTAAGCAATCCAAGACCCCTTCGCGTGTTGTCGAGACACCCCAGGGGACTGGAATATGCCTAAGAGCCAGCTCGAATGGAAGGTAGAGTGGACGGAACCTA
>VGTL01000057.1 GCA_016874675.1 Methanobacteriota archaeon | reverse complement strand
AGCGAGGTCGGCCTTGTTCAGGAGGCAAAAAGCAAGGTCTGGGCATATCGCATCATAAAGAGGTATGGAGAAGTGTGAGCCCTTTCCACGGATATCCTATTTACCCGGAAGATTATGCAACACAGCAGGTTTATTTTATATATTGTATATATAAGCTATCTCTCGGATGTTGACAAATCGACCTCCTGCCGCCGCGCCTTCTGAAAACCATGTGGAGGCTGCCGGTCCTTTGACCGCGGCCCGTCGTCTGAAGCAAGGCATAAATATCAGTCAAACCAATGTTTCGAGCATGAACGCCCGGGTGGTGGCCGGCCTGGCCCTCGCGCTCTTTCTTGTTCCATCCGTGCTGGCATTCACGGCGCTGGCGGACAGGGGTGGCATCCCCCTGGACCGCGAGGTCGTTTTCGAAGAGAGCGCCCAGAACGCCATCGTCGGCTGGAACGGTGAGAAGGAGTGCCTCGTCCTGAGCACCGATCTTCGCTCCCCCCGGCCGGGGCGGCTCATGGAGATGCTGCCACTGCCATCAGCCCCGTACGACATCCAGACGGGAAACACCAGCTCCTTCACGACGATGGTCAAGCTTTATAACGAGAAGATGAAGAGGTTGGATGTGAGCCCGGATTCGGGGACGGGCGAAAGGACCGCCGGCCTTGGCGGTGACTCTGTCGGGGAGTTCCAGGGGATAAGCATCGTGTTCTCCGCTTCCGTCGGCGTGCACGACATCACCGTGGTCAGGATCGAAAGCCAGGCCCATTTCCTCCAGTGGGCCCAAAGCTTCGCAGCCTCGCAGGGCGTGTCCGATCTATCCATCGACGAGCGGCTCAACCGGAGCGTGGGGGAACACCTGAACAGGGGCATCCCCTACTTCGTGTTCGATGTGGTGACCCTGTCCGCCGACAAGAGGACGGCCGAGCCACTCGTTTACCTTTTCAACACGAGCTACCTGTATTATCCGCTGAAGATAACCTACGACACCCTCCCAGATCAGTACACGGCGCGCAACCAGATATCGGTCTTCCTCGTGGCCGACGGGGTCGTCCGCGAGGGCAGGTATTATTCGAGCGGCACGAGGTTCACCGGGGGAATCGACGAGTACCTCGAGTTCTCCGAAACGGAGCTTGGGCGCGTGTGCGCACCCCTTGGAGCGCTTTTCAGCCGCAGCGCGTTCGCCGCCCATCTCTCCGGGGACATGCAGGTTCACTATTACGAGCCCGAGTCGGTCAAAGACGTCGTCCTGAGAGCGGAGGACTTCCGCCGGCCCACCGACGCCGAGCTGCGCGCGCAATACGAGCGCGCCGACATGCTTAGGGCGATCAAGCCGCTGGCGCCCTCCCTGGCCTACTATTTGCTCCGGAGCGCCTACGACCCCGAATACGATGTCCCGCAGCCGTTGCTCGGCCTCATCCTCCTGGGGATCTTCGTGGGGCCGGTCGCCCTGGGGATGATGTTCAAGGGCATCATAGAGCGCGGGTACAGGAGAAGCCCGCTGTGGGTGGCCTGGTTCGTATTGTACATAATCGGCATGGTCGGCGTCTTCGGGATGTACACGCTGGCCTCGGCCTTCTCCGGGGTCGAGTACTGGTTCCTGGTCCTCTTCCTCGGGCTCTTCGTCCCGCTGATAGTGGTCATCTCGATGGGCGAGTGGCTGAGGACCAGGCTCTCCAGCAGGAAGTATGTCGTGGGGACCGTGGCGTACGGTATGGCGGTGACACAGGTCCTGGTCTTCGTCTTCACACCCAGCGAGGTATTGTACGTGCCGGTCAGCATCCTCTGCTTCCCGGCTATCGGGATAGCCGGCGTGATCATCGTGGCCATCGGGATTGCCGCGCGCCTTCGGGAGAGGTCGGCCCTCTGGGTTCCGCCGGGAAAGCACTGAAGAAAGCGACGGGGGGCAGGGAGCGGGCAGCGGGCAGGGCGCGGGGTGCAGGAAGGGAACCGAGCAAGTCCCCCGCACCCAGCACCCTGCACCCTGCCCGCTGCCTGATGCCCCACTGCCGCCCGCTGCCGTTATATACGAAAACTATATACTCCTACACCCTTTTCTAGGAGACGTCCTCGGAGTGATTTGTCATGGTCACCGAAATCGAGTGGCTCCAGAAGGCCGAAAAGGCCCTGGCCGAAGGCGACATGAACACCGCCATCCAGTGCTTCGACCGGGTCATCGAGCTCAAGCCCGAAAACGACAAGGCCTGGTACAACAAGGGCGTGCTCCTCCGCCGCCAGGGCAAGATCGAGGAGGCCATAAGCTGCTACAACGAGGCGCTCAAGAGGAACAAGGACAACGACAAGGTCTGGGTGAACATCGGCTTTGCCCTGGACCGCCTCGGAAAGTACGACAAGGCCATCGCCTGCTACGACAAGGCCATCGAGATCCGGGCCCAAAGCGACAAGGCCTGGTACAACAAGGGCGTCGCCCTGCGGAAGCTCGACAAGACCGAGGAGGCCATCGCCTGCTACAACAAGTCGCTGGAGTTCAAGATGGACAACGCAATGGCCTGGGTCAACATGGGCTGCGCCCTCGACAAGCTGGGACGCTACGACGAGGCCATCTCCTGCTACGACAAGGCCATCGACATCGACCCGCGCATCGACAAGGCCTACTACAACAAGGGCGTCGCCCTCAAGAAGCTGGGCAAGAACGAGGACGCCATATCCCACTACAAGAAGGCCCTGGAGCTCAGGCCCGAAAGCGAGTACAGCCAGAAGCTCCGGGAGAACCTGGGGCTCCTTGAGGGCAGGGTGGAGGGAGCCACGGCCGCCGCAGAGGAGGTCTCGGACGTGGAGGAGGCCGAGAAGGCCCCGCCGCCGCCCAGGCGCGCCCCCGCCCGGGCAGCCCCCGCCCCGCCCCCGCCGCCCGCCGAGGACGGGATGGCCGAGCTCGAGGAGATCGCCGCCGGCGAGCCGGAGCCCGCACCCCCGCCACCCCGGCCCGCCGCCCGCGCCCCCCCGCCGGCCGCCAGGTCGCCGCAGAAGCCCGCTCCCCCACCGGCACCCGAGCCGGCCGAGGAGATGGAGAGCTTCGAGGAGATAGGCGAATCCGACAGCTTCGAGGAGATCGAGACCGTCGACGACGACGAGCGGCAGTAGCGCCCGGGCGTTCTCCGGGGCACCGGCCCGTTCCGGCCGCATCCAATCCAAAAAGGATATATCTTCGCAGCACCTGGACGCGCGCGGTGGGCAAATGGGGCTGTTTGGAAAACCCAAGGGCGACGAGCTGGTCCTCAAGGTCGAGGGGATGACCTGCGGGCATTGCAAGATGCATGTCGAGAAGGCGCTTTCGGGCCTCAAGGGCGTCAAGAGTGCCACGGTCGACCTGGGGAAGCAGACGGCAACGGTGGTTTACGAAGCGGGCGCAGTCACCAGGGCGCAGATGGCAAAGGCCGTGGAGGACGCCGGGTACAAGGCTTCGTGACCGGCTGGCATATAGAGCATACAAATGGGATGAGCGCCCTGAGCAGCAACAGGCCATGGATATCTGCGACGAGCCGACGGTCCATGGCCCATTTCATGAACCGTATGAACCGGGCCCTCAGCCTGAAGGTCCGGAGCAGTCCCGAGCAACTCGTCTGATATCCCTGAAACGACCGTTCCGGGAAGTCCCGCTTCCGGCACGCCTCCAGAGCTGTTCCCGTCGCATGCTCGGCGGAGCGCATCTCCAAGTCGATTCCGGCTCAGGACGTGTTCAAGGCGGATATTCCTTTGCCTACATCGGGGAGAAAGGCTGCCAATCGACCACTCGGCACTTTCCTAAAACCGTGATGGTCCTAACCCGGGGGGCGGCCTTCCGGCCGCCCATTGGCGCAGTAGCCCCGGGAGGATTCGAACCCCCTCCACTGGCTCCAAAGGCCAGGATGCTTCCGTTACACCACGGGGCTGTGGCGATTGATGCTTCCGGCCCTGGATAATGGTGCCGGAAGCTATCATTGTTGCGGCAGCTCGGCCTCGTACCAACCGCGGTGCTTCTGTCCTTTCAGATTGAGAACGAAGGTCCGGAAATATTCCCGCGAAGGTGCCGTTCCCTTGTACTCGTAAGAATCGCTCCTGTAGGGGATGATGTAGAACCGGCCGTTCCAGACGGAGGCGGTGATGCCTATCCATCCAAGGGGCAGGTGGGAGATGTCCGGGCCGGTCGGGAAGGGCGCGGCGTCCACGTGGGAGTGCACCAGTGCCCAAACCCCCTTTATCGGAAGGTGGGCGAAGTAGAACACTATCCGCTTCGCATCTATCGAGCTGCCGTTGCGTTTCACGTCGCCGACGTGCTTCTGGAGCTCCTTGAAGGTCACGAGCTCCTTGGCCTTGAGAAGGAGCCTTTCCCCTTCTCGCGTCGCGTCGCTGAGGATCACCCAGATCCGCTCGCAGCGGTCGTCGAGGGCGGCCTGGACCTCCTCCTTCATCTGGTGCACCACGCCGGGATGGAGGTAGAGCTCGATTTCGGGCGCGAAATCCACCGGGTACTCCTTCCTGGCCTTCTCTATATCCCGGGCAAGGTCCCCCGTGAGCTTGTCGAACATCGGTGGAATAGAGGAGCCGCGCTGCTCCAGCCCCTTCATCCGGAGGTAGTTCTTTATGCCCGCCGCGCGCTCCCAGTAGACTGTCACGAGTCTGGGGAGGGACTTGGGTGAAATAACCTTTGCGGTGCGATTTCTCAACGAGCGGGGGGTAAAGGATATTACGAGCCTGCCCGATATACACCACGGGGTCCGAAAGATGCCCAAGCGTTCCCGCCCGGTCGCGACCACCCTCATTGGTGTCTCCATGCTGGCACCGGCCATCCTGCTTGTTGCCCTCACCCTGGTCCCGGGCGATGCCCAAGCCGCCTCCGCGGAGGCCTCTCCCACGACCTGGATCAAGTACTCCGGGAATCCGGTCCTCCGGACGGGACCAGCCGGCGCTTTCGATTCGAAGCAGGTCTTCTCCACGTCGGTCGTCCGCTCGGATGGGAGGTACTATCTCTACTATACGGGGATCTTTGGCACCGTCCAGAGGATCGGCCTGGCGACCTCCTCCGACGGCAAGACGTTCACGAGGTCCGCCGCCAACCCGGTCGTGTCCAGCGGTGCCAACGCCAGCGTCATGAAGGACGGGGCGGACTGGAAGATGTGGTACTGCGGCGAGGGCGGGGTGCGGTATGCCACCTCGCGGGACGGGACGGTGTGGACCGAACATGTTTCCAATCCGGTGCTTCCCGCGGGCCAGACGGGATCCTGGGACATCAGCTTGAAATCGGTGTGCGTTCTGCGCGACGGGCTGGTTTTCAAGATGTGGTACTCCGGGGGGAACGGCGACGATGTCCGCATCGGCCTGGCCGTCTCGCCGGACGGGTTGCGATGGGATAGATACGACGGCAACCCCGTCCTGGTCCAGGAGGTGCCCTGGGAATCGGCCCGGGTCCACTCCCCCTGCATCATCCGCGTGTCGGCCGAGTACCGGATGTGGTACAGTGCCTCCAACGGCCAGGTCGAAAGGATATGCTACGCCAGCTCGACCGACGGCGAGAGCTGGGCGAAGTACCCGTTCAACCCGCTCATGCCGGCGAGCACCCAGTGGGAGTCTCCCAACAACCTCTGCCCGGTGGTCCTCTATGACGGGCGGGACATGCGAATGTGGTACACCGGCGCCAACGGGACCTGGCTTGCGCAGATCGGCTACGCCGAGAGCCCCGGGCAGGGCCCTTTCGCTCCCGTTCTCCTTTCACCGGCGGACCGTGGCTGGAGCAACCTGTCGCTGCCGGAGTTCGTCTGGAGCTTCGAGACCGACTCCGTGCCCTCGACCCAGTCGGCCTACCAGCTCCAGCTCGACGACTCGCCGGACATGTCCTCGCCGCTCCTGGACACCACCGAGAGCTCGCGCGACCGGAACCTCACCGCCGGGGAGCCGCTGCCGGACGGCACATACTACTGGCGCGTCCGCGCCTGGAACGGGGCCGGTGACGCCAGCCCCTGGAGCTCCATATCGACCTTCGGCATCGACTCCAATCCCCCCTCCATCGAGTCCCTCACCATCAACGAAGGTGCAGCGTTCACCTCCTACCGGAAGGTGCGGCTCCGGGTCAATGCCTCCGACGCGGAGGACGGGTCCGGCCTGGCGGGCCTCCGGTACCTGGTCGAGGGGGGCCCCTGGACCGCCTGGGAGGCCTTCCGCGGCAATCTCACGGTCGACCTCGTCGGCCAGGACCGCCTGTGGAACATCTCGGTCGAGGTGCGCGACCGGGTGAACAACACGGGACCGGCAGCGATGGCCAGCATCCTCTTGGACACCACTCCCCCGACGGTCACCGCCCTCAGAATCGAAAACGGGAGCGCCTACACAAACCGCAACCAGGTGGTCCTGGACATATCGCAGACGGATCCGGCGCCCGGCAGCGGTCCGGGCGAGATGTCCTTCAGCATTGACGCGGCCGTATGGACCAACTGGGAGCCGTTCCACGCCCGGCGGGAGTACAACCTGTCGATCGGCGACGGCCCGAAGACGGTCCATGTCCGGTTGCGCGACCGCGCCGGGAACACCGGCAACCCGGTCGAATCCTCCATCGTACTGGACACCACGGCGCCGGCGACATCCCTGCTCAGGATACCGGCCTTCTCCGAGACTCCGGAGTTTGCGGTCAGCTGGACCTCGTCGGACGCGCTGAGCGGGATCCGGTCCTTCGACGTCGAGTACACGGAGGACGGGGGGCCGTGGACCGGCTGGCTCGCCGGGACCAACCTGACCACCGCCGCGTTCGCCGGAAGGGACGGGAGCTCCTACAGCTTCCGTGCCAGGGCGTCTGACGCGGCGGGCAACGTCGAAGCCTTCCCGGCGGCAGTGTCGATGTCGGTGCGCGTCAGCATCCCCACGCCCCTGGTGTCGATAATCGAGCCCACGCCCCAGAAGGTCGTGAAGGGGAGCATATCGGTGGCCGGGACCGCCTCCCACCCGAAGGCGGGGCAATCCATCACGCTGGTCGAGGTGAGCGTCGACGGGGGGCCGTGGTCCGCCGCCAACGGCACCCTGAGCTGGGGCACGGTCATCGACACGAGGGGGCTCAAGAACGGCCTCCACAACCTGAGCGCCCGCTCCTACGACGGCGTGAAGTACTCCAAGACGGCGTTCGTGGAGTTCCAGGTGGAGAACCGGGCCGCTGCGCAAGATACCGACATCACGCCGATGATCGCGATCGTGGCGGTCGTGGTGGTGGTGGCTGCCGCAGGAGGCTGGTTGCTGATGAAAAGGCGCGGCCGGCGACCGAATGGAGGTCGCCCGGGATCCCCCGCCTACGACGGGCCGCCCGACGGCTCGCTGGACCCATCCATACCGGAGATGCTGCCTTCGCCGGACACCCGCCTGTCGGAGGCCCGGCTACCATCGGATCTCGGAAAGCCCCCGGAGGCGCCTTCCCCCGGCACCGGCCCGCCCGAAACACATCCCGCGACGGAAAGGGGCCCTCCCGCAGGGCCCCGCTCCCGCGAATGATCTGGCGCGCCGTTGGGCAATGCTTATTAGCCGGGGCGGACAATACCCTTTCGTGACCTCGACCGGCCAGGCCGGGAAAGCAGGCTCGTTCTAGCAGTCGGAGCAGCGGTCGCTCCGTCCAGGGGATGGCATGGCAGAGGACAAAAACGATTCAACGGCTCTCGCGCGCTACGAGTTCCGGCGCAAGCTCGAGCAGGTGCAGTCCATCGAAGGCAAGGCCACCGAGCTGGTGTCCCTCTATGTGCCGCCCTCGAGGCAGATATCGGACGTCTCGAACTACCTGCGCGGGGAGTACGCCCAGTCATCGAACATCAAGTCCCAGAGCACCCGCAAGAACGTCATGGCCGCCATCGCCTCCATACTCAACCGCATTAAGGTGTACCGCGTCCCCCCGGAGAATGGCGTGGTGCTGTTCGTCGGCACCGAGGCGCTCCCCGGGAACAAGGAGAAGAGCGTGACCATTGTCATCGAGCCCCCCGAGCCGATAGGCACCTTCCTCTACCGTTGCGATTCCAAATTCTACCTTGAGCCCCTCGAGGCGATGCTCGCAGAGAAGGAGGTCTGGGGCCTGGTCGTGATGGACCGCAAGGAGGCGACGATCGGGCGCCTCAACGGCAAGCGCATAGAGGTCGTCGACAGCTTCGAGTCGCAGGTCCCGAGCAAGCACCGCATGGGCGGCCAGTCCAGCCGGCGCTTCGAGCGGCTGATAGAGGACGCGGCGGACAAGTTCTTCATAAAGATCGGAGAGCGGATAAACTCGGCCTTCCTCGGCGACCATCGCCTGCAGGGCATAATCATCGGGGGCCCCGGCTCGACGAAGAACGTCATCACCGAGCACGAATACATCCACTATGAGCTGCGCGGGAAGGTCCTGGGGTTCTTCGACGTGGGCTACACGGACGAATCAGGCCTCAAGGAGCTCGTGGAGAACGCCGGAGACCTCCTCAAGGACATCGGGCTCATGAAGGAGAAGAAGCTCGTGGACCGCTTCATGCGGGAGGTCGCCCGGCCCGACGGGGGACTGGCCGCGTACGGCGAGCGGGAGGTCCGCGAGGCGCTCAATCTGGGCGCGGTCGACACCCTGCTGCTCTCGGAGGGGCTGCGCAAGTACCGCTACACAGCCCGCTGCCCCAACCAGAACTGCGGCTTCACCGGGGAGGTCACGCAGGCGGAGGACGAGTTCAGGCCCGCCCCCTGCCCCAGGTGCGGGACCGAGCTCGTCTCGGAGGAGGATCCGGAAGACGTCGTCGACCAGCTGTACAAGGCCGCCGAGCAGGTGGGGACCAAGGTCTCCCTCATCTCGGCCGATTCGAACGAGGGGAAGACGCTTCTCAACGCCTTCGGCGGGATGGCGGCGATATTGAGATATCGGATAAAATAAGGCAGCAAGGGAGCAAGGCAGCAAGGCAGCAAGGGAAGGCAGAAAGGCAGCAAGGCAGCAAGGGAAGGCAGGAAGGCAGCAAGGCAGCAAGGGAAGGCAGAAAGGCAGCAAGGCAGCAAGGGAAGGCAGAAAGGCAGCAAGGCAGAAAGGCAGCAAGGCAGCAAGGGGAGGTATGAAGGCTGGAAGGGACAAAAGGCCGTCCCCCTTTCTTCCTTCCTGCCTTGTTGCCCCGATTCCTCCCCTTGCTGCCTTGCTGCCCCGATTCCTCCCCTTGCTGCCTTGCTGCCCTGCTGCCTTTTTTTCTAGTCCACCTCGACCACCAGGTTGTCAATATCGCGGTAGACTATGCGGGCGCCCTCGAAGTCGCCTTTCCATACCTTGAACAGGAACAGGTTCTCTCCGGCGGGCGTCGGAAGATAGCGGCCCTGGGTGTTCATGAGGTTCGTGTCCAGATAGCGGCTCACGTCCTTTCCCGCGCCCTGGAGAAGCGCGTAGGCGATCCCGCTTGAGTATTGCCAGTTCACGTAGATGTAATGCGCCCCGACCGTCTCCGTGGCGGCTCTCAGCTGGGAGGCGTTCTCGGCCATGTACACGAGGGCGGTCAGGCGGACCTTCTCGTATGGCTCGCGACCTTTGACAGTGCTCGGGTCCCACACGGTGTGCATCAGGTTGTCGGAAGGGTAATAAATGGTGCAGTTCCGGCCGGTGTAGCCGCGGATGCATATGCTCTGGTCCCACCAGGCGACTATCGTGGCGTTCTCCGGCGTGTTGTCCCTCATCCAGTCCATCGCCTTGACCGGGTCCAGGCCGAACCACCCCTCCACCTCCTTCCCGTCGACCGTGTAGATTATCTTGTTGGCGGACACCCAGCTTTCGCCGTCGAAGTAGTCGACCTTCTGCACCGTGGCGTTGTAGGGCCCGCCGATGGGCTGGCTCATTATGAAGCGCTCGTCCCCTTTTTCCGGCCTGTCAAGGGAATATGGATTGTACAACCAGGTATGATTGCCGGCCACGAAGATCGATATCAGCAGAACCGATGAGACGGCAATGAAGAGCTTGCCGCCCCTTGAGAACCGTCCCCGGGCGGGGAGAAGCGTCTGGCGCTCGCTTGAACGCATCGCGCGCGCGAACCTCCATATCAACCATGTCCCCGCCAGGGCCATCACGATCATTGTGACGGTCAGCGCCGCCAGCAGCAGGTCCTGGATGTATTGGTCATCCACCCCGAAATACCAGGCGAGCTGCCACCTGAAGTCGCTCAGAATCACGAGCCCGCAGAGCCCGAATGCCAAAAGCGTGATCAACGTGAACGGCCCGAGCTCCAGTACACGCTCCCGTTTCCTGGACTGCAGCCACAGGGAAGCGAGCATGGTGCCCATCAACACGAGCCAGAACGCCCCCCAGATGACCCCGGCCGGGTCCGTCCCCCAGCCCCGGGAGGTATTGTCCCATTCCTCCCAAAGAAGCTTTGCGCCGGCCCCGCCCAGTACGACCGCGAAGATGGCCTCCATGGCCATGAACGCTTTCAGGGCGCGGCCCGGCACCACCCGGGCGACCCCGGTGTACTCCCTGGCCACCTCGGACGGGCTCCCGAACGCGTCCAGGACATTGTCCACCATCCCGCCATCGACTTTTCCCGCCCCTTTTCCCGTGGCGAGTATCTCCAGCTTCTCCCGGATGGCTCCCTCGACCTCCAACAGGATGGCGTTCCTCTCCCCGCCATCCACCTCCTTGAGGTCCTTCCTTATCCATTTGAGGTAATCGTCAAGCTTGGCCCTTGCCTCTCTTTCGAGCACCGCACCCGTCGTCGCTGCATCATCGCTCATTTCCTCTCCCCCTTCTTGGCCAGGAGCTTTCCGGCCACGGCGTTCATCTCGCCCCACTCCTCCAGCCCCGCCTGGAGGGCCCTCTTGCCCAGCCCGGTGAGACGGTAGCACTTCCGGGCCGGCCCCGCAGGGCTCTCCCTCCACTCGGTCGCGACCAGCCCCTGCCGCAGGAGCGAGTGGAGGATGGGGTAGATGGTCCCCTCCTTGAACCGGAAGACGCCGTCGCTGTATTCCTCGAGGCGCCGGATGATGGCATAGCCGTAGCCCTCGTCGCCGGCCCGGTCGATGACGTCCATCAGCAGAATCGATATGAGGCCGGTCCGCAGTTCCCTTCGCAGCTTCTGGCGGAAATCGTCCATTTCGTCCAATCCCACCGCCCTCCCGACCGGTCCTTTTCAGGGCACCTCGACGATGACGTTGTTGACATCCTCGAAGACCACGTTCATGCCTTCGATCCCCTTGCCGTCCCAGATGCGGAACAGCCACAATTCCTTGCCCTTCTCCGTCGGAACCATGTGCCCGCCGCCGGAATCCTTGATGTACGTCGATTGGTCGAGGCCGGCTCCCTGTAATATCGCCCAAGCCTTGCCGTCGGCGTCGGAACGGGTCACAAGGATGTACCTGGCGCCAAACCCGGTGGCGTATCCCTTCACCTCCGAATCATTGTCGGACAGGAGCGTGCCGGCGACCTGCCGGACCTTCTCCTCTGGCTCGAAATGCCTGACGGACGACCTGTCCGCCACGGTGTTCAGAAGGCTCCTGGATGGATAGTATATCACTCCGCTCCGGCCGGTGTACCCGCGTATCATGTGGCCGTAGTCCCACCATGACAGGACCGTCGCGTTGACGGTCGTGTTCGACTTTATCCACTCCAGCGCCGGCCAGAGGGACAGGTCGTAGGCCCCCTCGATCATCTGACCGTCCATGTAGTAGACGATCTTGTAGAAATCATACCATATCATCCCGTCGTAGTGCTGCCACCTCTCTATGCTGGCATTGAACGGCCCGCCGACGGGCTCGCTGTTCCGGTACCGCTCGTCGCCCTCCGTGGGGCCTCCATGGAGCTGGGCCCAGCCGGCGGTCAGGAGACCGGCGGCAAGGGAATAGAGGAGAACGAGCAGAATCGAGACCAGGGCGACCGTGGCCTTCCCCCTGGCGGGGAATCTTCGAGGCGCTGCCTCCGTATGCCAGGAAGCGGTTTCCTTTCCCCGATGGGCCGGCGGAAAGACGCTCCAGAACCCCCAGATGCACCCGCCGATCAGGATGGCCGCCATGGACCAGAGCAGGGCCCCGGCCGCCATGACCGGCAGGCCGACCGATAGACTGTCCCGGTTGATCCCGATTGAATTCAGCGCAGCCAGTCCCACTACTGCCGTGACGACCAGGGCGAACCTCCCGATGCCGCGGCGCAGGGCCGGGGCCCAAAGCTGCAGGGCCAAAAGACCGATGAGGGAGAAACAGCCCGCAAGAAAGAACGCTCCCAGCAGGAGCTGGCCGTAGGAGGTCAGATTGTCGTACGGCCACCAGAACATCACGGCATTCCCGAACAGGAACGCCCCCGGCACGAAGATCACCGCCGCCCAGAAGGCCTCGAATGCCGACAGTAGTTTCAGGTTGCGCCCGGGACCGGCCTTGGCCACTCCGGCGTAGCCGGCGGCAAGCTCCGCCGGGCTCCCGAATCCCTCCAGGACCTTTCCCAGAACGTCGGTCGTGACCTCCTTCATGCCCTGCTCCCCGGCCACAATCTCGGTTTTCTCTCTCAGGGCGCCGTCGATCTCCTCCAGGATGGCCATCCTCTCCTTGGCATCGACCTCGTCCAGGCACTTCCGGACCTCGTCCAGATAACCTTCCAGCATTTCCCGGGCGATCCCATCGATGACGATGCCGCTTCTTGGGGTCATGGAGGTCAGCTCCCTGCCCGCTTCACCAACTACATGGCGGGGCTATGTATGTATAACTGCTATGTAGCATATAAATCCTTTGGTCATATTGTGGAAAAGGCAGCAGGCAGCGGGCAGCGGTGGACGATACGACCGTCCTCCGCTGCCTGCTGCCCATTGCCCCACCGCTGCCAGCTGGCCGCTGCCCCTATTTCTTCGCATAAAATGAATAGTCCACATCCAGCGTCCAGTCATTGCCGGTGTCCGTGTAGGCCACCAGGCTGAGCGGGTGGATGTAGTCCCCGCAGGCGCCGCACACCACCGTCACCTCATAGGTGCCTGTGCCGCTGCGGTCGCCTGGCCGGGCGGGGGTAAACTCCACCATTACCGTCACGGTCCCCTCCTCGCCCCTTACATTGGCCACCGGCCGCGCCTCGACCGGGGTCCCGTTGGGGGGCGTGACCCGGAGGCCGAACTGGTCGGGCTGGTTCTCGTAGGTCCGAAGGAACCGCTGCATGTCAGCCTCGTCGGTCCACCTGAGCGTGAAAGAGACGTTTATCAGGTTGGATTCGTCCAATGTCACCTGCTCGACGCTGTCGCTGTTCTCCTGGCCCCGGCCGGAGGCCGTCTCCGTGCCCGTCGCAATCATGTAGGAGCTCCAGCCGCCGCCCGTCCCGCCCGCGCCGTCGCGCAGGAAACCGTCCGTCCCGCCCCCGAACGACCCCGCAAGGAGGAGGGGCACCACGGCCAGGCAGGCCAGAATCGACAGTCTGGAGCGGAACAGCCGCGCGAACATTGCGCCCCCGCCCGCCGCAATGCCGGCGCCCGGCGCGCCTCCGGAGACCGTTTCCAGCGCCGCGACGCCGCCGGCCGTCCCGGCCGGCGCTCCCGCCCCTTCCTCGTCCGCACCGTCCTCCTTTCTCCGCCCGACGGTCTGGCTGTAGAGCAGCAGGAGCGAGATGGTCACGAGGCCCACCGCAGCTATGGCGCCCCAGAAGAGCTTGGGCCGGTGCATGACCTCGGCGAAAGAGGCGTACATCACGCCGCCCAGGACGTTCCCCAGCGTCAGCCCTATCAGTGGCGGCATGAAGGCGTAGGCCATGTACACCGTCACCCGGTCCTTGGGGGCTATCTTCGAGACATAGGCGATGTAGGTCGGGTGGGTCACGAACTCCCCGATGGAGAATATCACTATCCCGACGAAAAAGACGGCCGCCACGGTGGTCAGGCCCAGCACGAGCAGCCCGGCGATGAAGATGCCCATGCCCAGAATCATCACCTTGAGCGAGTCGTATCTCGCGTACATGCGCCCGAGGAAGGGGCCCACGAGGATGATCGTGCCCGGGTTGACCACCGCCACGAGCGCCGGGGGGAACCAGTCCCCGAGCACCCCGAAGTCGAGCGCGTAGAGAAGCAGCGCCAGGTGGTTCGTGGCGTACATGAACCAGAACCCGGAGTAGATAAGCAGCAGGGCCATGAAACGGTGGTCCCGGAGGACCAGCGCCGCGCCCTTGAAGACCTCCAGGACGCTCTTTCCGGGGTTGGAGGGGACCGGGTTTCGGAACACCAGGAGCGCCAGCGCCAGGTTGACGGTTATCAGCGCGCCGGAGAGGTAGAAGACCAAGACGTACTGCTCCTTCGGGATGGCAAAGGAGATCAGCAGGGGCATCGAGAAAGAGCCCAGGTTGATCATCCAATAATAGATGCTGTATCCCAAATTCCGGTCCTTCGGGCCGGTGGTGTGGGCTATCGACGCCGATATTATCGGCTTGAAGCTGCCCACGCCGGTCCCGAAGACGATGAACGCCAGCACGAACGCCTCGAACGTGGTCATGAACGAGGAAGCGAGGTAGCCCCCGACTATGAGCGTCAAAGACAGGACGAGCATCGGCCTGAAGCCGTACTTCTCCACCAGCGCCCCGCTGACTATGGGCAGAAGGTACAGGAAAGGCGTGAGTATCCCGAGCAGCACCCCGAAGGCGGTGGAGGCGAAATGCAGGCTGTAGACGAGGTAGTAGGGCAGGACCGCCAGGATACCGTAGTAGGCGCCCCGCTCGAAGAGCTCCATCGTGTTGACGACCCAGAACAGGCGCGGGAAGCGCCCCAAGAGCCCCCGAAGGTCCGCCATCCGGTCCACCGCTTCCCCGATTCTCCGTCGGGGCGGAAGATGAAGGGCGGTATTCTATTTATAGATTGTTGAAAGGCCTCAGGCCTTTTGATAGAATGAGTATTCCACATCCAGCGTCCAGGCGTTCCCGGCGTCGGTGTAGCCTATCGGGCTCGTCGGTCCAGGTGAGCGTGAAGGTCACGTTGAGCAGGTTCCGGTCGTCGATCCGGACCCGCTCCGTCGTGTCCGTGTTGGCGTTCAGGTAGCCGTCCGCAGAGAGGGGCGACTCCCAGGCGGGGTGCCTCCTGATCCGGGCCTCCACGGGGACCGGTGCCACCCGGTCCGATTCCGCGGCCGCTCCGGCCTCCCGGGAAGCTGACACGGCCTCCGCCTCATTCCAGGCCCCCCCGGCCTTGTGTCGGCCGAGGTACAGGCTGTAGAGCATCAGGCAGGCTATCGTCAGGAGCCCCACCGACGCGACAATGGCCCAGAAGAACCCGGGCCGGTGCGCCCCCTCGGCGAATATCGTGTATGCCAGGGCCACCAGGAAGTTTCCGGAGGCGTAACCTATCAGCGCCGGCATGAAGCTGTAGCCCATGTAGACGGGAACCTTGTCCCGGGGCGCTATCTTGGAGACGTAGCTTATGTAGGTGGGGTGGACGATGAACCCGGCGATGGAGAATATGACTATCCCGGCGACGAAGAAGGGCCAGGTGCCCGGCAGGCCCATGATGAGCAGCCCGCCGATGAATATCACCATTCCGCCGATCATCGCGTGCAGCGAGTCGAACCTCTCCACCAGCTTGCCCAGGAACGGCCCGGCGGCCAGAATCGTCACGGGGTTGACCACCGCCACCATCGCCGGCGCCACGTCCCAAACCCTGAAGTCCACCATGAAGAGCGTGATGGCGGCGTTGTTCACGGCGTACATGAACCAGAAGCCCGAGTAGATCACGAGAAGTATCATGAAGCGGTGGTCCCTGAGCACCATCGCGGCGCCCGCAAGCACCCCGGAGACGCTCTTTCCCGGGTCCGGCCCCACCGGGTTCCGGAACAGCAGGAACGAGATGGCGAAGTTGGCCACCATGAGCTCGAACGTGGTCGATGTGCCGGCCAGGGCGTAGCCGGCCGCGATCACCGCGAACGCCGGCACCATCACCGCGCGGAAGCCGTACTTCTGGGCGAGGGCGCCGCTGACAGACCATGTGATAGGGCAGGGCCGCTATCATCCCGTAGTAGGCGCCCCTCTCGACGAGCTCGAGCGTGTTCACCACCCAAAAGACCCGGGGGAACCTCCCGAAGAGCCCGTTGAGCGCCATGGGACCTTTGCCGCCCGGGTCCAGCGCCATGCCCGTTTATATAATATTTTGCCCGCCCGATTCGGCCGGCCGGGACCGCCCCGCGATCCGCATCCCCGACCGGGCGGCCCGCTACCGCCCGGCGTTCAGAGAACGGCGACCATGAAGGGCCAGAAACGCTATCCCGGCGGCCCACTGGAAGGCGAGGTACGGGAGCATCTTCCGCCTGTGCCTTCTCCAGAGGTCGGCCCTGACCCTGGCAAGATCGGACGTTTGGTCTTTTCCGGTCCGGGCCTCCATCGTCCACCACCTCCCAGCATTCCCCTAGCCGGCCTGGCCTTTCGTCTCCCGCGATTCCAAATATCTCTCCATGCCGGCAAGGACCATGCCGATGACGAAAAAGGCCGATCATCCGACCATCAACAGGAACACGGCCACCATCACGGCCTTGATCCCGTCCCTCCGTTCTCGTTCATCCTGCCGGGGGATGATGAAAGCGCGCCAGAACACGGGGATGAAGAGGATGATTCCAAAAAGATGAAATAGCCTTCGCATCTTTCATTGTCCGGACCCCCCAGGGATGCCCATCGTCATTCACGGCACGTGGAAGTCACGGACCCCGGGTTGAAATCCGAGGCATGTACCTTTGTCCCCGGTCTCGCAGATGCTCGAGCCTTTTCGACGATAATGTGTTGGTGCCACCAGCCAAGGTCAAACATATTTCTTTGCTCCTTTCGAAGCCACGATCCGGACATCCTGGCATCTCTTAAGAACTAGCAGATCATTGTCTCCCGTGATTATCATTTCGCATTTTGCGGCAACCGCCGCGGCAAGGACATGACGGTCCTTTCTGTCCCGTACAATATCGAACTGATCAAGCATATTGAGGTATTTTGCGCCGGGAACAATCTCCATTCCGCTGATCCGAATGAATTCGTCCACCAGTTTAGCATGTTCCGGGAGCTTCTCCAGCATGACCCGGAAAACCTCTTCATGGATGTGGTTTGATGTCACCAACTGGTGGCCTTTCCGTAATACGTGGGTCAGGACATCCAGCTCATTCCTGTCGAAAACTAACGCCGAAATCAGTATATTAGAATCAATGAATACTCTCACGCTGTCGCCATCCTCTTCCGGGTCCTCTCGAGCGCTTTCAGAAGCTCCTTTTTGGTGATCTTTTTACGTTTTGCGTCGGCCCCGAGTATCTTTTGGATCTCCTTCATCCGAAGCTCCGCCTTCTTCATCAGCACATATCCCCCGATACGCTCGACGACCAGGTAACTGTCGTCCTCGATCCCGATCGCATTCCTGATCCCCACCGGAAGGGTGATCTGGCCCTTCGAGGTCACCTTCACGACATCGGCCATTGTTCCACCGATATCAAAGTAAGGATTCCTTACCTATTAATGGTTTCGGTCGAAAAAACAAGCATATACCTTCGTTTAGAACGAATATGACCGAATATCGTCCCCCAACCACCAACGAGTCAGATGCTTTGTATTGTCGGGCATCTGACCGATATCAGAGTCCGACGAAAGTCACCGACCCCGTTTTGAAAAACGAGGCACGACGACGGACGACCTCGCTGTCACTCATACCGTCACCACGACCTCGTTGGGCCCACGAACCTTGATTTTCACGACCCTCCCTTTGGTCAGGCCCAGCGCCTTGATAAGGTGCATCGGCAACCGGAGGACGTAAGAGTTTCCTGATGTGGTTATTTTACCGTCCATTATCTCGTCTTTGATTTTCCGGTACTCGGACAATTTCATCGCGTCCTCTCCGTTGAGATATCCCTCACCGCATTTGGGACATTCCGATCCGCGGACGCTCATCCCCTCTATCTTGAACATTCGCGGCTTTGTCCAAGTTCCGCATACGCATTTTATGACTTCTTTATACATTTCATTCTTTGCCATGGACCTCACCAACATGGGTTATCAACCAAATCATCTCATCATTCCAACGAGTCAGGGATTTGACGACTACGACACGTACTATTTTTCCTTTCATAAACAGGCACCTCTCCAGGGTGCCGTCTTTCCTTTTTGATCTTGAGCAGTCATATCCTTCCTCCAATACCCGGCAGAGGTCCGGAAGGTACAACTCAAGCTGACGCATCTCCCTGTCAGCAGCACGGGACTGCCTGACCTTGAGCCCGTTCCATGTTGGATATATGTACTTACCACCTGTAAGTATATGGCGTCATCACATATTAATAATTTATGGCCATTTTGAGACGTGCGGTTACTAAACCCCGGCCCAATCCATCAGAAATCTGCCCGTTGCGCCTGACAGCCACGGTCCAGTTCTCGACGAAAGTCACGAACCCCGGGTTAGAAACCCGAGGCATGTCGACGCCGTCCCCATCGATGAGCGCATGCCTCGGGTTTCCCCCTGACGGCCGAAGAACCGCCTTGTGAAGCATCTTGTTCTCGTCTCGCAGTTGGATTTGAGGGGGCAATTGGTGGTTTCCCATGCGTGATCCCCCAGGCGCCAAAGAATCCATCAAGAGCTTCAAACGCAGGGTGAAGTTCCGCTTACCGCATGTCCTTTTTGGCATTTTCCTCCAAATCACCATTGGATTGTGTCCATATCAATGCTTCCACGAAGAAATGTCCACAATTTTCCAGCGATCAATATCTGTCGATCACTAATATTCGATGCTCGGTTTCTTTTCCCCATATGAACTTGCACATTGTATTTTCTAACAATATATCTATGGTTCTCTTCAGCAAGGAAATCTTATCCTTCATTCATTTTCCAAAGTAAGATCGATATTCTTGATATTACATAGTACTTTCCTAAACTTTTTCAAATCTAAGGGGGATAATCCGTCTAATATGAGAAGCCCGGGTCTATCTATATCATCTTGCCAAAATGTCAATCGATTGGTTTTAAGATTAAAGTTTACCACAAGTTTAGACGAAAACATGAATTCCACTTTTGAAAAGACATTGAATAGTGTAAATCCTTCGAACCTCGACAGAATGTCGAACTTTTAGGCGGGGGCCCCTGGCGCATTGACAACATCAAGGATATCGAGGATTCCGGAAATGTTCTGCTCGAGCGAAGTATATGTATCGTCAAGCTTCGAGAGAAGATCTGCTTTTGATTCCCCGGGGACATACTCTCTGCGAGATATCCTGGGTTCCTGGCTAATTCGAAACACGT
>VGTL01000056.1 GCA_016874675.1 Methanobacteriota archaeon | reverse complement strand
AAACGGCCAAGATGCATCCGGGGTCCGTTTTAGCGATAGCTTTGACCGGATTGGGTATTTTGAAGGACAGGTTTAAAAAGGAGAGAAGCCGTCCACGTCACGGGGACGGCCGGCTTTCACATAGGTGCTCCCTTGCTGCCTTTCCGCTGCCCGCTGCCCTTCCCCGCTCACCGCGGGCGCGGCGCGAAGCTCCCGTCCTCGCGCCTGAAGTAGGGCGATATCACGCCCTTGACCTGGCCGAGCCGGGGGGTCTCGAACACCGGCCGCCCGTCGAGCACCCAGGCGTTGGCCCTGGCCAGCTTCTGCTGGACCTGCCAGAGCTCCCCGTCGATGAACTTGACACAGGACCGGTTCCCGGCCTCCCGGGCGGCCTGCCGGGCCTCGCCGAGCTTGGCCTTCACCGTCATGTGGAGGTCCCGGGCCTCCATGAAGTTCCCGGCCGAGAAGGCCTCCTCGGCGTCGATGCCCAGGCTCTCGGCGTCGTTGATGAGGGACTCGATGCGGGCGAGCCTCTGCGCCTCCGACCGGCCCGCCTCTTCGCCGGCCATCCTTCGGCCTTCGAGCAGCCCCCGCTCGGAGTCCTCCAGGAACACCTCGCAGCGGACGAGCTCGGACCTGGCCAGTTCGCCGGTCGCCTCGTCGCCGCACTGGACGGCGCGCCGGCGCGCCTCGGAGAGGACGGCGCGGGCGCGCTCGCAGATGCGGACCGCGGCCTTAAGGTCGCCCCGGGAGCGGTGGGCCTCGGCGAGCCCCAGTAGCCGCCGCCCGGATTCCAGCTCGTGCTCTGGCCCCTCCTGCCGGGCTCGCCCGGCGGCCCGCCGGCGGTTCCAAAAGTAGAGGAGCGCCTCCAGCGCGGCCACCGTGACCAGGATGGCCGTCCCGAACTGGAAAAGGCCGGTTGGGTCCATCGCCCTTTTTCATTGGCGTGCCGGCAGATAAAGCTTGCCCCGGCCCCGGGAGACCCGGCGCCTCATTTGCCCGCACGGGCCTTGTGCACCGCCACGATGACCTCGCGCACGATGCGCGCCCCCAGCGCCGCGGTGTTCCCGTTGTCGTAGTTGGGAACTATCTCCACTATGTCGAAGCCGACCAGGCGGGGCGCCAGGAGCTTGACGGCCTCGAGCACGTCCCAGCTCGAGAGGCCGAAGGGCTCGGGGGTGCCCGTCCCCGGGGCGTAGGCCGGGTCCAGCGCGTCGGTGTCCAGGCTGAGGTAGCAGCGCCTCTTGCCGATCCACCTGAGCGCCTTCCTCACGGCGGGCCCCATCCCCGTGCGCCGGACCTCGTGCGAGTCGATGTACCGGAAGCGGCCCCGAAAGTCCCTCCCTATCTCCTCCAGCTCGTCGCGGGAGACCGAGCGGACGCCTATCGGGACGATGGCCTCCGGGCCGACTATCTCGGAGCTGCGGCGGGTGGCGCAGGCATGGCTACCCCGCAGGTTGAGGTACTCGTCGCGGAAGTCCATGTGGGCGTCCAGGACCACCACGCCGAAGTCCTGCCTCTCACGGATGGCGGCCAGCACGCCGGGCGTGAGGGAGTGCTCGCCCCCCAGGACGATGGGGAAGGAGCCGTTGTCCAGGATGCCGTCGACCGCCGTGTGGACCTCCTTGAGCATGTCCTCCACGCGGGCGAGGTCCTCGAGGTTGCCGGCGTCGTGGACCGCGATGTCGGAGAGGTCTATCCCGTGCTGGTGGTGGAAGGTCTCGAAGTTCCAGGAGGCCTCGCGCATGGCGTTGGGGGCGAACTTGGCGCCCGGCCGGAAGGAGGAGGTGGCGTCGAACGGCACGCCCAGTATGACGAACCCGGCGCCCTTGAGGGGAGCGCCGGCGTCCGCGAAGGTCAGCGGCCTGGCACCCAAGCCACCCACCACCCCCTCAGAGCCGCATTATCTTCCGCTTCTCGAGGGCGACGACGTACATGACCTCCTGGCCCTCCTGGAGGGTGTCCCTTATCTCGGGGTCCAGGGGCAGCTCGAAGTTCTCGTAGGTGGTCATGTCCATGAGCTGGACGACGTCGCCGTGGATGGCCAGGACCTGGGCCTGCCTCTTGTCGATGAGGGGCACGCCTATCTTGTGCTTGACCGGGTGGACGACCGAGCGCGTCTTCCCGTCGAAGAGCCCGACGGCGTCTATCCGGGCCTTGGCCTCGCCGTGCTTCCCCGGCTTGGAGGTGGTGATGCTGAGGATCTTGCAGGGCTCCTCGTCGATGATCATATAGCGGCCTTCCTTGAGTTCGCGCACTTCAGCGAGCGTCCGGGACATTCCTATCGGGTGAGGGAATGCGACCGCGTTTATATAGTTTGTTGGTCGGGCGACGCGGGGTGCGCGGTGCAGGGTGCGGGGTGCGGGGGACGGGGTGCG
The DNA here is from genome assembly GCA_016874675.1 of Methanobacteriota archaeon. GTDB lineage: Archaea > Thermoplasmatota > DTKX01 > VGTL01 > VGTL01 > VGTL01. Next base: position 17,414 of record VGTL01000056.1, on the reverse strand, counting down.
ATGACGCAGGGGTCAGGGGCAAGGGGCAGGGGGCAAGGGACGTAATGGCCCGAGCGGTGGTGAGATGGATGGGGGGCGGTTCCCGTCCGTCCTCGACAATCGCAAAGACCCTTGCGTCCCCTCTCACCGATCGCCCCGAACGTCCATCACGCCCCGTTATTCGCGTGCATAGCGTCCTCCGCCGCCGGCGGCGTCGGCGTCGGCGTCGGGGAGTTCGCCCGGTCGTCCACCATCTGTCCGTCGATCATCCTGAGCGCGCGGTCCGAGAGCTTAGCGATGCGCTCGTCATGGGTGACAATGAGCAGGGTCTTGCCCCGTTTCTCCTTCATGGTCTTGAATATCTCCAAAACCTCTCGCCCCGTCTTGGAGTCGAGCTCCCCCGTGGGCTCGTCGGCGAGTATCAGGGGCGGGTCGTTGGCCAATGCCACCGCGATCGCTATCCGCTGCTGCTCGCCCCCCGAGAGCTCGTCGGGCAGGTGCTCGGCCCTCTCGGCCATCTTCACGAGCTCCAGGAGCTCCCCCGTCCGCCGGCGCCGGACGGCGCCGCCCGTCCCCTCGAGCCTCATGGGCAGCTCGATGTTCTCCCGGGCGGTGAGGGTCGGCACGAGGTTGAAGAACTGGAACACCACCCCCACGCCGGTCCGCCGGTAGCGCGCCAGCGCGGTCTCGCCCAGCTCGACGATGTTTCTCCCGTCGATATTGATGGAGCCGGCGTTGGGCCGGTCCAGCCCCGCGATCATGTTGAGCAGGGTGCTCTTGCCGCACCCGCTGGGGCCCAGTATGGTTATCATCTCGCCCGAGCGGATGTCCAGCCTGAGCTCGCGCAGCGCCAGCACCTCGGTGCGGCCGGTCTTGTATATCTTTATCAGGTTCCGTATCGCGATGTCGGGCATCTCATCCCCCCCTCAGCCGGAGCACCTGGGCCAGCTCGACGCGGCTGGCCTTCCAGGAGACGGCGTAGGACGTCAGAAGCAGCGAGCCGACGGTGGCCGCCATGAGCCAGAGCGTGTCGAGGGGCACGACCAGGGAGCGGCCCACCGGGTCCACACCGCTCTGGCCGAAGAGCCCCAGCGCCATGCCGGCCGTCATGAACCCGGCGACCACCCCGACCGCCAGGGCCAGCACCAGGAGCGTCAGCGCCTCGGCGACGAATATCGAGGCCACCTGCCGGCGCGTGGCGCCCCGCGCCATCCAGCCGGCGGTCTCCTTCTGCCTCTCGTAGACGGCAGCCGCCAGTATGAGCCCCAGCCCCGCGGTCACGATGACCACCGCGAAACCGCTCTCGATGAGCAGGAAGCGGTAGTCCGAGACGCTCACCGGGCCGGTCTGGAGCTCCTCCAGGTACTCCCGCTCCACGAGCACACTGTCGAGCCGGGGCTCCGGGAAGGCGGCCCGTATCTCCCGGGCGGCCTGGACCGGGTCGTCGCTTTGGACGAACGCGTTGATCTGGTGCACGCCCACGGATTCAAGGTCCAGGTTCCCCTCATCGATGTAGGCGGCGGGCAGCAGGTTCTGGATGTAGCCGCTGTAGGCCTCCCCGACCATCCCGGGGAGGGCCGAAACGACGGCGACTATGCGGCAACCCATCAGGATGGGCTGTCCGTGGCCGGCGGTCGGGATCTTGAGGTTCACCGTGTCCCCGGCGCGGGCGGAGGTCTGGGCCTGCAGCGCCTGGTTGATGATCATGCGCTTGCCGCCGGCGAGCGAGGGGACGTCGCGGGGCGAGCCCTCCAGGAACAGCCGGTCGTCCAGGTAGGCCACGGCCGAATAGCCCCGCGCCTCCAGGGCGACGAGGTCTATGCCGCCTCCGACTATGGAGGCGCCCTCGATGAGGTACGACATCGACACGGCCCGGACGTGCGGGAGCGCGCCGACCGCCTCCCCGATGCTCGTGTTCGTGGTGCCGCTGGAGGAGAAGACGGCCCGGAGGTCGGCCCCGACGATGACCCGGGAGAGGGCCTGCTGGTGGTCGGACTCGGTGGCCGCCCAGGTGGTCACAAGTATGCCGAACGTGATGGCGACCGCTATTATGACGCACACCCGGGAGGCGCGCTTGGGGTTGCGCACGATGTTGCGCTCCACGACCGGCCTAAGCTCGCGGGTGAGGGGCCGGGTGAGCCCCGATATCAGGCCGTAGGGGCGGTAGGAGGCCCGTGTCAGAAGTCCGGTCAGGCCGAATATGAAAAGCAATGGTATGAGCCAGGAGAGCGCCGTGCCGGCGACCCTCAGGATGGAGAGGATGTAGTAGACGGCGTCCAGCGGCCGGCCCTCGGAGTACCACTTCTGGGGGTCGAAGAGCACGATGGCCAGGTACAGGATGACGGCCACGGAGGTCATGAGGACGGCGTTGCGGGGGTTGTAGCGCTCGGTGGACTCCTCGCTGGAGTAGTAGTGCAGCCCCTCGGAGACCTCCAGGCGGGCGGCCCGGCGCGCCGGCCGGTACATGGCCGCGAGCATGAGCAGCACGCCCAAAAACATCGCCAGCGCGGCCGAGTAGCCGGTGAGGTAGAGGGAGGGCCCGAGACCGCTCGCCGCCGGCACGAAGTACTCGAAGAGCACCGCGCTCGTCAGGGTGCCCAGCACCAGGCCCGCCGCCCCCGCGATAATGCCCAAAAACAGGCCCTCCCCCAGGAAAAGCCAAAAGACATGGCGGGGGGTGGCGCCCCTGGACTTGAGCAGCGCCACCTCCCTCCGGCGCCCGGCCATCCCGAGGTCCACGCCCAGCACCCCCAGGTAGAGGCCCAAAAAGACCACTGGCAGGGAGAACGCCAGGTACTTCGTGCGGGCGTCCTGGGAGGACTGGGAGGTGCGCTCCAGCACCGGCTGGAGGTTGTTTTCGAAGATGTCGATGGAGTACATGTCCCCGGCGAGGGCCAGCCGCTGCTCGAGCTTTGCCAGGGACTGGGACGAGCCGTCGGTGTCGAAGGCGTTGAGCACCGAGCGGCGCTGCGTCCAGACGCAGTAGTGGAAGGTGTGGTTGTACCGGTCGTCGATGAGCTTGAGCTGCTCCGGGCCCGAGCCCTCGTTGAGCCGGGCGACGATTCCCCCGAGCTCCCCCAGCGGCACGAAGGCGGCCGATTCCTTTTTGAAGTAGCGGCCCATCTCCCCGTACCTGGCGGGGTTGGTCCGGCCCTCGAGGTTCTGGAGGCTGGGGGCCTCGTTGACTATCTCGTAAGCCGTGGGCACTCCCTGGTGGGAGACCACCGCGGTCACGTTGAGCACCACGGTGTTGTTCCCGTACTCGGGCGATCCGGTGGTCCGGTTGTATCCGAGGAAGACGCTCCCCTCGAGCGCGAGCGCCTGCCCGACGGCCACGCCCGCGGCGGCCGAGAGGTTCTCGCTTATCACTATCCCCCCCAGGGAGAGCCGGAACGCCCCCGAGAGGCCGAAGCGCGAGGCGACCTCGCCGAAGGAGGGCTCCACGCCGCTCAGGTTCAGCGAGAGGGAGCCCGGCCCGCCACCGGAAGGACGGACCAAAACGGAGTACTGGTTTCCGGATATCGGCTCCACGCGCTCGACGAGCCCCACCCGGGAGAGGGCCGAGGCCACCGCCGCCGGCTCCCCCGTCACGGAGGTGCGGGCCATGAAGTCGACGGGCACCCCGTCCAGCAGGGCGTCCATCACCGCCCTGGCCGAGGAATCCACGGAGATGTTCTCCGCCGCCACCAGCGTGACCGCCAGCGTGACGCCGATCACCGCCGAGAACGTCCGCCGGGAGTTCTTGAGGGTCTGGAGCAGCGAGTACCTCAAGAAGGTGCCCGGGGAGGCCATCGCGAGAGTACGGATGTTGGGGATACTTGTATCTATTGGTGAAGAGGCCTGACCGCCCCGTCCGGAATGGGCGGGCGGGCCAACGGCCGCGGCCCGGCCGGCCCCGCCAGTTCAGCCGTCCTGGACCCTGTACCTCAGGAGGGCGCCGGCCCCGCCCAGGTGCATGAGCTTCTTGCCGGCCTCGTGGGCCGTGCTTATTATCATGTATTTCGCGTTCGTGCGCTTGGCCATCCGGAAGAGCCGCTCGGCCTTCCCCCGGCGCATGAGCTCGTCGGTGACCAGGAGCGCGAGCACCGCGCCCCGCTCCAGGGCCCTCGCCGTCTCGTCGTAGCCGTAGGCGCATTTGCCGTCCTTCGCTATCTCCGTCAGCAGGGCCTCGACCTGGGCGGTCTCCTGCCCCACGCGGGATTCGGATATGACCCGGGACACGATGTCGCGCTTCATCATCTCGTAGATGCCGGTCATGCCCGACTGGCCCGTCCCCTCGCTGTGGCATCCGGCGAAGAGCTCCGGCCGGCCATCCTTCCCGACCTTCACGAATGCCTCGCGCGTGAACCCCGGCCCGCAGACCACCACGGGGCCGTCCTTCTTTATCTGCCCGAGCATCGCCAAAACGTCCCCGAAGAACCGGTCCGTCCCGCCCCCCCTGGTCTCGTAGGCCTTTCCGGAAGCATGGGCGGGTATGTCGGCGACCCACTTGACGCCGTGGTGGTGGAGCGTGGCGAGCGTTGCCCCCTCGTCGTCGATGGCCACGAACGTGAGCAGGGGACGCGTGGTGGATTCCACAGCCTGGCGGATTATGTCCACCTGGTGGTCGCGCCACTCCTCCTTGCCGACCGTAAGCTCCATGCCCTGCTCGATGTTGAGCGTGTGGAAGGAGCCCAGGTCCTGCGGGCCCTCCCGTATCGGGCCGCTGACCCGCAGCCTGTCGGAGAACTCGGCGAACTCGACCTCCTCCACGTCGATGGCGAGCCACATCTTCTTCTTCTCGCCGCGCTCCTCGCGTATCTTGTCCTTGCCGGTCTGCTGCCGCCGGGCGCTCAGGGCCCCGACGCGGTCGCCCCGCCCGATGACGTTGTACAGGTGCCACAGGTCGTCGGGCGTGTCCACGAACAGCCGCAGCAGGTGGCCCTTCGGGTCCTTGTAGAGGACTCGCACGGGCGGAGGTATGGGGACGAGGATATTAAATCATTAAGGCGCAAGGCGCGGGGCGCAGGGCGCAGGGCTTGAGGGTCAAGGAGCAAGGGGCAAGGCGCAAGGTGGGGGAATCGGCTACCTCCCTGCCTGATACGCCTTGCCCCTTGCGCCTTGCCCCCTGACCCTCAAGCCCTGCGCCCTGCGCCTTGCGCCCTGTGCCCTCATCCCCTCCGCGCGCTCATTTCTCGTCGCGAAGCTGCAGCACCTTCTTCACCATGGGGGCGAAGCTGAAATCCTTGACGATGACGAGGTCCTGAAGCGACAGCATGTAGAGGGCGGGCTCGTCCTTGAAGTAGCCCTTCTCGATGTACACCCGGGAGACGTCGAAGAGGCGCTGCTGGAACTCGTGGTAGCCGGACGCCAGCCCCATGATCACGCCCTCGCGCTGGCCGGCCACGTGGAAGAAGGAGGGCATCTCCTTGACCACCCACTCTATGCCCTTCTTGCGCGTCGAGAGGGTCACGCTCGTCGCCGCCTCGTAGTGGGCCATCGCCAGTATCTCCAGGCCGGTCTTGAGCAGGTTCGGCACCCGGGCGGTCGCGATGAGCCGCTCGGCCTCCAGCCGCTTGCGTATCTTGGTCACGGACTGGCGCGTCACGCCGATCTTCTTGGCGATGTCGTTGTCGGCGAGGTCCGGGAAGCGCACCAGGCCCATGTAGACGCGCTTCTCTATGCGGCTGAGCTCTCGCGGCTCGAACCTCTCCAGGCGCAGGCTCACCGGCTGCGGCGGCTCCTCCTCCTCTATCCCGTAGAGCAGCCCCAGGATCCTCGAGAAGTCGAAGAACCGGAGCACCTTGGTCTGGTTGAGGGGGAATATCATCGTCTGCCTGCGCACGGGCCGGGCGGCGAGCGCGTTCCGCTCGGAGAGCTGCTGCTGGACGTGCTCGGCGTCCATCCAGGCGTCCGTGTAGTTGCGGCACAGCGAGAACGTCATCAGCTGGTGGAGGTCGGAGAAGGCGAAGAAGACGTCGTCGATGGCACCCAGCACCTCCCGCAGGGCGCGCTGCACCTCCTCCGGCTGCCGGAGGATGTTGAGGCGCATGTGGGTGACGATGAGCAGCTCCCCGCCCAGCCTCTCCAGGTAGGGAATCCGGACCGTGCGGTAGAAGCCCTGACGCTTGAGGCGGTTCCGGATGGCGGTCAGCGTCGACATCTTCAGGTCCAGTTCCCCGGCCAGCTCCCGGTCGTTGAGGGAGGGGTGGCGGACCAGGCCGTACAGCGCCAGCCTCTCGTTCTTGGACAGGCCCACGGACGACATCGCTGGCCCATACGCCCGGTTTTTAAAAAACCTTTCGGACGCGTCCGGGGGACCTTCCGTGGCGTGCCACTTTCGCCCGACGGAGGGCGGCCGGCCCGAGCAGGGCGGGGAGGAGGGATGCCGCCCAGCCGCCCGGTATCGCGCCGCCGGGCTCCGGGGCGGCCGGCCGGGGCCTCACCGTGACGGTGAGCGAGGCCTGGTTGTTCAGCTCCGAGGCCTCCCGGGGCGAGACATCGGCGACCACCGCATGGAGGTCATGGGCCCCCTCGCCAGTGGCGTTCCAGCTGATGTAGGCGCTCGCCGAGCCCCCGGCGGGCACGACCACCCTTCCGGCCCCCAGGGGCCTGCCCGTGGCCGGCGGCCCGTCGTAGAAGCGCACCGTGCCCGACGCCTCCCGGTCGCCGGTGTTGTTCACCCGGGCCTGGAGGGTGATGTTGAGCCCGGCGACGGGCCGTGAGTTGGACGCCACCACCGCCGACAGCACGAGGTCGGGGCGGGAGAGCACCACGAGCCCGGCGTAGGCCCGGTCGTCGGAGGCGTTGGGGTCGGCGGGGGCGATGCCCGTCAGCGAGACCGACACGTTGTGGGTCCCCGCCGGGAGCCTCCACACGACCGACGGGTTCGCCGTGCCGCCTGCGGGGACGGCGATGTCGACGGTGGAGTTGGGCAGCCCTGTCACGCCGAACACAGCGCGCGCGGTGGCGTTGGCCGCGCCTGCGTTGCGGACGATGGCCCGGACCGTCACGTCCTCGTCGCTGAAGGGCTGGGCGGGGGCGAACGCCATGTCGGCGGCGGCGACGGACAGGTCGGGGGAGGCCGCCGGCGCCACGGTGACGGACCGGTCCACGGAGGCCGAGAGGCCGGATGCGGTCACGAAGGCCTTCACGGCCTGCTCGCCCGCCGCGGCGGGCGCGACCAGGGTGGCGGAGTAGTACCCCCGGCGGTCGGTCGTGGCGTTCCAGGTGGCGTTGCCGAACGTGAGGCGGACCGCCGCCCGGACCGGGACCCCCGTGTCGAACCGGGCGAGCCCGAAGGCCGCCAGCTGCTCGCCGGCGTGGACGGTCGCGGACTCGAGGTCCAGCGAGAGCGTGATGTACGCCGGGGGGGAATTGTTGACCGACACCTGGACGGAGACCGTGCCCGACGTCCTGCTGCCGTTGACCGCAACGGCCAGCACGGTGTGCGTGCCGTCCGGGTAGCCGGCCGTGTCCCACTCCCATTGCCAGCTTCCGGAGCCAGTGGCGCGGTTCCAGCCGCCACCGTCGATGCTGACGTTGACGTGCTGCGCCCCGGCCGAGGTGCCCGAGACGTTCACCCGCCCGGCGACTACGTCATTGATCTGGGGATAGTCTATCGCGACGGAGGGGTCTCCCGGCGCGGCCGTGGCGGGGGCGGCCAGGAGGGCGCAGAGGGGGATGGCCAGAAGGAGGGCCGCCGGGACGGCGGTTGGGGAGCGCATCGGGACCTAAACCATTTTCTACGGCTTTAAACATTCCCCCGGCGTGGAGATAACCCCCGAGTGCGTGCCCTGCCTCCTGGGGCGGGTCATCTACGAGGCCCGGCTGGCCGACCCGGCGAAGGTCCCGGCGGCCATCCGGTCGGCGTGCGCGGTGTTCGCCCGGCGGTACCGCCCCGGCCGCGTGTCGGCGCGGCTTGCCACCGAGGTCCACAGGGCGGTCTACCGCGCGCTGGGAACGCGCGACCCGTACGCGAAGGTCAAGCGCGACAGCAACCGCGCCGTTCTGCGGCTCTTCCCCCGGGCGGAGAGGCTGGTGGAGCGCTCCCGTGACCGGCTGAGGGCCGCGGTGCTGTGCTCCATCGCCGGCAACATCCTCGATTTCGGCATAGGCGGCCAGCTCTCCGGGCCGGGCGGGCTCGACCGGGCCTTCGGCCGCATCGTGAGGGAGGGCCTGGCCGTGGACCACCTGCCCCGCATCGCCCGTTATCTGAGGCAGGGCTCCCGGGTGCTCTACTTCGCCGACAACTGCGGGGAGATAGTCCTGGACCGGCTGGTGCTCAGGGAGCTGCGCAGGCGGGGCGCGCGCGTCACGCTCGTCGTGAGGGGCGAGCCCGTCCTCACGGACGCCACCATGGAGGACGTGGAGGAGCTGGGGCTGCGCTCCGAATCCGACGACGTCATGGACACCGGCTCCTTCGCGGTGGGAGTGGACTTCGACCGGATACCGGCGCGCCTGCGGAGGGCGCTCGGGCAGCGCGACCTCATCGTCAGCAAGGGGATGGCCAACTTCGAGTCCTTCTCCGGCACGCGCTGGCGCCCGATAATCCATCTCATGAGGACCAAGTGCGGCCCGGTGGCCGAGGCTGCCGGCGCCCCCCGGGACGCCAGCGTCGCCATGCTGTGGACGTGAGGGAAAAGGGAGCAAGGCAGCAAGGCAGCAAGGGAAGGCAGGAAGCGAGCAAGGCAGCAAGGCAGCAAGGGAAGGCAGGAAGCGAGCAAGGCAGCAAGGCAGCAAGGGACGACGACAGTCCCCTTTCTCCCTTTCTGCCTTCCTGCCTTCCCTTCCTGCCTTGCTCCCTTGCTCCCTTGCTGCCTTTGATAGCTAGTACAAGCCTGCAATCAATGTTGGCAGGAACGGCGCCGCACCGACCGCAAGGGGCGCCGTCTAGACCGCAGGGAGAACGTACCAGCCGACGGTCAGGGTCACGGCGGCCACGGCCGCCGCGGTCCAGGTGAGCAGGACGAAGTGCCAGGCGGCCCCGGCCTTGTGCCCGCCGCTGATTATCCGCGTGGTGACCGCCGACACCATTGCGTGGACAACGACCATGAAGAGCATCGCCAACGCCAAAACGTCGAAGTCGAACGCCCCGGCGTTGAGAATCAGGATGTTCTTCGCCGGCAAGAACGTCCCGCTGGTCTGCGCAAGCGAGGTGTTGAGGTCCAGCGCCAGCTTGTCGAAGGTCTCCAGTATGATGAAGGTCATGTACAGCACGAAGGAGATGGCCAGCGCCAGCCCGTACAGTATGCCGCTCAGGGTGGAGGCCGAATCGTACTTCATCTTGCGCATGCCGACGATCTTGAGGAAGTTGTCGCTTATCAGCGAGCTGACCTTCTTGGGGCTCCCGCCGGCCTTGATGCCCTCGACGTACATCTCGGTGAACTTGGATATCAGCTCGGAGAGGGTCTCGGCGCTGAAGTACTCCCAGGCCCGCGGCCGGTCTATCCGCAGGGCCAGCCTCTTGTAGAGGTCGTCCACGTTCTTCGTGAGAGGGCCGAAGTCGTGGCGGCGGAGCTTGCCCAGCGGGACCGTGATGTCCTTGCTCGTGGCGGCCACGGCCGCGCCCAGCGAGCGGAGGAAGGCCGCGAAGTTGTCGTCGCGGCGCTTTATCTTCTCCTCCTCCTTGTTGATGTAGTGCCCGAGCACTATCCAGGGCGTCAGGATGTAGGCCAGCGCGAGCGGGGCGTAGACCCGCAGGTTCATGAGGTCGTGGGCCAGGCCGCCGGCGCGGGCGTCCGCCTCCATCGCGGCGAGCGTCTGGAGGGACACGAAGAACACCGTCACCAGTATGGCGGCCAGGAGGACCCCCTCGAAGACCGACCTGTTCCACTGCGGATAGGCCAGCATGCTGACCACGAGCGCCACCAGGCTCACCGCCCAGGCCCCGACGAGCACGATCCCCGAGGGGGCGTCGGGAGGTATGAGCAGCGCCACCATCGCGAACACCAGGCTGAGCACGAAGGAGGCGTAGGCGCCCCAGCGTATCATGAGGCGCGTGGGGGTCCGGACGGCCATGTTGTGCCAGATGCTCTCCCCCGGCACTATCATCCCCAGGGCCAGCACGAACGAGACCTCGACCACGAGGAACACGGTGACGGAGGCGCCCAGCCAGAAGTTGGGGTCCTCTCCCCTCGAGATGAAGGGCGCCAGCGTGGCGAACACGATGATGAAGAGGACCGCCACCACCATCGACACGAAGATCTCCTTCATCCACTCCACTCGCGTCATGGAGCCCTGGTACTTGAGCGCGTACTGGTTCATGACCACGACCTGCTCGGTCTGGAAGAAGACCTCGGCCGGCTCCCCGCCCTCGACGGCGTGGGCCAGCCGGTTGAGGAAGTCGGCCAGAAGGTCCGAGGGGGTGGTCTGGGCCACGAACCGGCAGGCCCGCTCGAGGCTCACGTTCCACTTGTCGACCATTATGAATATCTTGTTTATCTCGACCGCGAGAGACCGGTACTCCCTCATGCGCGAGATGATGTCGAACATCTCCTTGCGCGCCGATTCGGAGGCGGCCAGCACCCCCATGCGGGTTATGAAGAGGTGCATCTCCCGGTCGATGTCGGAGCCCCGCTGCTCCCACAGGAATAGCGGGTAGAAGAGCATGAGCGAGCCCACGACGGCGGAGAGCAGGAAGAAGGGTATCGTTATGAACGCCGTGTCGAAGAGCCGGGGGAACGACAGGACCAGCGCGGCCTCGAGGCACACGGTCATCAGCGTGACCAGGAACGTGATGAGCAGCCAGCGCTGGGCCGGCATCCGGAGCTCTTCCCTGTACGCGGTTGTGAACTTGCCCAAGACCGCACCCTGCGGGTGTTGAATGGCTCCCCAATATTAAATATTATAGGGTCGGGGGGCAAGGGGCAGGGGGCAGGTGACGGACGGAGGGAGCGGGCAGCTGGCAGCGGGGAGCAGGGGACGACGGGGGCCGTTCCGTCACCGCTCCCCGCTGCCTGCTGCCCGCCCCCTCCGTCCGTCCCCTGCCCCTTTAAGAATGGCAAAGGCTATTACCCCGCCACGGTCTATCGCCCGGCGGGTGGAGGATGGGCAAGAAGGAGAAGATAGCGTCGGTGCTCCAGCTCGTCGGGGGAAAGACCGAGAACGTCGAAAAGATAGTCGAGGAGCTCGACAAGTTCCTCGACAACCTCAACGCCGAGATAGAGGACTGGAAGTTCTCCATGGAGGAGTACCGCGACGGCACGCGCATCTTCGCCAGGTTCCAGATTCTCATAAGGAAATAGGAGGACCCGCTTGAGCCCCGAGAGGACGGAGATGGATAAAAGGCCCGGCGAGACCGATGCCGAGCATGCGGAGCGGAAGCGCGCGCTCCTGGACGCCGAGGAATGGAAGGACGCCCCCGGACAGAAGACCATCTGCGAGTACCACAAGAACGGCCTCCCCGACGGCGTCTGCGAGACCCGGGAGGTCGACGACCTCGATTCCTTCGCCGATTACTGGAAGGGGCAAAACGGGGGCAAGCTCCGCAGCGAGTACCACAAGGAGGGCGCCCCGTACATAGAGGAGCCCTCGGACTGGGACGGCCACGGGGCGCGCCCCGGGAGCGCCAGCGAAGGGCGCCCGAAAGAGGCGGCGGGCAAGGAGCCCGGGCGGGGGCCGGCCCCCGGCGCCGCCCCGAAGGCCCCTCCACGGGGGAAGGGGGCGCGGGAGACGGACCGGAGGGCCCGGCCGCCGCTGGAGCGCCTCATCGACGTCCCTTCCATCGAGCTCGCCACCTACGCCCTCTTCAGGTCCCTTGTCGGCCGCGGCATAAGGATACCCCTCAAGCGCGAGGGCGTAATCGACATGGACATCATCGTGAAGGACAAGGACGTCGTCCTCAACACGAACGAGCTTTCGCTGGAGCTGCCCCGGCTCGCCATCTGGAGGTTCATCTTCGCCTACAAGGGGGAGCCCGTGGTGGAGTACGGCCGGGGCGTCAGAAACAACATCAAGGTCCACCGCTGGCGCATGTTCAAGCTGCTGCTACGGCTCTGGTGGCGGGGGCGCCAGAAGGCCAAGCAGGTGGATAAGGACCGATGAGCCCGCAAGCAGGCGCCTTCCGACCATGAGCCTGCGGAGCCTGGACTTGGTCTCGTCGGTGAAGTTGATGTCCGGCCTCCTCTGGACGAGGTCCAGGTAGGAGGCGCCGGCCCGCAGGTCCCGGCGGGGGTAGTACCTCCGGGCGACGGCCACCACCTTCTCCACCGGGGCGCACTCGAGCAGCGAGCATATCATGCAGGCGAGGTCGTAGGCGCGCTTTTTGGCCTTGCCCACGCCCTGGCGGAACTGCCCGACGTCGAGCAGGTAGATCCGGCGGCCGACCAGGATGTTCTCCGGCTTGATGTCCCCGTGGAACACGTTCTTCCGGTGCATCTTCCGCAGGTAGCGGAAGAGCGCCGCCAGGTCGTCGTCGGTCACCTCGTCCGTCCCGGCCACCGGCCGGGCCTCGAGGAACTCGGCGACCAGGAGCCACAGCCCGCCGTCCACCCTGTGGTAGCCGAACGGCCGGGCGGTCGGGACGCCCAGCCGGTGGATCCTGCCCAGCGCCTCGAACTGGTGGCGGGCCATGTCCTCGGCCGACCGGGAGGCCTCGAATATCGGGTCCTGGGCGTTCATCCTGAGGTAGATGTTTTTGAAGAACTGTATGGAGGCCGCCACGGTCAGGTCGCTTGAGCCCAGTATCTTGCCGAAGTAGCGGACGCGCCGGCCTTCCGCGTCGGTCCCGGAGATCCGGACCGGCATGGACAGGCGCGACCCCCCGGTGCCGATGGGCCGGATGGAGACCTCCTTCAGGCCGTACCGGCGGCCCATGAGGCTCCGGATGGAGGCCAGCACCTCGCCGAAGTAGGCGCGATGGGCGTCCTCGTGGGTTTGCTCGGCCGGCGCGGTCATCCACTCTCCCCCGGTAATGTCCGTGGCACTTCCGCGTATTTAAGGAGTTTGGGACGGTCCTCGAAAAACCGGCCGCGCCGGTCCCGCCGGCCGACAAAGTCCGGCCGGGGGGCGCTCCCGCCCCCTATTCTTCCTTCTTGGGCTTCTTGATCAGGGCCACTGCGTGGAGCTCTATCCTCAATCCCTCCTTGCTCTCCTCGACGGAGAACTTCCACTGCTCCAGCACCGCCTTGATGTCCTTGAACATCTTCTTGAGCTCGAGGCTCTTCTCCTTCAGAACGTCGCCGACATCGTCCTTTCCCATGGTCCCGACCTCCACCCGAGTGGTGGCGATGTATGTCCTCGGCATCTATAAACATTGGGGTGGTTCCGACCCGTATCTGATTCCGCGGGCCGGGCGGGCTCACAGACCGAAAAGGCTCCGGATGGGGTCGAACAGCCCCAGCCACCAGTCGAGGATGAAGAGCAACAGGATGACCAGCGAGGCGGAGGCGATTCCGATGCCGGCGTACTTGGCGCTCCGGGCCTCGTGGCGCACTATCTCGCTTTGGGCGTTGAACCTCTCCACCTGCTGCTTCTGGACGGACTCCACGTACTTGTCGATGTAGTTGAGCCGCCGCTCGAAGTCGTCCATCTTGACGTCGATGTTGTAGAGGGTGGCCTTGATCATGTCCAGCGTCTGCTTCTCCTCGGGGCTCAGGCCGTACTGCCCCGCCTGGGGCCGATCCTTCGCCGGTGCGTAGGCGGCCTGCTGGACCGGCGCCTCCTCGACGTAGGTCGGCGGCCCACCGTAGGCCGGCTGCTCCGGCCGGACCTGCGCGCCCGGCAGGCTCCAGGCGGGCGCGCCGGCGTCCATCGTGACCACCTCGGGCTCGGCCTGCTCCGCCTGGAGCGGGCTGCGGTACCTGGTCAGGAGGTCCAAAAGCTGCTCGTGGTCGCCCAGCCTCTTTCCGGATTCGGCCTTCTCGAGCTCGTCGTTGAGGTTGACCAGAAGCTGCTTCATCCCGGAGAGGCGGGCGGCGGCCTGGGCGAGCTGCTTCTCCAGCCACGGGTTGGTCTTGGCGATGTCCAGGATGTTCTTCTCCTCTTCCCCTATGCCTGAGCGGGCCGAGGCCAGGAGCGCCCGGAGCAGGGCGTTGTGCATGTCCCGCTTCACCGCCATCTTGGCGTCGTAGGCGGCGTCCTCCCGGCGGAGGCTCTTCAGCGGGGGGAGCCCCAGGAAGTTCGAGTGCTCCTTGCCCTTGAGCAGGTCCGCCACGAGGTCGGGGGAGGCGCGGGAGACCTCCATCTTGTGGGCGGGGACGGTATACTTGAACGTCACTGCCACGGCCTCGTTGGGCAGGATGAAGGCCCGCACGTGGAACGGGTACCCCTTGTAGAACGCCGGGCGCGCCGCCTCCGGGTAGTCCGGCTTTATCGTGGAGCGGTAGGCCTCGATGTAGGATTTGAGGTACTTCTCGACCACCTGCTCAGTGAGGCCGGCCATCGGGGCGTCGGGGCTCTTGCGGTACTTCTGCAGGTCGACGAGCTGGAGCTCGTTGTCCTGGTAGCGCTCGTCGCCCTCCATCCGCTTGAACTCCTCCTTGAGCTTCTCCATCGGCTCGGCTGTTTTCCCCAGTTTGTCGGCGATGCCCAGCAGCTGCCGCTCGAGCCAGGGGTTGGTCTTGGCGATGTCGGTGACCAGCGATTCGGTCTCCACGATGCTCGTGAAGGCGGACTCGAGCCCGTTGCGGTAGCTCGCCTGGCGCTCGTCCCGGGCCAGGTCCATCGCGGCGTCCTTGCGGGCGTCCTCCACCGTGAAGTTCTTCATCGGTGAAAAGCCCAGCATGGAGTGGTGCTCGCGCGCCTGGAGGACGGCCTTCACCGACTCGAAGGTCTCGTTGACGACCTCGAGCTTCATCGCCGGGGCCTGGTGGCGGAAGATGACCACCACCGCCTCGTTGGGCAGGATGTAGGCGCGGGCGTGGAAGGGGTAGCCCTTGCAAAAGGGCGTGGGCCGGGTGTCGCCGCCCTTCCTGACGTTGCAAAGCTCCATGTAGCTCTCGATGTACTTCTCCAGGTAGAGCTCCACGGGCTCCCTCGAAACAGCGGCCATGGCACCGACCCCGGGCGCCAAGGATATTGTCGGGGGGGATTATTAAGTTAGGCTATTGGGGGACGAGGGCAGCAGGGCAGCAAGGCAGCAAGGCAGCAAGGGACGACGGCCGTCCCCTTTATCCCTTGCTGCCTTGCTGCCCCCCCTTGCTCCCTTGCTGCCTTGCTGCCTTGCTGCCTTCCCTTGCTCCCTTGCTGCCTTGCTGCCTTGCTGCCTTTCACCCACCGCTCAGCAAACCGCGTTCCAGGCGCTCTGCGCGGACGACTTGCGCTTCAGCTCCACGAGCTCCAGCACCTTGTCGGCAATGTGCTCGGCGGCGAGGCCGTACTTCCAGATGAGCTCCCAGGGCTGGCCCGATTCCCCAAACGCGTCGGGCATTCCGATCATGCGGACCAGGTATTGCCGGCCCTGGAGCCTGTCGGAGTTCGCCAGCGCCCCGGCCACGATGTTGCCGAGCCCGCCGCGCTGGTGCTCCTCGGCAATGACCAGCGCGCCCGTCTCGGCCGCCGCCCTGACCAGGGCCTCCGAGTCCAGCGGCTTGACGGTGTGGAGGTTCAGCACGCGCACCTCCAGGTCGTGCTCCTTCTTCAGGATGTAGGCGGCGCGCATCGCCTCCGGCACCTCCGGCCCGCAGGCGATCACGGTGGCGTCCTCGTTCTCGGACGCGTAAGTGCCGGACGGGACGGTCTCGAAGGCGTCCACGAACCTCTCGGTCTCCCTGCGGAACCGGATTACGTTGGCCTTTCCGAACACGAGCGGCGTCCCGGGCCCGGTGACCACGGGCGTGGCCTCGCGGGCGAAGCGGATGCAACAGGGCCCGACCACCCGGAGCAGGAGGTGCTCGGTCATCTTGGCCGTCTCGACTGCGTCGGCCGGCACGGCGACGCTCATGTTGGGCAGTATCGCGGTCAGGGTGATGTCCTCCAGGGACTGGTGCGTGGCGCCGTCCGGGCCGACGGAGATGCCCCCGTGGGCGACCGCCACCTTGACGTTCAGGTTCCCGTAGCAGACGGTCGTACGCAGCTGGTCCCAGTTGCGGCCCGTGGCGAAAACCCCGTAGGACCCTATGACGGGAATCCAGCCCTCCCTGGCCAGCCCGGCCGCCATGGCGGTCATGTTCTGCTCGGCGATGCCGGCGCTGACCCACCGGGCCTTCCGCTCGGGGTGGCGGGGCTTGTGGAACCGGCTCATGCAAATCGAGTCCGATATGTCGGCGCCGAAGGCCACCACGCGCGGGTCCTCTCCCGCCTTCTCGAGGGCGTCCCCGAATCCCATCCGGGTCGCCCTCATCTCCACCCTCATCCGGTCCTGCGAGTTCCACCAGTAGGGCCTCTTCTCCGACGGAATCCGTGACCCGTGCTCGAGCGCGATCCGGTCGCCCAGCCCGCCGGCCCTGCTGAGGAACCGTTCCACCCGGGCCATGTCCGCGCCGAGCTCCCCGAGCGCCCGGAGCCCCTCGTCGCGATCGGGGGCGCGGCCGTGCCAGCCGGCCTCGTTCTCCATGAAGCTCACGCCCTTGCCCTTGACCGTGTTCATCAGGATGACGGTGGGCCTGCCCTTCTCGGCGCGCGCCTCCCCGAACGCCGAGAGTATCCGCTCCATGTCGTGGCCGTCCGCCTCCACGACGTGCCACCCGAACGCCCGGTACCGGTCGGCGAGAGGCTCGATGTTCATCACGTCGCAGACCCGGCCGTCTATCTGCAGCCCGTTCTTGTCGACCATCCCGCAGAGGTTGTCCAGGCGGTAATGCGCCGCCGCCCCCGCCGCCTCCCATACGGAGCCCTCCTGCTGCTCGCCGTCGCCCATGATTGCGTATACCCGGCAGGGCAGGCCGGACATCCTGGCGCTCAGGGCGCACCCGGCCGCGACGCCGAGGCCCTGCCCCAGCGACCCGCCCGATATCTCGATGCCGGGGAGCTTCAGCCGGTCGGGGTGGCCCTGGAGGGGCGAGCCGAGCCGCCGGAAACCGGCCAGGTCCTCCTCCGGGAAGTAGCCCGAGAGCGCCAGGGCGGAATAGATCGCGGGGGTGATGTGGGCCTTGGAGAAGATGATGCGGTCGCGGCCGGGCCAGCCGGGGTTCGCCGGGTCGTGCCGCGCCTCCCGGAAGTAGAGGGCTGTGAGGAAGTCGGCGGCGGAGAGCGAGCCGCCGGGGTGACCCGAGCCCGCGGCGGTGGTGCAAAGGATTATATCCTGCCTCATCCGGAGGGCGATTCCCCGCAGCTCCTCCGGGGTCGGCTTGCCCTCGGCGCCGGTGCGGACGTCGACGATTCCCATTCCCTGTGCCCCCCAATCCAGCGAGCCCGGAATGCCCTGTTCGATTTAAAAAGTTGCGATAGGTGAAAAAAGCCCTATCGGGCAAGACGACTGAAACCCCTCGATAGCCACATCTCGTCATCTGGATAATGGATAGCGGCTCTGTCTTGAACCCTCAGGTGATAACAGGCGTTCAGGTCTCCATTCTTCC
>VGTL01000055.1 GCA_016874675.1 Methanobacteriota archaeon | reverse complement strand
GGTTGAGATGGTATATGAAAAGCGGATTACCCCTTTTGGCAACTCGGCTAAGCTGGATGCTCCGAGAAAATACAGAGGGTGGCGGGCCTATGTTGTAATCGTTGGGGAGAAATAGGGGTTATTGTCCCAAGGCCCTGCTCACCACAAACCTTAATACGCAACAGCTTGTATATCTATTTTGTATGGCGGGATTCGAGGCGTTGTTCGCCACCCGGAAGCGAAAGCTGATCGTGGGTGCCGTGGTGGCGGTCCTGGTTGTCGCCGGCATCGGCCTGATGTTCCCCGGGCCCCAGCCGGTCACCGCCCGCCTGCCCACATTCGTGCTTCCCACGGACTACATCGTGGCGGTGGAGGAGCCCCGGACCGAGTTCGAGATGGCCTTCATCGCCTGCCTCGCGCCGGTGATCAACCACAACGGCTACCACCCCTTCTTCATACTCGAGGACGGCCGGCTGGACGCCCACTCGCTCTGGACCGTGCGAAACTCCGACCTCGGAAACCTCCCGGTGCTGCTCTTCTCGAACAGCAGCGACACGGAGTCCAGCCTCTCCGCGCAGGTGCCCAGGGTCACGCGCCTGAACCTGACCCGGGCCACGCTCCAGGACTTCGCCGGCTTCGAGGGCCGCATCACCGTCCGGGACTACCGGGAGGCCCTCTGGGTGTCCGGGCTGGCGGCCGCCCGCAATTTCACGGTGGCATTGGGCAAGCCGACCTACAAAACGCAGGAGCAGGTCTGGCGGGAGATGGACCGGCTGGGCTTGCCGGCGTCGTACGTCGTGGTGGCCAACCCGGGCGACTGGAGCGAGCGCTTCTTCGACGACGAGGTCAACGCCCGGGCCCTTTCCGCCGTGGCGGCGGAGATGGCTGCCTTCCATCGTGCCTATGTCGTGACCGACATCCGGCCCAGCACGGAGCCGCTCGTCGACATGGCCGGCGACCAGGAGCTCATCGACCTCAACGCCAACTGCACCGGCCTGCTGGCGACCCTGCGCAACATCAGCGCCGAATACGGGCCGGTCGAGAACATCGCGATCGTCGGAAGCCACGGGGCGGTGCCCCAGTTCAAGCTGCCCGACCTGTCCCAGAGCGAGGCCGACGGGGACGTCGCCAGCGACTGCATCTACGGCTTCCTGGACCCTGACGACAGCACGATCGACGCAGCCGTCGGCCGCATCGTCAACTACAACGTACAGGGCGCCGCCAACCAGCTCGTGCGCACCTACTGCTACGAGCGGATGACCAGGAGCGTCGACGTGAAGTACTCGGACGGGTCCACCAAGACGCGGGTGTGGACGCAGCACGGCTCCTCGTTCAACGGCTACGAGATAACCCACAAGCGGATGCAGGCCACGCCGGGCTACTACTGGTGCCGGGACGCCGAGGACGAGGGCCTGAGCTACGAGTACTACGGCCCCACGGGAATCGGCGTGGGCATCAAGACCTCCCAGACGGTCAAGGAGAACGACTTCGACCCGATACTGCAGAGCAGCGGGCTCATGGCCTACCGGGGCCACGGCTCCTGGCACGGCTCGCTCTACTCGCTGAGGGCGCCGGCCGGGGCGTACCTCTATCCGGGCCAGGTGGAGGCGGCCGACGCCCGGGAGCTATTCATGCCTCCCCAGATAGCGCTCTTCGCCGCCTGCGAGAACGGCAAGATATGGGGCAAGAGCTTCAGCGGGGGCGAGACCACCTGGGAGCGCATGTTCGCCCCGAGCTACCTGTACGGCGGCGCAATTGCCCTGGTCGGCGCCACCGAGGTCTCCTACTCGGACCTGGGCCAGGACTTCCCCGCAACGGTCGGCCACTTCACCGGCGACCACGACTGGGACAAGAACAACGCCATGTACGCCTTCTTCTGGGACGGGATACTTAACCACGAGGAGGAGCACGGCACCCTGGGCCAGGCCTTCATGTGGATGGTCCAGCGGTACATGAACAACCACAACGGCGTCACCCCGATGAAGCAGGCGGATACCACCGGCGACGGCGCCGACTGGAAGCAGGTGGCGATGTACGTCCTCTACGGCGACCCGGCGTTCCGGTGCGGGCTGACCAAGCCCGGGGCAAACGACCGGGACGAGTGGCACAACGGGCCGGGCGACCAGTGAACGGCCGGGTGCCGGGTATTGGATTGCTTTTGATATCTCCCAGCACCCGGCGCCCGGCACCCGGCACCCTGAATTCTCGTCCGTCCCCGTCCCAACAACATTTATCGGTCAGGGCGACCATGCCGCTGCCGGGGAAGCCTTCCGATGCCCAACAGGTCCCACTTCAACAGCGCCCACAGGATGATGAACCGGCTGCGCAGGGAGGGCCGGAGCCACTCGAGCGCGGTCAGGTGGACCGAGCCCCGGGTCACCTACCACCTCGCCCTCCGCTCGGACGCGGCCGAGCTGCTGAGGGCCCTGCCGACCGGCTCGGTCCAGCTTGCCATCCTGGACCCGCCGTACAACCTGGACATTGCCGTCTGGGACCGGTTCGGGGACTACATCGGGTGGGCGAAGGAGTGGCTCTCCGAGCTGCCCCGCGTCCTTTCGGACCGGGGGAGCGCGGCCGTGTTCGGCGGTTTCCAGTTCCAGGCCGAGAAGAGGGGCGACCTGCTCGAGATAATGCATTTTCTGCGCCACAAGACACCCCTGCGCCTGGTCAACCTCGTGGTCTGGAACTACTCGACCGGCATGGGCGCCCACCGCTTCTTCGCCAACCGCCACGAGGAGATAGCCTGGTTCGCCCGCACCGACAAGTACTTCTTCGACCTGGACGCGGTCCGCCAGAAGTTCGACAAGCGGACGCTCCAGCGCTACTCGAGGGACAAGCGGCTCAACCGCGATAATTTGCTCAAGGGGAAGAACCCCGGCAACGTCTGGCGCGTCGAACGGTTATCCGCAAATTCCTCCGAGCGCGTGGGGCACCCGACGCAGAAGCCCTCGGAGCTCGTCTCGCGCCTCGTGCGCGCCCTTTCGTACCCGGGCTCGCTGGTGCTGGACCCCTTCGCCGGCTCGGGCGTGACCGCCCGCGTCTGCATCGAGGAGGGGCGCAACTCCGTCGTCTCGGACTCGGACCCGAGGTTCCCGGCCTATTTGAAAAAACAGCTCGCGATGGTCAAGGAGCCGCGGTGCCCTTTCGTCTTCCTGAAGGACCGTGGGGTGTCGGAGTTCTTCAAATCGGTGTAGCGGGGAAAGGCAACAAGGCAACAGGGCAGCACCGCAGAAGACCGCTGCGGCGGTCTTCTCGGCCAAGGCGAGCGAAGCTCGCCTGCGGAGGCAGCAAGGGAAGGCAGGAAGGCAGCAAGGCAGCAAGGCAGGAAGGGACGGCGGCCGTCCCCTTTCTGCCTTTCTGCCTTGCTGCCTTGCTGCCCTCCCTTTCTGCCTTGCTGCCTTCCTGCCTTGCTGCCCTCCCTTTCTGCCTTGCTGCCCTCCCTTTCTGCCTTGCTGCCTTCCTGCCTTGCTGCCTTTTCCCTCACTCCATCCCCTTCTCGAAGCTCCAGCTGCCCAAGAGCCGGCGCGAAATGATGAGCTGGTGGATCTCGCTCGTGCCCTCGTAGATCTCGAAGACCTTCGAGTCGCGCAACAGGCGCTCGAACGGGTTCCCGGCCGGGAGGGCCCCGGCGCCCATCACCTCCATCAGCCGGATGGCGGTCCGGTTGGCACAGGCGGATGCGTAGAGCTTGGCCATGGAGGCAGCTACGGTGGCGACCTGGCCCCGCTCCTTGCGGTCGGCGGCGCGCCACACGAGGAGCCGGGCGGCGTCGATCTCCGTGGCGCACCCGGCCAGGGCGAAAAGAGCGGCCTGCGAGGCCGCCAGCCGGGGGGTCGACCTGACCTGCGCGATGGCGGATTCGAGGGCGCCGGCGGCCGCCCCCACGCACTGCGCGGCGATGCCTATCCTCCCGATGTCCAGCGCCTGCATGGCGAGCTTGAAGCCCTCGTTCTCCCTGCCCAGCACCCGGTCCGCCGGTATCCGGCAGCCCTCGAACACCAGCTCGCATGTTTCGTCCGCATGGATGCCCATCTTCCGCTCGACCGCCCCCACGCGGAACCCCGGGTCGCCCTTGCGGACGATGAACATCGTCTGGCCCGAGGCGCCCCGCCTGCCCTCGGTGGCGGCGAGGACATTTATCACCTCCCCGCTGCCGTTGGAGATGAAGAGCTTGACGCCGTCGAGGACCCATTCATTGCCTTTCCGGACGGCAGTGGTCGTCACCGACGAAACGTCGGAGCCGGCGCCCGCCTCTGTCACGGCGAAGCCGGCAAGGTGCTCGCCCGAGGCTATCTTGGGCAAGAGCTCCTTCTTCTGCGCATCGGTGCCGAAAGCCGCGATGGGCAACGCGCCGACGGAGTTGTGGACCGACAAAACGGCCCCGAGCGAGGCCGACACGCGCGAGACCTCCTCGATGGCCAGGGCGTACGCGAGCGGCCCGGCGCCGAGGCCGCCGTACTCGCGCGGCACCTCCATGCCGGTGAGGCCGGCCTTCCCGCAGGCCAGGAGCACATCGCGCGGCGTTTTGCCGAGGCGCTCCATCTCCGGGACGTGCGGGGCGAGGGCCCGCGCGAACCGGCGGACCTCCCCGACGAACCGGCCGGTCCCTTCCGGAATGAGGAGCTCCATCGTGAACCGCCCGCTACTTCTGGTCCGGCCCTTGCCCGCCCAGCCCCTTCCTGATGGTCCTCTCCATCTCCTCCTTGAGGGCCATCTCCTCCTCCCAGCGGTCCAGGTTGTCGAGCGTCTCCCTTATCTGCCGCCAGCAGTCTATGCACACCCACTTCTTGCCGACCTGCTTCATCGGGCGGCGCTTGTACCCGATGCTGTCGCAGAGGGCGCAGTGGCGCATCTCCGAGGTCCGGTGCTCGATGTAGGACTCCATCGCCTGGCCCTTGAGCACGCTCTCGAGCAGCTCGTTCTTCTTGGCCTCGGCCTCCCTCTCCGTGGCGCGCTTCATGCGGACCGGGACCGCATCGGCCTGGCGATAGATAAGCAATGTGGTGAAAGAAGAAGGCGCAGGGCGCAGGGCGCAAGGGGTGAGGGGAGAAGGAGGTAGGGCAATGGAGAAAGGAGCAAGGGGAAGATGCCGATGAAACCCCCCAGTCCCCTTGTCCCCTGCGCCTTGCCCCTTGCGCCTCAAGCCTTGCGCCCTGCGCCCTGCGCCTCCGTGGACGACCGGCCCCTGGCCGGTCGTCTCGGCCTAGGCGAGCTTCGCTCGCCTGCGGTGCGCCTTATTTCAGCCCCTTCCCGGGGAACACGATGACGGCCTCGTCCTCTCCGAGGCCGGGCTCCGGCTGGTCGCTCCATTTCTTCCAGAAGTTGTACGTTATCATTATTGCGAGGGCCACCAGGCCCACCGCCACGGCGCCAAGCACGTGCGGGACGAAGCTCGGAGGCGGGGCGGCCGGCGGCGGGGTGTACTCCACGGTCACGGTCGAGACGGCGCTGTTGTTCTTCGTGTCGGAGGCCCTGACGTATATCGTGGTCCAGCCCTCCTGCAGCGTCAGGGAGGCGGACCACCCGGTGCGGGTGGCGTTGAGGGTGCAGTCGCGCCAGGTCCGGTTGTTCAGGCTGTACTGGACCGACGAGACGCCCGACTGATCGGACACCTTCCCGTCCAGCACGAGTTGCGGCCGGGTCCGGACGGCCGGTTGCGGCCCGTTTATGACCAGCACGGGCGGCTGCAGGTCCGGGGCGGTGGAGACGTAGGTCATCCGCAGCTCCGTCCGGTTGAGGTTGCCCGCGCGGTCGTACACCAAAACGTCGATGGTGTGCTCCCCCTCCGGGAGCTGGACCGTCCCTGCCCAGGTGGTGTTGCCGCCGGCGAGCGTGAAGTTGAGCCCGTCGACGCCCACCTGCACGTGGGTTATGCCGCTCTGGTCCGAGGCGGTGCCGCAGACCCCGACCATCGGCCCGTAGACCACCGCCCCGTCCTCCGGCCAGCTGATGCGGACCTCCGGCAGCACGTTGTCCATCACGACCTCCACCAGGGCGAAGTTCCAGTTCCCGGCCCGGTCGCGGGAGCTCACCGGGATGGCGTTCAGCCCCGGGGAGAGCGGGACGCTGGTGGAGAAGCTGCCGAACTCGCCGACCGGGACCTCCCGCTCTGCCACCATGACGCTGGAGCCCGGCTCGGTGTCGCCGAAGACCGTGACGGAGGACCGGTTGGTCAGGGTGTCCGAGGCCTGGGCGTTGAGCCAGGGAGGAATGGTATCCAGGTTCACCCGGAGCTCCCGGCCCTCCACGTTGCCGGCACCGTCGCGGGCGGTGACCCTCAGCGTGTTGGCCCCGTTGTTCAGCCGGGCGCTGCCGTTGAAGCTCCCGTCCGTCTCCACGGTGGCGCTCTCGGTCCCGACGAGCACGACCGCCCCCGGCTCGGTCATCCCGGACACGGGGATGATGCTCAGGTTGGTCAGGGCGTTGTCCCGCGGGGAGTACACCTCGAGCGGGGGGCCCTCGATGTCGATGGTGATGTTGATGGAGATGCTGGATTCGCTGCCCGAGGTGTCGTTGGCGCGGGCGGTCACCATGTGGTCGCCCGCGGAGAGCGGGAGCGTGCAGCTCCAGGTCGAGAACGGGGTGGCGCCGCCCGTGTCCGTGGCGGGCGTCCAGATGAGCCCGTCCGTGCTGAGCCTGACGGACGCGATGGTATCGGTGTCCTGCGTGGTGCCCCTGAACTCGACGTCAGTGTAGTTGAGGAGGGTGGTGGTCGGGTGGGTGAACGCCAGGACCGGGTCCCCGCGCCCCGGGAGGCTTTCCGGCCCCCCGGCGCCGGCCTCTCCGGCCGGGAACGCCCCGGCCGCCTGGAGGAGGAACGCCGACGCTACCAGAAAGACCGCCAGGAGCCTCATATTACATCACTGCATCGATTCCGGCGTATATTTGGCTTTTGTCAGAGGAATGGTAAGGGCCGCGGGCAGCGGGCAGCGGGGAGCGGGGGCGAAATGGCGCCCGTCGTCCACTGCTCCCCGCTGCCCGCCCCCCGCTGCCCCATCCCTATTCGCCCACCAGCCTCTTCAGCGCCGCGATGACCTCGCTCATCGTGGCGCCGTACTGGACCAGGGCCAGCCCGTCCTCCACCGTCACCCGGTGCACGTCGCAGCAGCGGGCGATGTGGAGCTTCCCGGGCACGAGGTTCTTGCGGGCGAGCTCCCTCGGGCAGATGTCGACGAAGGCGCACTCGCGGCCGTAGACTTGGCGGAATATCCGCCTGGAGAGCTCGCAGCCGGCAAGCAGGACCTTCCGCGCGTCATCCAGGGGCGGGGTCTTGTCCAGGTAGAGCACGGGCCTCCCTCCGACGGCAAGCTCGCCCGCCTCGCAGGGGAACATCACGGTCCCGGCCCCGGAGGCCTTGCACATCTCCACCGCATCGAAGAGCACCGGCTCCACGAGCAGGGGTGTCCTGACGAGGCCGGTCCGGAGCGCCAGGTCGACCAGCTCCACGGTCCTGCTCGGGAAGGGAGGCCCGACGTCGACGACCCGGAGCACGGATGGGGCCTTCTCGCCCTTTATGAACGAAACGTGCCCGAACCTGCCCCGGACCACGACCGTGTCCTGCGGGTGCGCCACGGCGTGGCGGACCATGGCGTGGGGGTTGAGGACGTCGCACTCCGGGTCCGAAACGAAGGCAGTCCCCTCCGGCAGCGACACCACCTCCACGGAGGCCACCTCTCGGAAAAGCCGGATGCCGCGCCTGCGCGCCACGGAAACGACGGCGAACCTGCCGGCGTTCTCCAGCACGAAGAACTCCGTCCGGGTGAACACGCGCTCGCCCTCGAAGCGCCGGCGGATGCGCTCCTCGGTCAGCGGGAAGTCCACCCGCTTGAACGCCACGTCCTTGCAGTGCCGGGGCATCATTCAGGCCACCGCCCGGGCGCCGCCCTGGTCGGTGGCGCAGGTGATGACCCTCCCCCGGCCCTTCATGAGGGCGGTGATGGCGTCCAGGTCCCCGACGGCGAAGACGCAGTTGCCGATCATCGAGACGCTGGCGAGCCCCAGCCGGCGGTCGGTTATCTCGTCAGCGAGGTCCAGCGCCTCCCCCGAGGCCAGTCCGGTGCGGCGGGAAAAGAGCCTCGAGAGCCGGAAGAAGGTCTCGAGGTCCGGCCGCCGCAGGAGCCCTTCCATGCACAGGCGCCCCACCCGGCTGACGAGCCTCCGGGCGGCCTTGTCCCGCAGCACCCGCTTGGTCTCGACGGGCCCGCCCGAGACGCAGAGGGCAATGCGCCGGCCGGGAGCGAGCAGCCCGTCCACGAGCCCGAACGGCGGGAAGCCGGGCCGGAGCCTGACCTCCCAGCCGCCCCTGACCTGTCCGGCAACGTCCCCCAGCCCGGTCCGGGCCCGGACCTCGGCGATGTGGGCCGCCCGCCCCGCCGCGGAGAGGGTGCGCGGTAGGCCCAGGGCCGAGGAGAGGGCCAGCGACGCGGACAGGGCGCCGGCGGCGCTCATCCCCAGGCCCTGCCCCACGGGGAGCTGCACATCGCTGCGGACGTCGACCCGGAGCCTTCGCCGGCCCAGGAGCCCCTCGACGGCGAGCCGGGTGGTCTCCGCCGGCGCCTTGCGGCCGTTGAGCCGGATGTCTACGGCCCGGGAGCCGGTTCTCGCCACCTGCACCGCGGTGAGAACGCCCAGGGAGAGGTTGACCCCGGCCCCGCGGGAGCCCTTTCTCAGGGGGTCACCCGGAGCGTCGAATATCTCGAAGAAACCGGTTATGTGGCCCGGCGCGAAGGCCTTGCATCTCATAGGGCCTTCACTACCTCGTCGAGCACGGCGTCCGCCGCCTCGGTCTTGCCCCCGCTGAACGTCCGGACGCCCCCCTTGCGCGGAATGATGAGGATCCGGGTGGCGTCATCGGAGACGTCGGCAAGATCGTTGGCCACGGCCATGTCCGCGTCCGACGAGTCCATCATCTCCCGGGCGCGCTTTTCCAGCTCGTCGGGCGCGGTCCCCGTCTCGGCCTTGAACCCGACCAGCACGCCCTTGAACCGGCGCCGGAGCGATCGCAGCACCTTGGGGGCCGGGTGGAGCTCGACCGTCACAGGCCTCTCGGAGCCCAGCTTCCCGGGGGCCTTGCTTACCGTGTAGTCGGATATCGCCGCCGGCACGATGATGGTGTCGAAGACGAGCGTCGCCTCGGTCACCAGGGCGTTGAGGCTGTCGAGGCTGTCGAACCGCTTGGAGGGGAAAAGGCCCGGCGGCTGCTCGGGGCTGGAGCCGTACCAGAGCTCGACGTCCGCGCCCCGGGTCCAGGCCGCTATCGCGATCTCGATGCCCGTCCGGCCGGTGGAGAAGTTGGTGACGCACCGGACGTCGTCGATCCTCTCCCGGGTGGAGCCGGCGATGACGAGCACGCGCTTGCCCTTGAGGTCGCCCCGGCCCAGCCTTCTCAGGACCGCCAGGACCACATCCTCGACGGAGGCCATCTTGGCCTTGTTCTCGGAAAGCCGCGGGGAGATGAGGCCCACGCCCAGCGACTCGAGCTTGCGCAGGTTCTCCTTCACGACCGGGTGGGCGTACATGCTCTCGTGCATGGCCGGCACCACCATCACCGGGACCCCGGCCCCGATGGCGGTCACGGCGAAGGTGGTAACCGGCGTGTCGTCGATCCCGCAGGCCATCTTGGAGATGGTGTTGGATGTCGCGGGCGCGACGAGCAGCAGGTCCGAGCGGTCCGGGCCCTTCCCGCAAAGGGAGACGTGCTCCACGTTCCCGGTGAGGCCGGTCACGGGGCGGTTGCCCGAGGCGAACCAGAGCGCGTCGGGGTGGACGATGCGCCCGGCGGCCGGGCTCATCACGGGGAAGACCTCGGCCCCGTGGCGGATGAGCTCCCGGACGAGCCGGACGCACTCGACGGCGGCGATGCTGCCGGTCACGCCGAGGACTATGCGCTTTCCCTCCAGCCGCTTGCTCTTGGTGCCGCGCAGTTCCGATGAGGGGTGCATGGCGGGCTTATCTGCGATGCGTATATATAGAATTTGCCGGGGTCCAACAGAGGGGCTCTCGGGGGTCCTTGACAGGGGGGTTTCGGGGCCTGCGGCGGCCGGGAAATGGTAGGTACCACGCGGGTATTATTAACCCGGCCCGAAGAAGGACAGTCCGGCTGCCGGGGAACGGCGCCGGGTGATGACATGGCGGATGGCGGATATGTGTATTACAGGGAACGGTACGGGCGCGTGTTCGTGGAGGCCCAGGCTGCGATGCAGGACTGCCGCTACAGGGTAAGGGCCGCCGATCCGGCGAGCGGGAGGATATCGGGGACGACACCGATGACACCGCTCTCCTGGGGGGAGAACATAGAGATCGCGCTGGGCGCGTCCCCCCACGGGACCTGCGTGAGCGTCTCTTCGAGCGCGAAGTTGAACGACGCCGGGAAAGGGGCTGAGAACCTGGGCCGGTTCTTCGAGGCGCTGGACCGCCGCCTTCCCGGGAGCCGGACGGTGATGGCCCGGCCGGACGGGTACCAGGCGGCCCAGGGGCCCGGGCTACCCGGTCCCGGCCACCAAAACTACCTGCCTGTCGGGCAGCAGGCCCCTCCGGCCCTGACGGGGGCTATGGGCGCTGCCTCGGCCAACGGCGTCATCGCGATAGTGCTGGGGCTAATCTACATCGGGTCGCCCGGAATCGGGGCCTGGGTCGGGGCCCTGATGGCGGGCGCGGCTATCACACTCCTCGCGGGGGCCGCCCTGATGGCCGTCCGGTCCCGCAGGATTGGCGCGGTCCTGTGCGCGGTCGGGGGATTGCTGACAGTCCCGCTCGGCATGCTGGGCATCTGGGCCGCCGGGAAGGCGGTCGCCGCGGACAGGTGGAGCAGGGACCATCCCAGCCCGGCCGCATGAGAAAGTATAACTATCCGCCGGGGCCTTTTCCGTCCGGAGGGCCGGCGGGCGATGCAGGGGCATCGCCCCCGTTTCCCCCGGGGCTTTTTGCCCGGGAAGGATGGAAAGGAAGGCAAAAAGGGCCGGCGGGCGGTGCACCGGCACCGCCCCCGTTTCCCCCGGGGCTTTTTGCCCGGGAAGGATGGAAAGGAAGGCAAAAAGGGCCGATGGTCTAGACCGGTCATGACGTCGCGCTTACAACGCGGAGGTCGGCGGTTCGAATCCGCCTCGGCCCAATTACCCCATTTCACCGATTGGCGGGAGGCGGATTCGAGAGGAGGAGCGCCCGATACGGTAGAGAGGGCGCTCCTCCGATTCGGAAAAGAGCGGGAGCGTATCGCGAGCCGCTCTTTTCACCCGAAGGGTAATCCGCCCCGGCCCAGATCTTTCTTTCTTCAACGCAATCCGTGCAAGAAAGAAACATTCGAGAAGGTCGCGCATCGAACGCTTTGTGCAACTTTCGAGTTTATCGAAAGGCAAGTTCGAAAGGCTTTCGATATGATATGAAAGAAAGAAACGACGAGGCAGCGCCGGCACGCTACGCTCGGGGGCGGCCTCCGGCCGCAAAAGACATGCCCGCATCCCGCACCCTGCACCCTGCTTCCGTCCCAGCACCCTGCACCCTGCTTCCGTCCCAGCACCCTGCACCCTGTCCCCTCGTCCGTCCGTACCCTTTGCCCCCTGCTCCCCTGCCGCCTTGCTCCCCTGCTGCCTTGCTCCCTTGTACATAGAATAATTTCTAATACTCCCTCGCGGATTTGCCCCCGTCGCAGTGGCCGGGATGGGGTAGCCTGGTTCATCCTGTGGGACTGTGGATCCCTAGACCCGAGTTCGAATCTCGGTCCCGGCCCCATCGAACAGCAAGGGGAGTGGCTGCCTGAAGCGCGATCTTGTGAAAATACTGTGCTGCCCGGCCTGCCGGGGCGACCTCTCGCTCGAACCCGTCCGGGAGGACGGCCGCGAGGTCCTCGAGGGGACGCTGCACTGCTCCAAGTGCAAGAGGTCCTATCCGGTCAGGGACGGCATTCCGGACCTTCTGCTCGGATGAGCGGCGGCCTCACTTCCTCTCCGGCGTCCCCCCGGCCTGCCCGTCGCCCTTGCCTGCCGCGCCCTCGACGGTGCCCCCGGCCTCCTCGCCCAGCTCGGATTCGAGCCCCTTGAGGTTCCGGCGCACAAGCCGCACCTCGTGGCGGATGGCGGCGACGTCCTCCTTCATCCTCAGCATCTCCTCCTCGAACGGCGTGATGTCCCCCAGCGAGAGGATCCTGTGGCTGGCGTACATGCCAAGGAGGAACGCGCCCAGTATCGCGAAGACCAGGACACCCACCCATCCGGTGATGAACGCCGCAAGCAGCGCCGCGTCCGAGTTGACGTCCACCACGCCGCTCCAGGCCAGGGCCGTGTAGATGGCCCAGACCAGTATGACCCCGACCAGGACCGTGAACGACAGCGGTATCTTGACCTTCATTGCACCCTCTCCATGAACTTCCTCCAGGGAAGGTTGTCCGAATTGAGCGCGTGGGTGTGTGTCCTGTCCCTCTCCTCCTCCCTCAGGGTCAGCACCAGCGGCGCCGACTCGGGCGGGGCCACCTCGACCGTGCCGTTGAAGGTGTACTCCCGGTCCCTGTTCCAGACGGTGACATTGACCGTGAATAGCTCAAGCGAGGTGTTGTAGAAGATGAAGTAGGCGTGCAGCCTCACCCGCTCGAACGTCTGGTTGCCGTCGGACACGCGCACGGTCATGTTGGCGTAGCGGAAGTCGGCGAGCCCCTTGACGAAGATCTCGGTCTCGTTGAGGCCGGTGGTGTCGTCCCGCATGTGGTCTATGAGGATGGACGGGATGGACGAGACGGGGGACTCGAAGGGGTCCCGGCCGCCCTGCCAGAACGCCAAGGTGAGCGCCGCGATGAACACGGCGCCCGCGGCGGCCCCGAAGTACTTCCTCATCGTCGGACGTATCGCCCAGCGGATATTTTATTATTACTGAAACGAATTGCAGCCCCTTCCCGTCGGGGCGCAAGGCGCAGGGCGCTCCCCCTCACTGGTCGAACGACACGGTCCGCCACTCCAGGGAGGCAAGGTCCACCACCGCCACCCTGCAGGGCACCGGGTTGAAGTTCATCATCCTCTGGTAGTCCGTCTGGGACTGCCAGGTGGAGGCGTTGACCAGCACCACCCCCCGGAAGTTCTCCAGCCCGGCGCCGTGGACGTGGCCGGTGACGAAGATGTCCGGGACGGTGTCCAGGACCATCCAGTCGCGGCTCTCCGGGGCAAGGGGGGTCTTGTCGCCGTAGACGGGCGCCAGGTGCCGCCGGCGGAGCATCTCCTTCATGACCTCTATGGGGGTGTTGAAGCTCAGGCCCGGTATCGTGGAGACGAAGTCCGCGATGCTCATCCCGTGGTAGGCCAGCACCTCCACCCCCTCGAGCGAGAACAGGCAGGGGTTGCCCAGGAAGGCGATGCGGGAGTCGAAAAGGCGCGATATCTCGGGCGGGAAGGTGGGCTGGGGCTCGGCCGGGCGGACCGCGTCGTGGTTGCCGGGGAGCATGAGCACCCTCACCCGGTCGGGGACCTCCTTGAGCAACTCGGCGAGCACCTGGTACTGGCGGTAGACGTCCCGGATGAGCAGGTCCTCCTCCTGGTCGGGGTAGACGCCTATGCCGTCCACGACGTCGCCCGAGACGACCAGGTACTCGATGCGCCGGGCGTAGTCCTGGTGGCGGTCCTCCCGGCCGTTGAGCCAGGCGACGAAGCGCCTCCACCGGTCCTCGAGGAAGGTCTTGCTCCCGACGTGTATGTCCGAGATGAAGGCGGCGCACACCGGCCGCCCGGCCAGGTGGGGCTGCCTCGAGATCTGGATGTCGGGGCGCACGATGGACTGGACCCAGAGCAGGTCTCCGTCGTTGGACAGCTTGCCCACCACCCCGACGACCTCGTCTCTCATCAGGTTGGCCGGGGATTCGGCCGGCAGTAGTATCCGGAAGGTGCCCGTCTCGTCCTCTATCTCCGCTATGGTGCGCCCGTTTTGGGTCCGGCGGACGTCCGACACCATCCCCACGGTCCGGACCTCCCGCTCGTGCCGCCGGGACCTGAGGGACCCGACCGGGACCGCCCCCGCAAGCTCCCTCCGCCCGCGCAGGATGCGGCGCAGCCGGGCCAGCCGGTCGTTGAAGTAGCCCACGAAATCCTCTATGCGTCCCTCGCAGGTGGAGCCGCCGGTCACGTCCTTGAGGACCCGGACGCCCCGGGGGGCCGCCTCCGGGGCGCAGGACGGCCCCTCTGCGGGCCGGGGCTCCGTTGCCGGGGCGCCCGCTCCCGCGGCCCCGCCGCCGGCCGGCGCCGGCCCGCCCAGCACCGCCCGAACGTCCATAGCGGAAAGGATGAGCTTCTCTTTCGGCAGCGAGGCCAGGACCCGGCCGGCCAGGCCCTCCGGGTCGGGCTGGGAGAGCAGGAGCTCGAGCGCCTCCGGCTGCACCAGCGTGC
Organism: Methanobacteriota archaeon; assembly: GCA_016874675.1. Taxonomy (GTDB): domain Archaea; phylum Thermoplasmatota; class DTKX01; order VGTL01; family VGTL01; genus VGTL01. The sequence continues at coordinate 5,959 of VGTL01000055.1, read as the reverse complement.
CCCGCCCGGCGAAGAGGGCCAGTATCCTGCCGCGCATTCGGCGTTCCATCGGCGTCTTAGATAAAATCGTTTTCTCTCTCCGGCCGCCAAACGCGTGTACCGGGCCCCGGAACGCCGGAGGCTATAATTCTTTAAGCCCCCACGCGCATACGCGGGCGGAGAGCGATGGATTCGCGCGCCGTGGCCGGCCTGACCTTCATCGTACTCATCAGCGTCCTTCTGGCCGGGTCCTACTCGGCGCTCATGCCCACCGGCCTCGACGTGACCGTCTACAACCGCACCGGCGGGACCGTCGATGTGACGCTCAAGCTCGTCAAGGACGGACGGACCCTCAAGACCTGGCAGATCACGGTGGCCCCGGGCGGGAGCCGGGCGGTGGACTACCAGCTCGACATCGGCCCCCACTCCCTGACGGCGTCGGCGCAGGGCTCCACCAACGTGACCGCCGACTTCGACATCCCCTTCAAGTTCATGGACAAGACCCACTCGGAGAGCTTCACCGTCCTTGCGTGGGGGATAGTCCATGGAAACGTTTATTAGGGCCCTCGCAGATGCAATGTCGCTACCATATGGTTACAATGTAGTCATATAATGACCATACGGGGGCAGCGCCGGGGGCCGGTCGTTGGCAAGAAGGCAGCGCGCCACGCTATCGAAGTTCGAGGTGTACGGCCAGGAGATGATAGAGAAGGAGGTCAAGGCCGCCGGCAACAGCGGCCGGGTCTACCTCCCCCCGGACTGGGTCGGCAGGAAGGTCAAGATCATCCGGATGGACTGAGGTATTTCCGATGGGCGAGATAAGGGTCAGGCGGATGAGGCCGGGGGACGTGGCAGCGGCGGCCGGCATAAACCGGGCCATCACCCGGCGCAGGGCGTCGGCCAGGTGGACCGCCATGGTCAGGATGCTGATTCAGCACGGCCCGGGGGAGTGCCTGGTCGCCGAGGAGGGCGGCCGGGTGGTCGGGTACATCCTGGGCGAGATGAAGGAGTTCGCGTTCGGGGCGGAGCGCAGCGGCTGGATAGAGGTGCTGGGCGTCCACCCCAGGCACATGGGCCGGGGGGTCGGGAAGCTCCTGGGCCAAAGGCTCCTTTCCACCTTCCGCCGCAAGGGCGCGACGCGCGTTTTCACCGCGGTCGGGTGGGACTCGGGGGACCTTCTGGCGTTCTTCCGGTCCGTGGGCTTCGACCGCTCCGCTTTCATAATACTCGAGAACGGTTCCGCATAGGATGGACGGGGGGCTTTGATGAAGGAGATCGACGTCTTCAGGCAATGGAACAGGAAGAGGCACGAGTACGCCACCGCCTGGCAGAAGCGCACGGGCGGGAAGGTGATGGGCTACTTCTGCACCTACGTGCCGGAGGAGATACTCCACGCCGCCGGGGTCCTCCCGGTGAGGGTGCTGGGCAGCCACGAGCCGCAGAACGTGACCGAGCCGCACATCTTCGCGATGTTCTGCCCGTTCTGCCGGGACTGCCTGGCGCAGGGGCTCAAGGGCCGCTACAAGTACCTCGACGGCCTGATGATAGCGCAGTCCTGCCTGCACATCCGCCAGGCCTACACGAGCTGGATAAAGCACGTCCCGGTGGGCTTCAGCTACTACCTGTGCATGCCCCACAAGGTCCAGAGCAGGCGGGCCTACCCGTACCTTAGGGGCGAGCTGGAGGCGTTCAGGAAGGCGGTCGAGGGGTGGACCGGGAAGCAGATTTCGGACAAGGCGCTGAGGGAGGCGATAGCGGTCTACAACGAGAACCGCCGGCTCATGAGGGAGCTCTACGACACGCGCAAGCAGGCCGAGCCGCCCGTCTCGGGGGAGGAGGTCATGGAGATATCGCTCGCCCAGCAGATGGTTGACAAGAGGGAGCACAACGAGGCGCTGAGAAAGCTCCTTGCGGCCCTGCCCCGCCGCAAGCGCGACCGGCCCGCCGGGACGCGGCTTATGATAATCGGCTCGGAGGACGACGACATCGACTTCCTCCACATGGTCGAGAGCCTCAACAAGGAGCAGTACCCCGCGACGTTCGTCGTGGACGAGCACTGCACCGGGAGCCGCTACTTCTGGAACGACGTCCCCGAGGACAAGGACGCGCTGATGGCCCTCTCCCGCCGCTACATCGAGCGCCCCCCCTGCCCGACCAAGGACTGGGAGGAGCGCAAGAGGATACCGCACATAATGAAGCTCGCCAGGGACTTCGGCGCGCAGGGCGCCATAGTGATGCAGCAGAAGTTCTGCGACCCCCACGAGCTGGACACGGTGGCGATACGCAAGGAGCTCGAGAAGCAGGGCATAAAGACGCTCTTTCTGGAGTTCGACGTGACGGTGCCCATAGGGCAGTTCCGGATAAGGGTGGAGGCGTTCCTGGAGACGCTCAAGCAGGAGGACCTTTTCTGAGGTGATGGTGCATGGCCGACAAGAAGGGCAGGTACCCGACCGAGCCCCTGAAGTGCTGGGACATGGCAAAGAAGATCCGGGAGGACTACTACCGCGACTACGCCGCCGCCCACGAGAAGGGCGGCCTGCGCTGGGCCGGGGGGGCCTGGACATTCGACGCCATCCCGGCGGGATTGGGCGACGACGTCTTTCCCATAACCAGCGAGCCCTATGGCGCAAGCTGCGCCTACGACAAGCAGTTCTCCCTCCGGTGCCTGGAGGCCGCCGAGAAGGCCGGATACGCCCGGGATCTCTGCGCCTACATGCGGAACTACTGGGGCTCCATCCTCCTGAACCAGTACGCCTTCGGCGGGCCTTTCCCGAAGCCCGACTTCCTGTGGCAGGACCACATCTGCTGCTCCCACGCCAAGTGGTACCAGGTAGTGAGCGAGCTGGAGCACGGCGTGCCCCACTTCAGCATCGATGTGTCCGTCGGCCCGGAGAGCGAGATCAACGACAACAAGCTGGAATACGTGGTCGGGCAGATGCACGACGGGATAGAGTTCCTGGAGAAGACCACGGGCCGCAAGTACGACGACAAACTGCTCATCCGGGCCGTGAAGAACACCTGCCGCTCGACCTCGACCTGGGCGAGGGTCTGCGAGCTCAACAAGACCGTCCCGGCGCCGCTGGACGAGAAATCGATGTACTCGCTTTACGTACTGGGCACGCTCCAGAAGTCCAGCCAGGCGGTCGCCGACTTCTACGAGGAGCTCCTCAAGGAGGTCCAAGACCGCGTGAAAAGGGGCATCGCGGCCACCCCCAACGAGCGCTGCCGCGTCATGTCCGACACCCAGCCGCCCTGGGGCTTCCTGAGCGTCTTTCGGTACCTGGAGAGGTTCGGGACGGTCTCGATAGGCTCGCTCTACACCTTCGGCCTCATCGGGGCCTGGGAGGTGGACGGGAACGGGGAGTGGGTGCACCGCAAGACCCCCATGGAGACGGGCCGGTCCATCAACGACCGCGACAAGGCCCTGCGGGTGCTCGCCGAGTGGGAGCTGCACAAGCCCGAGTGGCAGCACTTCTACTCGCCCCACCTCAAGAGCGAGATGATGATACGCATAGCGAGGCAGTGGAAGCTCGACGGCGTCATGCTGCACTACAACCGCGGCTGCGAGGGGCTGAGCCTGGGGATAGCGGAGAACCGGCTGGCGCTGCTCAAGGCGGGCTTCCCGGTCATGGTGTTCGAGGGCAACATGGGCGACGAGAGGGAGTTCGACATGACCCGGACGATGGCGCGCATCGACGCCTTCATGGAGACGCTGGGCATGAAGAGGGAGTTCCAGTGAGGTGATGGCGGTGATTACCGCGGGCATAGACATGGGCGCGAAGACCATCAAGGTGGTCCTGCTCGAGGACGGCCAAAAGGTCCGGGCGCGGGCGATGGAGCTCGGCGGCACGGACACGAGGGCGGCGGGCGAGAGGGCGTTCAACGCCGCGCTTTTCCAGGCGGGGCTCAGGATGGCGGAGGTGGCGCACGTCACGGCCACCGGGGCCGGCCGGGCCTCGGCGCCCTTCGCGAAGGACTCCGTCACCGAGGTGGGGGCCGGGGCCCGGGGCGCGATCTTCCTGCACCCGGCGGCGCGCACGGTCATCGACGTCGGGGCGGAGGAGGGCAAGACCCTCCGCTGCGACGGGAGGGGCAAGGTCATCGACTTCGCCGTGAACGAGAAATGCGCCGCCGGCGCCGGCTCGTTCATGGAGTCCATGGCCCGGGCCCTGGAGGTCAAGCTCGAGGAGCTGGGGCCGCTGGCCCTCAAGTCGGGCAACACGATACCCATGAACGCCCAGTGCGCCGTTTTCGCCGAGTCCGAGGTGGTCACGCTCGTTCACCAAAAGCACACCAAGGAGGACATAGCCAAGGCGGTCCACGACGCCATCGCCGACCGCATCACGTCGATGGTGCGCAAGGTCGGCTTCGAAAACGACGTCGTGCTGATAGGCGGCGTGTCGAAGAACCCGGCGTTCGTGGAGACTATGAGGCGCAACCTGCAGACCGCGGTGAACGTGCTTCCCGACCCGGAGTACGTCGGTGCGCTGGGCGCGGCCATAGTCGCCGCCGAGAACGCGGGGGTGAAATAGATGGCGGAGGAGTTCTGGAGATGGAAGGAGAACCGCTGGACCTCGCCCGAGACAACCTGGAAGGGCGCAAGGACCGTGACCTGCGGCGTGGACGTCGGCTCCGTGAGCACGCAGGCCGTCATAATGGCCGACGGCGAGCTCTACGCCTACAGCAACATGCGCACGGGGTCCTCGAGCCCCGAGAGCGCCGAGAAGGCCCTCAAGTGGGCGCTGGAAGGGACCGACCTCACGCGGGACAAGCTGGCCTATACCGTCGGGACAGGCTACGGACGGGTCAACGTCCCGTTCGCGAACCGCGCGATAACCGAGATAGCCTGCCACGCCCGCGGCGCCAACTTCATGTACGGCCCGACCGTGCGGACCGTGCTGGACATGGGCGGGCAGGACTGCAAGGCCATCCGCTGCGACGAGAAGGGCAAGGTCGTGTCGTTCCTCATGAACGACAAGTGCGCGGCCGGGACCGGTCGCGGCATGGAGGTCTTCTCGGAACTCCTGCAGGTCCCCATCGAGAAGGTGGGGGAGCTGTCGTTCCAGGTGGACCAGGAGCCCCCGCCTGTGTCCTCCACATGCGTGGTGTTCGCCAAGTCCGAGGCCTCGGGGCTCCTCCGGGCGGGCTGGCCCAAGAACAAGGTGCTGGCGGCCTACTGCTCGGCGATGGCCCACCGGATATTCACGCTGCTCGAGCGCATCGGCGTCGAGAAGGACTTCGCCATAACCGGCGGGATAGCCAAGAACGTCGGCGTGGTCCGGCGGCTCGAGCACGAGCTCGGGCTGACCGTGGCGACGCCCAAGGTGGACCCGCAGATCGCCGGGGGCGTGGGCGCGGCGCTGTTCGCGAAGACGCTCGTGGAAAAGGGGAAAGCGTGAAATAAGGGCAGGAAGGCAGGAAGGGAGCAAGGCAGGAAGGGAAGGGGGGAGGGCAGGAAGGCAGGAAGGGAGCAAAGCAGAAAGGCAGCAAGGGAGGGCAGGAAGGCAGGAAGGGAGAAAGGGAGGGCGGGTTCGTACCCTTCCTGCCTTGCTGCCTTGCTGCCTTCCTGCCCTCCCTTGCTGCCTTTCTGCCTTGCTCCCATCCTGCCTTCGCCTTCAACGATCGCCAGGAGACATGCACCATGAAGGCCAACTACGGCTACAAGGACGGCTCGGGGGACTACTTCATAACGGTCGACACCGACAAATGCGACGGGTGCGGGAAATGCGTGCCGGCCTGCCCGGCCGCGGTGATGGAGGTCGGCGAGGACCAAAACGACCCGCTCAACGAGAACCCGGTCGCCCGGGTCTCCAACGCGCAGCGGAAGAAGCTCAAGTACGCCTGCGCTCCCTGCAAGCCGGACCACGACCGCAGGAAGGAGCCCTGCCTGGCGGCGTGTCCGAAGGACGCGCTGGGACATTCATGGTAGAAGAGGGGGAGCAAGGCAGCAAGGCAGCAAGGCAGCAAGGCAGCAAGGCAG
>VGTL01000054.1 GCA_016874675.1 Methanobacteriota archaeon | reverse complement strand
ATTCCCGCTTTCATCCAAAACCGTTGCCCAACAATTCTTCTTGTGTATGTCCAACCCTATCATTTCCATGGCATGTGCCTCCATACCCCTTATGGAGGCGGCCGGCTTTCAGCATGCCATCAAGGGAGCAAGGGAGCAGGGCAGCAAGGCAGCAAGGGAGAAAGGGAGGATGGCACCATATACCCTTGCTGCCTTGCTGCCTTGCCGCCTCGCTGCCTTTCCCCCTTGCGCCACGCGCCTTGCACCTTCTCCCATCGACAGGTATATGAAGAGGAATCGTTATCAGCCGTTTCGCCCAGCGGGCCTGTAGCTCAGCCAGGTAGAGCATCCGGCTCTTAACCGGAGTGCCGTGGGTTCAAATCCCCCCAGGCCCGCACAAATTTTGAAGAGGCCTGGGGGGATTTGAGAGTGCGACACGCCCGGCCCGGCAGGAGGGCGTGTCGCACGAATCGACAAATTACGGGAGCGAAGCGAGCCGTAATTTGTCAAACAAGTCTCCCCAGGCCCGCACAAATTTTGAAGAGGCCTGGGGGGATTTGAGAGAACGCCATGCCCGACCCGGCGAGAGGGCATGGCGTTCGAAGCGACAAAATGCGGGGCATTTTGGAGCGAGGGCGACAGGCGGGACTGTCGCCCGGATCTGCGATTTGCGGGAGCGAAGCGAGCCGCAAATCGCATACATGAATCCCCCCAGGCCCGCACAGATTTTGAAGAGGCCCGGGGGGTTTGATTCTGCCGGGCGCCTCGCGGGCGCCCCCCCGCCGGCCTTCTCAGATGTCGAGCACCACTTCCTTGAGCGATTCCCCGTCCGGGCACTCCACGTAGCCCGCGACCTTCACGATGCGGTACCTCTCGCCCGCCTTCATCCCCCGGGGCGTGCACCGGAGGTAGTGGGCGCATCCCAGGTTCTGGCACTCCTTGCCCTGCCAGGTGTAGGTCGTCCCCTCGAGGGCCGCCCGGCTGGGCACCGTCGTCCTTATCGGCGACTTCTCGACCTCGACGACGCGCACCCCGCCCTCGTGCACCTTGCAGTCGTGGTGGACCGCCCTAACCGCCTTTATGACGTAGGTCCGCCCCTCCTCGAGGTTGAAGCAGACCGCCTTCAACCGGCAGTCGCGGCACTCCGTCAGCGGTCCCACGAACACGAACATCAGCCCTTCCTTCGCCTGCGTCTCCCCGACCAGCGTGACCGTTACCATGGAATCCCTCCCTTCCCGGGCGCATCAGACCACCCCCGTCAGCGAGGCTATCTTCTCGGCCGCCTCGGTCGAGAGCCCCCGATCGCCCAGTATCGTGTACCTCTCGGGGCGGATGGTGTGGGCCACCGTCAGCGCCGAAATCACCTCTTCCCGGCCGATTCCCAGCCCGGCCGCGGTGACCGGCGCGCCGATGTCGGCCAGGGCCTGCCTGACCTGCCTCCAGTCCCCCCCGTGAAGGTACATCATCATGATCGTCCCGACGCCGCACTGCTCCCCGTGAAGGGCCCTTCCGGGGGCGATCCTGTCCAGGGCGTGGGAGAAAAGGTGCTCCGCCCCCGAGGTCGGGCGCGAGGAGCCGGCGATGCTCATGGACAGCCCCGAGGAGATCATCGGCTTGATGGCTATCCAGACGCTCTCCTCGACGTTCTTCTGCATTATGTTGGCGCTCTCCATGATGGTCGCGGCGCACATCTTGGATATCGCGTACGCGGTGGAGCTGAACTCCTCGCCGCGCAGCCGGTGGGCGAGCTGCCAGTCCAGGAGCGCGGTGGAGTTGGCGATGACGTCGGCGCAGCCCGACGCCAGGAACCGGTAGGGGGCCTTGGCGATTATGCCCACGTCGGCCAGGATGCCCACCGGCATGACCGCGTCCACCGAGCTTGGGCCGCCGCCGTTCCTTATCGACGCCTTGGGCGAGGCCAGCCCGTCGTGGGAGGCGCTCGTGGGGACGCTGATGAAAGGGAGGTACAGCTTGCAGGCGGCGGCCTTGGCCTGGTCTATCTTGCTGCCTCCGCCGGCACCGACTATGAATGAGGCCTTGATCTCCTCGGCCGTCTTCACTATCTTGTCCACGTTCTCGACGGTCGCCGGCCCGGTCTCGATGAGATGGACGTCGTAGCCGGAGTCCTTGAGGAACCCGGCGACGGCCTTTCCGGCGACCTTGAGGGTCGAGGGGCCGGTGACGATGAGCGCCGTCCCCTTGAGCCCGAACTCCCGGGCCATGTCTGCAATCTGGTCTATTATGTTATGCCCGGCGACCACCCGGCGGGGGAATACCATCGCCTTGGCCTTGCGGAAATCGGGCATGGTAAGTAGCTTAATAATCCATAACGGATATCAGCCTTTCGGTCTTGTTATTGAGGTTGGATGGAGGGGCAAGGGGCAAGGGGCAAGGGGCAAGGGACGGACGGGATGCAGCGGGCGGCAAGGAGCGGGAAGTGGGCAGCGGCGACCGCCCCCGTTCGTCCCCCGCACCCCGGTCGCTGTCCCCGGCCCGCATGCTCGTTTACGGCCTCGCCGTCTCGGGGCTCGTCGCGCTCGTCGCCTGCCTCCTCTTCCCGTCGGTGGTCTGGGACCGGTTCGTGTACCGCTACTTCTGGGGCTCCACGGAGGCGGACGCCCTGGGCCACCCGGTCAACGGGATAACGGAGGACTACAACCTCATAAGCACCGTGGTCTACGGCATCCTGCTTGCCGCGGCCGTGTACCTCATCCACACCGGCCTCAAGAGGCACGGCGTCGCCATCGACCTCAACTACATACTGGCGCTGGTGCCGTTCGTGCTCTACGGCACGCTCGCGCGGGCGCTGGAGGACTCGTTCTACTTCTCGCTGCCCGCCGCCTACGTCTTCATCTCGCCCCAGATATACGTCCTGGTCGGCGCGCTCGTCATCGGGCTGACCATGCTTGCGCGCCGGCTGGACAACCGGCGGACCGTGGCCATGCTCTGGGCGATGGTGCCGTTCCACTGCCTCTTCCTCGTGGGCGGCTTCCGGGGAGGGGCGGCCTCCGAGCCGGCCGTCCTTTCGGCCGCAACGCTCGTGGCGCTCACGGTCGTGCTGAGCGCCGTCGTCCTGAGGAGGGAGGGCGTCCGGGCCGACACGCCGACGTTCCTGGCCTGGTTCGGGCTCCAGTCGATATCGGGGCCCCTCTTCGCCGTCGCCTACTGGTGCGTCCGGCCGGGCGCCTGGGGCCCGGAGAGCGCCGTCGGCTGGACGCTCCACCCCGGGGAGCTAGCGATCGTGCCGGCGCTGGCCGCCGGCGCCACCCTCCTCGTGTGGTCGCCTCTCCGGCTCCTGGCGCGCGAGCGGAAGACCCTCGCGCCGATGGCCTCCGGGACGGGCGCATTCATCCTCTCCGGCCACTTCCTGGACGCCGCCGCAACCTACCGCGCCCTGGACTTCCACTCCTACGGCGAGAAGCACGTGCTTTCCAACTACCTCATAGAGACCGCCGGCACAGCCCTCGTGATGTTCCCGATGAAGGCCGTGGCCATCGGCGCCATCCTCTACGTCCTCGAGGTCGAGTTCCGAAAGGAGCTCGGCAGGGACGCCCTCCTGCAGGGCCTCCTGCGCGCCGCCCTGCTCATATTGGGGCTCGCGCCCGGCCTGCGGGACCTTTTCAGGCTGGTAATGGGAGTCTGACGGCGGAAGGGGCAGGAAGGCGGGAAGGCAGGAAGCGAGGCAGCAAGGCAGCAGGGCAGCAGGGCAGCAAGGGAAGGCAGCAAGGCAGGAAGGCAGCAGGGCAGCAAGGGAAGGCAGCAAGGCAGCAGGGCAGCAGGGCAGCAAGGGAGAAAGGGGACGGCCGTCGTCCCTTTCTGCCTTTCTGCCTTGCTGCCATGCTGCCTTGCTGCCATGCTGCCTTTCTGCCTTTCTGCCATGCTGCCTTTCTGCCCGCCGCCCCGTTTCAGTACCGGCGTCGCCTCGACAGCGCCCGGCGCAGCAGCACGGTCACCGCCACGGCGGCCAGAAGCACCGTCAGGAACAGCGCCCGCGCCGGCAGGTCGCGCAGGAAGGTAGCGTCGCCTTCGCTCCCGCCGCCGGGCCGCGGAGGAGGGGCGCTCAGGTTCCAGTCGATGTCGAAGACGCGCTGGAAGTAGCCCGCCACCCCCGCGCCTTCGATGATCAGGCCCACCTCGCGGTTTTCGCGCACGCTGTTGCGCCCCCAGTTGAGGCTCGAGACGAGCACCCTCTCCCCGTCCACCACGACGCCCTTGTTGTGCAGCTTGAGCGTGCCGGGGACGGCGGCAAAGCGCGCCGCAAGGTCCAGGCCCTCCGCGGCCGCGACGTGCAGCACGAGGTTCAGGGCGTCCGAGTTCGCCTTGCCGGAGCCCTCCGGGTCCAGGTAGGTGCCGTCCAGAAGCAGTCTTACCCGGACGCCGCGCCGGGCGGCCCCGACCGCCGCCTCCAGGTAGGCGTTGGGCATTTCCGACCCGCCAGAGTCCCAGTCGGGCGGGCAGGAGAGCTGCTCGATGTCCAGCGTCCGGGAGGCCGAGCGCAGGAGGCCCAGGACCGAGCCGTTCTCGAGGAGCGAGGTGTCGGGCGAGAGCACCGGCCGGACGCTCGCCCCCGGCCCGAAGCGCTCCGCCGGAAAGCGCGGCCGGAAGCTCCCGCCCGGAGAGGCGCCCTCGGGGACGAAGCCGGCCGGAGGCGGCCCGAACCTGCCCCCTTCCGGCGAATACGGCATCACATCGCGCATCGCGGGGTTCGCGTCCGCCCGGAAAACCTCCGAGAGGAAGCCGGCGAGGCCGGGGTCCCGCACGACCGCCCCCCAGCCCCGGTTGCCGGCCGTGTTGACCGAGGGCAGGCCGGACTCCTTCCAGTTCTCGGAGGAGACGATGCAGGTCGAGTTGTCGATGACGCAGTACTTGGCGTGCATGTAGGAGTACCTGTCGGGGAGGTCCCGGCCCGGGGGGGACGCCAGGAAGGCGACCCGGGCGCCGCTGTCGGAAAGCAGCCGGGCCACGGCCCGCTCCTGGTCGGAGACCCCCTCCACGGGCGCGCCCTCCAGCAGGACGCTGACCGCGACTCCTCTCAGGCATGCCGCCTCGAGCCTCCGGGCGAGCGGCCAGCTCTCGAACTGGTAGGCCGCGACGAGTATGGAGGACCGGGCCGAGTCGAGCTCCCCGGCGACGGCGGCGAAAGAGCAGTCGGGGGACACGAACGCCGAGACGGACGCGACCCCGAAGGTCCTCTCTCCGAAATCGCTCCGGCCGACGGGCAGCGCGCCGGAGGCCGGCCAGTCCGCCGAGGTGTTGGAGTCCTGCCAGCGGCCGGAGCCGTCCCGCAGCCGCCTCGCCACCTCTCCGGCGCCGAGCGCCACCGCCGGGGGGCCGGCCCAGCCTGTGCCGCCGGGCGGCCGTCCCCAGGCGAAGGCGTCCACGGCGTCGCCCCGGCTGTCGCGCAGCTCGACCGCCCCGCCCTCGTTGCCCAGGGCCGGCCAGCTGCCGGATGTCCCGGCCTGCCCCACGTCGGGCCTCGAGCCGCGGGTTTCGAGGTCCGGCAGGTGCCCCGTGTCCGAAAGGAAGTCGGAGGCGTTCCCGGTGACGAACACGGTCGCGCCCGGCCCGAGCGTGGTCCCGTCGGGGAACGTCACCGACGAAGAACCGGAAAGGACGCTCCAGCCGGAGAGGTCGACCGCCGCCGAATCGTCCGGGTTGGCCACCGCAACGAACTCGTTCCCCCTGCCCGGGAACGCGTGGTAGTAGACCTGCACCAGGACGACCGAGCCGTCGGCGGGGCCCGGCGGCGCTGGGGCCCCGTTGGAGGCGCCCGGGGTCGGCGTCTCGAAGGGCCGCCAGCGCGGCCCGCCGTCCGGGTAGCGGCCGAAGGAGGCGTCGTGCGTGGACGCGCCGTAGGTGTACGAGTCGGCCAATGCGCCCGAGGGCTCCAGGAGCCGGACGGTGTCCCCGTCGTTGTTTAGGGCGACCCCGGTCTGTCTCCCGCCCAGGACCAGGAACCCGCCGGCGGGAAGCCGGGTGCCGTTCGGGATGACGTACGGCCGGGAGCCCGCGCCCTCCAGGTCGTCCAGCGACCACCCTCCCAGGTCGGCCGGCGCGCTGCCGTTGTTGAAGAGCTCGACCCACTCCTCTGCGAAGGCCGTCCCGGGCGCGGGAAGGAGCTCGTTGAGGAGGACCGCCGGCCCGCCGCCCCTCCCGCCCGCCGCCCGGGCGGGGCCAGCGTCAGGGTCGGCCCCCGCCAGGCCCCGGGACACCACGGGTGTCCAGGCGAGCAGGAGCGCGGCCAGGGCTGCCAGTAGGACGGGCGTCCCGGGCCGGCCGGAAGGTCGCTTCTTCGGCATCCTTGACGGGATGATGACTCGAATCGGTATGATATAAAGATTGGGTGGTACCGACCAATTTATGACCCGGGGCCCCCATCCCGGGTGCGATGGCGGCCGCCCACCGCGTGATACTCGGGGACTCGAGGAGGATGCGGGAGCTCGACGACGGGAGCGTCCACCTCGTCGTGACCTCGCCGCCGTACTGGCAGCTCAAGGACTACGGGGCCCCGGGGCAGATCGGGTTCGACGACTCCTACGAGGACTACATCAACGGCCTGGGCCTGGTCTGGAGCGAGTGCATCCGGGCGCTCCACCCCGGCTGCCGGATGTGCATAAACATCGGGGACCAGTTCGCCCGCTCGGCCTACTACGGCCGGTACAAGGTAATCCCCATCCGGACCGAGGTAACGAAGTTCTGCGAGGCCGCCGGGATGGACTTCATGGGCGCGATAGTCTGGCGAAAGGTCACGACCTGCAACACCACCGGCGGCGCGACGGTCATGGGCTCGTTCCCCTACCCGCGCAACGGGATACTGAAGATAGACCACGAATCCATCATGGTCTTCCGCAAGATGGGCAGGCCGCCCGCCGTGACGGCGGAGGCCAAGCGCCGCGCCCGCCTCACCACGCAGGAGTGGAACGAGTACTTCTCGGGGCACTGGACGTTCCCCGGCGAGAGGCAGCGGGGCCACCTGGCGATGTTCCCGGAGGAGCTGCCCCGGCGGCTCATCCGGATGTTCACCTTCGAGGGCGAGACCGTTCTGGACCCCTTCCTGGGCAGCGGGACCACCACCCTTGCGGCCTCGAGACTGGGCCGGTGCTCCGTCGGGTACGAGCTCAACGCCGGCTTCCTCCCGGTGATCCGGGCCAAGCTCGGCCTCCCCGCGGGGAAGGGCCAGCCGACGCTGGAGCAGGTGACCGGCGCCGGCGCCCCGACCGTGACGTTCGAGAGGCCTCCGCCCTTCGAGCTGGACCTCCGGAAGGAGATGGCCCGGCTCCCCTACGTCTTCACGGACCCGCACCGGCTGGACCGGCGGATGGACCCCAGGACCTCGGGCTTCGGGTCGCGCGTCGACGGCCGGCCCGCGGAGGCTTCCCGGCCGCTCTCGGTCAGGGAGGTGAGGTCGCCGGTGCTCGTGGTGCTCGACGACGGGCGGAGCCTGCGGCTTCTGGGGATACGGCCAAGGCCCGGCCTCGAGGAGGAGGCGGTGGACTTCCTACGCGCCCGGACGCGGGGCCAGAAGGTGTTCGTCCGGGACGGGACCGACCTGCCGGACGGCGCGGTCGCCGGCTACCTGTACTTAAAGAACCGGACGCTGCTCAACGCCCACCTGCTCAAGCGCGGCCTGGCCCTGGCCGACGACACGGTGGCCCACAGGCACTCGGCGCGCTTCCTCTCATACCAAAAAGGCTGATATTCCGGGACCGGTAACCACCGTCCGTGATTTCCAAAGCCCGCCTGGCCCTTGCATTGACATTCGTCCTGGCCTAGACCTGGCAGGGGCGAACGGTCTGGGGCGCGAGGAGCTCGAGCAGCCCAGAGTCCAACGACCCGGACCGGCCCAATATAATGATCGAGGGCTCCCACCACGGGGACGAGTGGATGGGCTTCCAGACGGCGATGAAGCTCATCGAGGCGCCGGTCAAGGCCTACCGGCGGGCGGAGGTTCAGAACGTGAGCGGCATCAGCGCCCCGCCGCCCAACCGGTCCGCCTCCCGCCTCTCCTGGCTCGTGGAGGCCCTCTTCAACGCCCTCGATCCCGACGGGGACCACCGCAACGGCGAATCCGATGTGGCCATCGCGGTCCCGCTTGCGGCCGCGGCCTTGGTGTGGAAGTTCCGCAGGGGGTGGCTCACCGCCCTCTGGAAGCGCCCGGAACGCCCGGCGGCCCGACAAGACTCTCAGATTCTGACAGGAAAGGTTAATTTATCCATTTGACAATCGAATGGCCGGATAGAATGCCCCCGCCCGAGCCGGAAAGCACGATGGTCACGCTCTACGCCTGCCCCCGGGAGGAGAAGCCCTACGTCCAGATGGCCGCGCTCCGGGACGGCAAGTACCAGGAGGTCGGCTACCTCAGCCTGCGCACGTTCATCAACTTCTCCGACGTGGGCAACGCCGTCCGACAGGCGGCGCTCGAGCTCGACGAGTCCATCTCGATGTCCCTCGTCGGGTACTCCTGGCTGGAAGAGGACAAGTCCTGGATAGTGGTCATCGAGAGCGGCAAGATCAACGTCGTCCTCAGCAGCCAGCGCTACAAGCACGTCGGCTCCTACGACAAGGCCTTCTACATCAACCTGGGCATCACCGGGAACGACGAGCTGCTGCGGGACTTCTCGACGCGCTTCCTCCGGCACCTCGGGCGCGACCCCCTGGACGGAATAGACTGGGCCAAGTTCGAGGAGGCCGAGATCGTGACCCGCGCCCAGGCGCTCTCAGCCTGGAAGAAGTACACCGGCCAGGGCGGCGCCCCATCGGAACCGACGCCGTAGGAAGGGGTTGCGGGCAGGGGGAAACAAGGGCAGCAAGGCAGCAAGGGAGGAAGGCAGCAAGGGAGGGCAGCAAGGCAGCAAGGCAGGAAGGCAGCAAGGGGGGGCAGCAAGGCAGCAAGGCAGGAAGGCAGCAAGGGGGGACGGATGTCCCCTTCCTGCCTTCCTGCCTTCCCTTGCTGCCTTGCTGCCTTCCTGCCTCCCTTGCTGCCTTGCTGCCTTTCTGCCCTCCTGCCTTGCTGCCTTTCTGCCCTCCTGCCTTGCTGCCTTTCTGCCCTCCTGCCTTGCTGCCTTTCTGCCCTCCTGCCTTGCTGCCTTTCTGCCCTCCTGCCTTGCTGCCTTTCACCTACTGCCCCAATCATAATCTTTTTAAAGGTCACGGCCCTTAGCGGACCTCGACCGGGAGGACGAGGGGGAGCATCATGGAGGTCCGCATACTGACCAAGGAGAAGGATCTTATCGAGATCGAGCTGCAGGGAGTCAACGAGACGGTCCTAGAACCGCTGAAGCAAAAGCTCCTCCAGGACGACAACGTGACGCAGGCGACCTACTACATGGGGCACCCGATGCTCGCCCGGCCGAGGCTCCGGGTCAGGGTCAAGGAGGGCAAGCCCCACGCCGCGCTCAAGAAGGCCTCCAAGGCCATAGCCTCCGAGTTCCGGGAGGCCCAGACCCTCATAGAGAAGGCCAAGAGGCCCAAGGCCTGAGAGCCCTTCCCGCCGGAAGACGGAGAGGGAGCCCGCCGAGAGGGTGCGCCATGGAGCCCCCGGCCATCGAGCGTGAAGTCGGCATGGAGGTCTACCTCAGCCCCTCGCCGGGGGTCGGGGGCAAGCTCCGTTTCTTCCCGGAGGACTTCGTGGTGGAGGAGCTCTCCCTTCCCCCGCCCCGCGTTCCCGGGGGCCGCTACGTCGCCGCCCGCGTCCGGTGTCGAAACTGGGAGACCAACCGCCTCATCCGGGAGCTCTCCAGGGTCATGGGCATCAGCCGCCGGCGCATCCAGTTCGCCGGGACCAAGGACCGCCGGGGGGTCAAGGTCCAGATGCTGACCTTCCTGGCCTCCGAGGCGCAGGTGGCCGCAATCTCCCTCGGGGACTTCGAGGTGCTCGAAAGATACCCCACGGACCGCCCGCTCGAGCTCGGCCACCTGGTCGGGAACCGGTTCGACATCACCCTGCGCGTCCCCTCCGGCGGGGACCTGGGGGCCCCGATCGACGCCGTCACCGCCGAGCTCGACGCCGCCGGCGGCTTCCCCAACTTCTTCGGGATACAGCGCTTCGGCGCCCTCCGGCCGGTCACCCACAGGATCGGAGAGAGGCTCGTGCGCGGCGACATGGAGGGGGCGGTGATGGCCTACGCCGGCGCGCCAAACGGTCAGGAGGACCCGGCGGTCCGGGAGGCGCGCGCCCGCCTGGAGCGCGAGCGCGACTTCGGGGCGGCCGTGGAGTACTTCCCCCGGCACCTCGGGTTCGAGCGGAGCCTGCTCCACCACCTGAAGGAGGAGCCGGGCGACTGGCCGGGGGCGATGCGCCGGCTGCCGCTCAACCTGCTCATGATGTTCGTCCACGCCTACCAGTCCTGCCTCTTCAACCGCATCCTCAGCCGCCGGATAAGGGCGGGAATGCCGCTGGACGCCCCCCTGGAGGGCGACCTCGTGCTCCCGGCCGACGCGCTGGGCCGGCCGGACCACGATGCATGCATACCCGTCGAATCACACAACCTGGAGAGGGTCCGCCGCAAGGTGCGCGAGGGCAAGGCCTTCGTCTCGGGCGTCCTCTTCGGGAGCGAGACCGCCCTCGCCTTTGGCGCGATGGGCGACATCGAGCGCTCCGTGGTCGAGGAGGCGGGACTGGTGCCGAAGGACTTCCTCGTCCCGGAGCTCCCGGAGGTCTCCTCGAAGGGCACGCGCCGCGAGCTCCTCGTCCGCCCGGGCGACCGGGAGATATCCGTCGGGCCGGACACCGCGCGTTTCCGCTTCACCCTCCCCAGGGGCTGCTACGCCACCTCCCTCCTGCGCGAGTACATGAAGGGCGAAGCGCTGGACTATTGACGTTGCGCGGTTGGTTCGGGGGACGTGTTGCTGCAATTGGACAAGGGGACGTGTTGCTGCAATTGGATAGGGGGACGTGTTGATGCTGCAATTGGACAAGGGGACGTGTTTGTACTGTTGGTTTGGGGGGTAAAACGGATCGGGGGCACCAGGTTCCGAGCGTCGTCCCCCTTACCTAATGGGACAAACACGTCCCCCTAACCGGTATCAACAATACGTCCCCCGAACATATTACCTAGATTTTTTCTTCATTAGCAATGCGTGAACGCCCGTCCCGTACTGCGCAGCGCGCTTTTGGGCCGAGCAGAGGGAGCGGGGAAGGCCCAGGAGGGCCGCGGCGCGGCGGAGCACGGCCTTCCGCTCGCCCCGGAGGACCTTGAGACCGGGCGGTATCGAGCGGGCCAGAGACACCACCTCCGGGTCCAGGTAGGGCGTCCGGAGCCGCTTCCCGGCCGATCCTGCGACCGCCCGGTGGCGCGCCAGGCCGCAAGACAGGAGCTCGTCGACGTCCCTCTCGAGCGCGGCCGGAAGCTCCCCGGGCCACATCGAGGCGTACCGGTGGTAGCCGCCGAAGAGCTCGTCGGCGCCGTCGCCCGTGAGGACATCCCTTTCAGCGGCGCGCCCGGAGACCAGGAGGGCCGGCACCAGGAACGAGACCTCGAGGAGCGTCGCATCCGGGAGCAGCCGCCAGATCTTTTTGGCCGCTTCGAGGACCTCCTCCGGCCCGGCCTCGACGACCGCGAGCCGCCCGGAGAGCCCCAGCGCCTCCGCTGCGCGCCGGGCCGCCGGGAGATCGGGGGCTCCGGGCAGGCCGACGCAATATAGCGTGAGCGGGCGCGCCTTCCGGGCGGCGAGCATGGCGACCAGGCCGCTGTCCACCCCCCCGGAGAATGCCATCGCGGCCCCCGTGTCAGGGACCGAACGCTCCACGGCCGCGGCGAGCACCGGCGCCAGTCGCGCCGCCCAGATGGACAGCCCTTCCTGCGAGGCCGAATCACCGTCGTCATTCGTCATTCATATATACTCGACACAACTGTACCGTATTATTTAAATATGCATATATGGTTAGGAAATCCATCCCTGAATGGGGGGGCGATTGAATGAACAGAGCACTGTTCGCAGCAGGGCTAGTGATGCTTCTTGCGATACCTGTACTGCCGATGGCCTCGCGCACGGCATCCGCCGCGGAATACACGTTGGTCGGCGACCAGGTGATATCGGACGCCCAGGTCCTCTCCGGGGACACGATAACCCTCTCCAGGGGCAACCTCACCATCACCCCCACCGGCTCGCTGACCGTGAGGGGCGTCACGCTCATCATGGACGGCAACGTGACCGGCCGGTACCACATCGAGGTCCAGGAGGGCGGGACCCTGATAGCCTCCGGCTCCACCGTCAAGTCCGTCTCGAACGCCTACCGCTACCAGTTCTGGGTCCGGCCCAACAGCACGTTCCAGATGGACAGCTGCGTCGTCAACGACTGCGGCTGGCTCAACGCGCCCTCGTTCGAAGGGAACGGGCTCTACATCCAGTCGAGCTTCGCCCGGGTGACCAACTCCACCCTGAGCAACAACTGCGGGGGCGTGATAGTGGACAGCGGCTCCTCTCCCTTCATATACAAGAACACCATCAGCTCGAACGACTGGAGCGGCGTCGCCGCCTTAAACGGCTCCTCGCCTCTGGTGGACAACAACATCGTCCAGGGCAACCTGAGATCCTGCGCCGGCGTGGCCTTCGCCGGCGGTCTGGTCTCCAGGGACGCCTCCCCCGTGTTCTCGAACAACACCGTCACCGCCAACAAGGACCTGGGCAGGGAGGCCTGGACGGTCGGCATCGCGCTGCTGGCCGGCGGCGCCCCGAAGCTTTTGTACAACACGGTCTCAGGGCACTTCAACAACAACCCGGCCAACTGGGGATGGGGGATATACAACTCCGGCCCCACCGGGACCTACCTCAAGGGCTGCACCGTCACGAACAACGGCAACGGGCTCTACGCGCAGGCCGGCAGGATAGGCATGGACGACTGCGTCATCTCCAGGAACCTGCAGACCGGCGACACCTCGGGCGGCTACTCGTATGCGGACTTCACCACATCGCTGGTCAACAACACTGTGTTCAACGGCGGGAAGGACGGCATTCTGAGCCTCGACACCAGCGCCACGGTGTTCAACCGCTGCACCATCACAAACAACACGCTCGGCGGCCTCGTCGGCGACGGCTTCCAGGCACCGTTCGGCCCGATACTCCAAAACTGCACCCTCTCGGGCAACGCCAAGGACATCAAGTTCACGAGGGTCGAGGGCGGCAACCAGGGGGGCATCGCCACCCTCATCAACACCTCCTTCACCAACACCTCGGTGGAGATCCTCGACGACCTGGCCCAGCTCATAGTCAAGTGGCACATGCACATAAAGGTCACCTACGAGAGCACCGGCGCCCCGGCGGCGGGAGCGTCCATCAAGTGCAAGGACAAGCAGGGCGGGACGCAGCTTCTCCTCCTGTCCGAATCCGACGGCTGGTCCCCCTGGATGGTCCTGCACGAGAAGACCATGGGCAACAAGTCCGAGTACAACGTTTCGCTTTCGCCGTACAACGTCAGCGTGTCTAAGGGCAACGCGTTCAACTGGACAGTTATCAAGCTGGACCAAAGCTACGAGTTCACCTTCCCGCTGGACGACATCGTCCCGTGGCTCAAGGTGGATGGCCCCCTGGACAACGACGTCATCAACCGCACCACGGTCACATTCACCGGGTCGGTCGAGACGCCATACGTGGCCGTGTCCGCGGGCGGGGTGGGCGCGTCGGTCGACGAACAGGGCTCCTGGTCGGCCAGGGTCCCGCTGCCAGTTGAAGGGAAGAACACCATCATCGTCTCGGCGCGCGACCGGGGCAACAACTACTTCAACCAGACCGTGACGCTCGTGCGCGACACCACGGCGCCGGTCATCACCCTGACCTCCCCGGGTGACAACACCCTGACCAACAAGACCTACGCGACGGTCTCGGGGAAGGTCAGCGACATCTCCGGCCACACGTTCGTCGGCGGGAACGAGGTGCCCGTGGCGGCCGACGGGACGTTCACCACCCAGCTCCTCCTCGATGAGGGGATGAACACCATCAGGGTCGAATCCTTTGACGCGGTCTGGAACCTGGCCACCGAGACCCTCCGGGTGGAGCTCGACACCCATGCGCCGGCCTTGGACGTGTCGGAACCGGCGGACGGCTTCGCCACCAACGCCTCCTCCGTCACGGTCAAGGGCACCGCCGACGCGGGCTCCGTGGTGACCGTCAACGGCAAGCAGGTCCCCCTGACCGGCGAGAGGTTCTCGGCGACAGTCACAGTGGTCGAGGGCGACAACACCGTGGAGGTCGTTGCCCTGGACCCGGCTGGCAACCCGAGGATCAAGACGCTTACCGTAAGGCGCGACTCCACCCCGCCCAGGCTCACCATGACCTTCCCGCAGGACGGGGCGGTTCTCAGGGACCCGCTCGTCACGGTCCGGGGGAGCACCGAGGAGGGCGCGCTGGTCAAGGTCAACGGCGGCGGCGTGAGCTACGACGGACGCACCTTCTACTCCGAGGTCCGGCTGACCACGGAGGGCGAGAACCTGATAACCATCGACGTCTACGACGCCCTCAAGAACCACGTCCGGACGGTCATCCGGGTCTTCCTCGACACGGTGGCGCCCGAACTGCGCATGACCATGCCCGCGCAGAACTTTTTGACCTCCGCAAGCGAGTTCGAGCTGCGGGGGCGGACCGAGCCCGCCGCCAACGTCACGGTCGACGGCGAGGAAGTGGTCGTGGACGGCAACGGCATCTTCTCCGTGAGGCTCCCGCTCCCCACTGACGGCACCTACACCTTCGAGATAATATCCACCGACATCGCCGGCAACTCGGCCGAGGAGTACCACACGGTCACAAGGGACACGGTGGTCTACTTCAACGTCAGCTCCCCGGTGAACGGCCTGAAGACCAGGCAGAAGGCCCTCAGCGTGACGGGTGACGTCGAGCCCGGGGCCACGGTCTCCGTCAACGGCGCGACGGTGACGCCGAGGCAGGACGGGACATTCATCGCCGAGGTCATTCTCAGCGACGGCCAAAACACAATCATCGTCCAGGTGCGCGACAAGGCCGGGAACCTCCAGGCCAAGGAGCTCACGGTCACCAAGACCAAGCCCGAGCCGCCCTCTTCCGGGACGCCGGGCTTCGACGCCCTGGTCGTCGCGGCGGCGCTGGGCGCCGTGGCGGTCGTGGCCGCCCGGAGGGCGCGCGGGAAGCGGTGAGCGCGGCGCTGCGCGCCCCGCCAAAGGGACGCGAGGGACGGATGGTGCGATCGTCCGTCAATACCCCTCCATCGCCCCGCGCGTAACCGTTATATATCCTCGATAATATGGGTTGCCGGGGAACGTCCATGCGTGCCGAAGCGAGAGCCGCGGTCTTGGGCCTTCTGATCTCCGGTCTGGTGCCGGCCTTGACGATGTTGGCGGCGCCCGCGGCGGCGCTGGACTGGGTGGGGGACCAGACCATCGGCGGCGTCCAGAGCTACTCGGGGGAGGTCATCGTGCTCAC
Organism: Methanobacteriota archaeon; assembly: GCA_016874675.1. Classification (GTDB taxonomy): domain Archaea; phylum Thermoplasmatota; class DTKX01; order VGTL01; family VGTL01; genus VGTL01. Next base: position 5,169 of record VGTL01000054.1, on the reverse strand, counting down.
CGGGAACCTTGTCATCACCGGCACGCTCTCGTTCAGCGGCGTGGACCTCACCGTCGCCTGCCCGGCCAACGGTAGCTACACGATAGAGGTCCGGTCGGGGGGGAGGTTCAACGTCCAGTCGGGCTCGAAGATACACTCGCTGACCCCGGCCTACCGGTTCTGCTTCATCGTCCGCAGCGGAGGGACCCTGAACTTCGACCAGAGCACCCTCAGGGACTGCGGGTACGCCGCCGGCACCCAGGAGCGCAAGGGGCTCGCCCTCCAGTCCGGCGCCGCCACCGTGACCGCCTCGACCGTCCGCGACGGCTGCAACGGCGTCGTGGTGATGGGCCAGTCCTCCCCGACCGTCTCCGGGAGCACGATCACGGGCAACGAGCAGAGCGGCGTTTGGATCGAGTCAGGCAGCAGCCCCCTGGTCGACGGCAACGTCATCTCGGGCAACCAGAAGGCGGTCGGCAACGCCGGGTCGGCGAGCGCCGGCGTGTTCGGGACGGCCTGCTCCCCGACCGTCACGTACAACATCATCAGGGCCAACCAGGACCTCGCCAGCCGGGCCTACGGCACGGGGATCCGGATAACCTCCCCGGCCGACACCTGCTACCCGGTTATCCAAAAAAACGACATCTCCGGCCACAACGACAGCTCGAGCTGGGGCCTCTACCTGGACAACTGCGACGCCACCGTGTCCGGAAACAACATCACCCAAAACAGCAACGGCGCATACATCGGCAGGGGCTCCTCCGTCGTCGACGACAACCGGTTCGACCAGAACTTCGCCCAGACCGTGCCCATCACCGGGTACAGCATCCGGGACGGCGGGCACTCCTACTACAACCAAAACTCCATCGCGCACAGCGCCTTCGGCGTGTACCTTGCGGACTACTCGCTCTCCCAGTTCTCCGACGGCGGGATATCCTACTGCGACATCACGGGAATCGGCGGCGACGCCTCCACGACCGCCTTCTCCACGACGTTTACGAACTTCACCCTGAACAACAACGCCGCCGACGTGCTCTTCGACTCGGCCACGACCCCCAGCGCCGGCGGGACGGTCTTTTTGGTCAACACCACCCACGACCCCGCCAAGGTCATTGTCACGGACACCGACGCCTACGTCAAGGTCAGCTGGAACATGAGGGTGAGGGTCTCCGTCGAGACGGGCGATGTCCCGTCGGCCCAGGCCAAGGTCAAGGTGTTCGACAGGAAGGGCGCGGAGGTCTTCACCTACCTCACCGACGCCCAGGGACTGACCCCCTGGTGGGTGCTGGAGCAGAAGACCCAGTCCCACCGGGACAACATCACGAAGACACCCTACAACGTCACCGGCGAGAAGGCGCCCCTGGCCAACTGGACGTCGGTGAACCTCGTCTCCAGCCGCACGGTGGACCTGATACTGGACGACACCTGGCCCTCGGTCTCGGTGGAGACGCCGGCCAACGGGACAGTGGTGAACCGCACCACCGCCAACCTCACGGGCACCGCGAGCCCCCGATCCGAGGTCTACGTCAACAACATCGCGGCCAGCATGCTGGGCGGGGGGGCCTGGTCGGCCACCGTCAACCTTCTCAAGGAGGGCCCGAACCCCTTCCGCGTCCGGGCCAACGACGGCGGCCGCAACGAGGCGGTCCAGGACCTGACGCTCGTGCGCGACACCATCGCCCCCGTGATAAGGCTCTCCACGCCCGATGACCTGCTCCTGACCAACCGGACGCCGATAACCTTCTCGGGCAACATCAGCGAGACGGGCGGGGAGACCACGATAAACGGGGAGCCCGTCGAGGTCAATACCGACGGCTCGTTCTCGGTGGAGGTCGACCTCTTCGAGGGCGAGAACACCCTGGTGCTCGAGAGCCGGGACGCGGTCTTCAACACCGCATCGGTCGTCCGGACCCTGACCCTCGACAGCATCCTCCCCGAGGTGGGTGTCTCGGACCCCCCGACCAACCTCACCATAACCAACGCCACCATCGCCGTCATCACTGGCTACATAGAGTTCAACGCCTCGCTGACCATGAACGGCCAGTTCGTCAGGGTCAACGAGTCCTCCTGGACGGTCTCCGTGGGCCTCCTCGAGGGCGAGAACCTCTTCCTGTTCGTCGCCAGGGACAAGGCCGGCAACGAGAGGCCGGTCACCATACGGATAGTGCGCGACACCACCCCACCGACGATATTCGTCGTGTCGCCCAAGGACAACTCGCTCCAGAACACGAGCAAGGTGGAGATCCGGGGCATAGCGGAGGAGGGCGCGATCGTCAAGGTGAACGGCGAGCTCGCCCAGATGGCCGGCGCCGACTTCAAGGCCCTGGTCACGCTGGACAAGCAGGGCCGCAACACCGTCCGCATCGAATCCTGGGACATGCTCAACAACCGGGCGGAGATGATGATGTACGTCAACCTGGACACCGAGAGGCCCGCGCTGAGCGTGTCGAGCCCGCTCAACAACTTCCTCACAAAGGAAAAGAACGTGGAGATACGGGGCCGGACCGAGAAGGGCCTCCAGCTGCTGACCATCAACGAGCGCGCCGTGATGGTAGACGGGAACGGCGTCTTCACGACGACGGTGACGCTGGGCCAGGAGGGGCCCAACCTGTTCGAGATCCTGGCCCGCGACGGCGCCGGGAACGTCGCCCAGCTCGTGCTGACGATACTGCGGGACACGGAGCTCGTGCACACCGTGAGCGCGCCCAAGGAGGGCGCCGTGCTGAAGACCGCGACGGTCCTGGTCATCGGGACCGCCGAGGCCAACGGCTCTGTGTCCGTGAACGGCAAGCCCATAACGCTCCGGCCGGACAAGACCTTCATCGCCGAGGTGGAGCTCGTGAAGGGCAAAAACACCATCACGGTCCTGTTCGCGGACAAGGCCGGCAACTCGGCCCTCATCACGGTGAACGTCACCCGCGCGGTGGACAAGCCCCCGGAGAAGGGCTTCATACCCGGCTTCACCACGGCGGCCGCGTTCGCGGCCGCCGCCTCCGCCGTCGCCGCAGCCGGGGCGGCGAGGCGGCGGAAGACCCGTTGATATTTGGGGAAACGACAGGGTGCGGGGTGCAGGGTGCGGGGTGCCGGGGACGCGTAGGTCTCCGGCCCGACCCCGCACCCTGTCGGGGCGCAAAGGCTATTAGCCGTCCCAGCGATGGCCGGGCATGGACGCCACCGAGGCGGCGCGCAACGCGCTGGTGCACGTGCTCGAGGCCCGGCGGGGCGAGAGGCTCACCGTCATCTGCGACGAGGCCCTGCGGCCGGTGGGGGACGCCTTCGCGGCAGGGGCGCTGGCGCTGGGCCTCTGGACCCGGCTGGTCGTGCTCCCGGCCGAGAAGACCGCCCGCAGGGAGATCCCCCCGGCGGTCGAGACCGCGGTGGTCGAGAACCGCTCCGACCTCTTCGTCAACCTCCTCCGGGGCGGGGCCGACGAGACGCCCTTCCGCATAGCGATCACCAAGCTCGAGAAGCGGCGCCGCGTCAGGCTGGGCCACTGCCCGGGCATCACCCTGGACATGCTGACGGAGGGTGCGCTCGCCCTGGACGCCGAGGGCTACAGGGAGATGCAGGGCAGGGCCGACGGCCTGCTGTCGTCTTTGCAGGGGGCGACCGCCGTCCACATAGCCAATCCCGAGGGCACGGACCTGCGCTTCGGCGTGGAGGGCCGCGCCTTCTTCACCGACACCAGGCTCGACTGGGGCACCCTCAAGTGGATGAACCTCCCGGTGGGAGAGGTGATCGTCGGTCCGGTCGAGACGAGCGCGGAGGGCCGGCTCGTGTGCGGCACCGCGATAGGCGGCATCGGGCTCGTCCGCCAACCTGTCACGGTCGAGGTTTCGCGCGGGCAGGTGCGGAAGGTCTCCTGCCGGGACGCCGGGCTGCGTGGCAAGGTGGAGAAGGTCCAGGCCACGGACGATTGGGCAAGGAAGATAGGCGAGTTCGCCTTCGGCCTGAACGCCAAGGCCCGCTGCATCAACGAGTTCCTCGAGACCGAGAAGATGGGGGGCACGGTCCATGTCGCCTTCGGCAACAACTCCGACTACCCGGGCGGGCGCAACCAGTCGAGGACGCACCAGGACTTTTTGATATCCGGGCCCACGGTGACCGTCTCGTTCGGCAGGCATAGGCGGGTCGTGATGAAGGACGGGAGGTTCGTCGACCGCTGAGGCGCGGGAATGAAGAAAGCAAAGGCGCAGGGCGCAGGGCGCAAGGCGCAAGGCTTGAGGCGCAAGGGATAGGGCGCAAGGGGCAAGGCGCAAGCTCGAAGGCTCGAGGGAACGGCCGTCGGCCCTCCCTTGCCCCTTGCGCCCTATCCCTTGCGCCTCAAGCCTTGCGCCTTGCGCCCTGCGCCCTGCGCCTTGATTTGAAGGGGTGAAATCAGAACATGCGCATGAGAAAACCGGTGTTCCTGGACGGCCGGCGCATCTTTCTGCGCCCCATCGACATGAGGGACATGGAGCGGTTCTTCCGCTGGTTCAACGACCCCCGCCTGAGGCGGCATCTGCTCCTGCCCTTCCCGACCACCCGGATGGCGGAGAAGGAGTTCATCGAGCGGATGACGAAGCTCAAGGACGGCGTGGTGCTCTCCATAGTCGTGAAGCGGGGCGGCCGGCTGATAGGCAACGTGTCGCTTTTCAAGATCAACGGCATCCACCGGAGCGCCGACCTCGGCATAGCGATCGCCGACCTTTCGATGGCGTCGAAGGGCTTCGGGACCGAGGCGATGGGGCTTGTGCTCGACTACGCCTTCGGGACGCTCAACCTGAACCGCGTGGAGCTTTCGGTCCACGACTTCAACCGGCGCGCCGAGGCCGCCTACCGCAGGCTCGGCTTCGTCGAGGAGGGCCGCCGGCGCCAATCCTACTACTGCGACGGGGAGTACCACGACGACATCCTGATGGCGATGCTGCGCGATGAATGGAAGAACGGACGGGGGTAAAGGGTCAAGGGGCACGGGGCAAGAGGCGGAGGACCCTAGGTGCTCTCGTGATCGCCGCCGGTGGGATCTGCCCTGTGGACGGTGGCGACGGTATCGAGGTTCGTTGGATCTGATATATATACCCATATTGTAGAATCCCGAAATAAGGACCTCTCGGTAAATCTAAGAGGCGGATATGAATGTATGCGGACCCTGAACCGCAAGAAACGCCGGTGGCTTATCAAGGAATGGGACCGGGGCGAGCTCTCCAT
>VGTL01000053.1 GCA_016874675.1 Methanobacteriota archaeon | reverse complement strand
TACATTGACTACTGAGTAGATAATAGTGTCGTTTTGACTATTATATATTCAATTAATTTCCACTATTGACTACATGGCTCACCGATAGTAGAATGGGCTGTTTTTAAGTCAAATTTGAAAGTTGGGTTAGATGGATGACACCATAGATTTTATATATGAGCCGCACTCAATATCCATTCGGGAGTCTTGTTGATGAAACGCGCCATCATCACCGTTGTGCTGACGCTTCTGCTCAGCCTCCCTCCAACGGCCACCCCCGAGCCCTCATTCGGGGACGGCGATGATGAAATGGTCCTCGATCTTGCCTCACCGGGCTTCAGCGCCACTGCCAAATTGCTGTTCCCGTCCGGTTTCTATCTCGCATCTGCGAACATGTCCATCGCCGGCATGGCCTCGGAAACGAACGCCTCGGCGTATCCGGGGAATGTCACCGTCCATCTCAACGACACGCTTTTGTGGGCTTTCCGGGAGACCGGTTTCGGGCCGCTGGGGAGGCAGGACCTTTTCTCGAGCGGCGAGGCAACGGCCCGGCTGGCGTTCGACCGCGGCGGCGGTTCCGAGAACGTCTCGATCAGGCTTCCGCGGAATGCATCGGTTACGGCGGCGGGCCTGGACCTCGACTGCGTCGCCCCACCTGACAGGCATGACCTGTTGAAAGTCGGTGGTGTCAATAGCGGGGATTCCTTCGGGGCCTCCGTTTCAGGTGCCGGGGACATCAACAACGACGGATACGATGACCTGATAGTAGGCGCCAGAAGATACGACTTCGGAGCTGAGGACACGGGCGGGGCATACATCTATCTCGGCGGTTCTGGAATCGATGACCTGCCGGATGCCATCCTGACCGGCCCGTCCGCCCATGATTATTTTGGCTGTTCTGTGGCGGGGGTCGGCGATGTGAACGGGGACGGTTCGGATGACTTCCTCGTTGGCGCCTATGGCACCTATGTCGGGATAAACCATACCGGCGTCGCATATCTGTATTTCGGGAAACAAAAAATGAATGCCACGCCCGACATCACGTTCTACGGAATCGACAGACCCGACCAGTTCGGTTGGTCCGTCTCGGGAGCGGGTGATGTGAACCGCGATGGATATGTCGATCTGATCATCGGTGCTAACCGGGCTCACCCGGTCAATGACGCGGTGGGCGCCGCATACATATTCTTTGGCGGCCCGGCCATGGACAATGTCGCGGACGTTATAATGTCCGGGACGGGGGAGTTCGACGAGTTCGGGTACTGCGTTTCGTATGCGGGAGATGTGAACGGCGACGGCTATGCGGATGTCATGGTCGGGGCCCCGTACAATGACGCCGGTTCCAACAACGCGGGCCGCGCCTATATATTCTTTGGCGGACCGGCGATGGACAATGTCGCTGATGTGGTCATCACGGGGGTTGCGGCCGATGACAATCTCGGGTATGCCGTATCCGGTGCGGGTGATGTGAACGGTGACGGGTTCGACGATGTGATTGTCGGGGCACCGTTCAACAACGGCGGAGGTGCGGACGCCGGCCGGGCCTACCTCCTTCTCGGCGGCCCGTCCATGGACGACGCGCCGGACCTTGTCATGACCGGCGAGTCTCCCGGCGACCAGTTCGGCTCATCCGTCTCGGACACCGGAGACATGAACCGGGACGGCTTCGGCGACATCGTCATCGCCAGGAACAGCGAGGGGAACGAAAGCGCCTATGTGTTCTTCGGGAACTCCTCGATGGACAACCTGCCCGACTTCGTTTTCACCGGCGGCGGCGCCTCGCCCCAGAGGGTATCGCACGCCGGCGACGTGAACAGCGACGGGTACGATGATATCATAGTCGGGGACCAGGCGAATCAGGCGACGAGGCTCCCCGGCCGGGCCTTCGTGTACACGACGCACTTGGAGAACCCGGGTGGCATCCTCGATCCTTCGGTGTCAGTCGCCTCAAAGACCGTATGGGACCGTTCGGGGATTGTCAACGGCACCTACAAGACGGGCGATTTCGCGGCCGTCCTGAACGACTACCTCCGCTCCGCCACCTGCTCGACGACCGACGCTTTCGGTAACTCCTATGTCGATGTCCCGCTCCGGATATCCGCCGGGAACGATGGCTCCTTGGTCCTGACCAACCTGAGTGTCGTTTACCGGTACAACGCCACCGCGTTGGATTTTTCCGCCCCGCTCAACCGATACCTTGCCGACCACCAGGGCGATGCGGACCTGTCGGGCAACATCACGGTGCCCGTCGAGATAGGCTCCGAAAGCCCCGGCAGGGTGAGACTGTCGGGACTGGTCCTCCGAAGGGATGTTGCCCCGTCGCTCGCCGGTCCCATTGATACGGTCGATTTCTACGAGGACTCCATAAATGTCAAGCTCGTGGACCTCCACGCCTATTTCCGGGACGATGTGGATTCGCTTGAGGTCCTGACCTTCTCGCTGGTGGATTCCACCAATTCCACGGTGGTCAGGACCTGGATATGGTCAAACAGGTACGTCGCCGTGGACTCGATAACCGGCGACCTGAACGACAACTGGACCGGCACCGTCGAGGCGACTGTGGCCTGCTCCGACCGCTGGGGCCAGAAAAACGAATCGAACAGGTTCATGATCAGAATCAACAATGTGAACGATCCGCCGGCGATCGCCGGCGGTCCCCTGCCGGCCGCAGAGCCGGGCATAGAGTACCGGTACGACATCACCGCGGCAGACGGGGACGGCGACCCGCTCGGATATGCGCTCGTTCGGGCTCCCGGGGGCATGACGCTGGACAGCAAGACCGGGAATCTTCGATGGGTGCCCCACGCGAGCGGTTCATTCAACCTGACGGTCAGCGTTTCCGACGGCCTGGCCACCGCGCAGCAGAACTTCACCCTGGCCGTCCCGAACAGGCCGCCCCGGATAACCAGCACCCCTCCCCTGAACGCCTCTACCGGCGACCGTTATGTATACGAGGTCGCCGCCGCGGACGACAATCTCGACCCGCTTTCCTACAACATCTCGGCAGGAGGGGATGGAATCTCTGTCGACACCACCGGGAGCGTTCTCGATTTCACCCCGACCAGGACCGGGAACGTATCGGTCACCGTCAGGGTGTCGGACGGGACCTTCCGCACCTACCAGAATTTCACCATACGGGTGCTGCAAGGCAACCGGCCGCCCGGGTTCAGGAGCGCGCCCGTCACGACTGCCTATGTGAAGTGGCTTTACGTATACAACGCGTCTGCCTCAGACCCGGAATCCGACCAAATCACCTATTCAATCGAAAATGGCCCGCCGGGCATGACGGTGGACGCCTCTTCCGGAAAGGTCACCTGGACGCCTGAATCGACCGGCAACTTCAGCTGCGTCCTCAAGGCCGATGACGGCAGGAACGGCCAGGCGAGGCAGCAGTTCGTCATACATGTCCTCGAGGCCGTGAGACCGTCGGTCCGTCTCGCCAGGCCGTATTCTGGCGAGGTCCTGAAAGGGAAGGCCATTTTCTCCGGACAGGTGACGAGGGGGACCAGGGATGTCCTGCTGGTCCAGATGCGGATTGACGGCAAGGAATGGAACAACGCCACTGGCACCTATGGCTGGAACCTCACCCTGGACACCAGATCGCTCAGGAACGGGATGCACACATTCGATCTTCGGGCGTTCGACGGGGTGGAATATTCCGATTTGGTTTCAGAGCGGTTCAAGGTGGACAACCCTGCCGGGGACCAGCGATTCTGGCCAATGGCGTATATGCTTGTCCTGCTGGCCATAACGATTTGCATATCGGCATTGGCGTTGTGGAAACGGAAGAGGCCTTCCTGAAGAAAAGCCATCGACAGGGGGTCCCGATTCCGGAAATGCGATAACTTAAAGATATCTACTCATCGTCTCATACCAGACCCTGCCCGGTTCTTCGAGCCTGATGATACGATGCCTGTGTCCCAGATCCCGGACCGAGACATATGCCCTCGAAATGCAATAATCGATATATATCCTGAAGCGTTCGCTATTGAGGCCGGAGAGATTCTGCGCTTTCGTCCACCTGATCTCGAAGCCGGGCCGGGAATGGATGACATCGAGCACCCGATGCAGGACTCTTGGATGAGGCAGGAACGGTCGGCCCCCTGACGTCACATCCTCCATTGCCGTGACACCCCCCTGCACCCAATCCGAACGTGTACGTTCACCGGTGAAGCCAGCCGGAGGGTCTGGGCGGTTGTCTTTTAATATACTTGCGTATTTAAATATATTATGCTGACAGAAATCAAAATCGATATCCACCCCTTCCTTCCGGCGGGAGCGTCTCCGACGTCCTGGCCTTTCGATCCGCCCCGGCCGGCGCCGCCACGCGCGTCGCCTCCGGCGCCATCCCCGATCGGCCGCGTGTGCTTCAACTATGGTGCCATCCCGATAGCGCCGCCCCTGCGCCATCTAAGGCGGCATCCCTTCCTGCGGCCCGTCCGGTTGCTGGGCGCCTCCGGCCGCCCCGGGCGAGCGGCCCTTCCGGCGCATCGCGAAAACGGCGGCCGCAGCGACCGCCGCGATGACGACAACGACCAGGACCAACAGGAAGAGCGGCGGCCCATCGGCCGGCCCGGCCGCCGCCGGCCTCTTGAGGACTGTGACCCGCAGCGGAATCTCCCTTGAAAGGTTGGGATCGCCGGCGCTCCGGACCGAAAGCCTCAGGTTGACCGTCCCGGCGGTGGCGTTGGCCGGCACCGCCACGACGACCGTCAGCGTGATGTTCCGGCGTGCCAGAAGCTCTCCCGGCTGGACCACCATCGCCTCCGGCCAGCCCGCGGGCAGGTCCCCGACCGAGACGGTCAGCGTGTCGGGCGCGTTGGCGTCGTTGAACACGGTCACATTGAAGGTGACCGTCTCCCCGCGATACGCAACAGCGGTGGCGTTGTCCACCGTGGCGTCCGCTCCGAACCGGGCGTTCACCGATATGGCGAGCTCCACCCCGTTCACCGACAGCGAGTAGTCCCCGGCGAGCGCCGCCGCCGGCACCCTGACGGTTATGGTGACGCTCTCGTTGCTCCAGGGCGCGACGGTCACGTTCGGCCGGGAGAACTCCACCGTCCAGCCCTCCGGGACGCCTCCGGCCTCCAGGCTGAGGTTCTCCGCGATGTTGCCGCCGTTCGAAAACCGGCCGGAAAAGCGCGCCGTCTGGCCGGCGTCCAGCCGGCGCGACGGCTCCGACAGGTTGAACGAGAGGTCCCGGTCCTCCCGGACGGTCGCCCGGAAGAGCCTCTCGTCGCCGGCGTAGGCGCTCTCCGTCGAGCGGGCGGTCACCCGGAAGGACGCAGCCGAGCCGGCCAGGGCGCGCCCGGGCACCCGGATCGTCAGCGAGAACCGCAGCGCCTCCCCGGCCGCGAGCGTGGCGTTGCCGGCGTCGATGGAGGCGTTCCACTCGGGCGCGTCCAGCGAGAGGGCGACGCGGTCGGGCCCGTTGCCGGCGTTCTCCAGCGTGAATTTGACGACCACTGTCTCCCCGGGCGCCGGCCGCACGGTCAGCGTTTCGGCCCTAAGCGAGAGCGAGAACTCCTGCCGCACGGTCACGTTGAGCGAGTCCGTCCGGTTGTAGCCCAGGTCGTTTCTGACGGTCAGGTTGACGAGGTAGGTGCCGCGCCTCATGTAGGCGTGCCTGACGGTGGCGCCCCCGGCCGTGGAGCCGTCGCCGAGGTCCCAGCTCCAGTTGACGAGCACGCCGGTGGGCGTCGTGCTGCGCGAGCCGTCGAAGAGCGCCTCCTTCGTGACGTTGACCGTGATGTCTTCGCCGGCCACGGCCGTCGGGGCCGGGTCAAGAACGTTCGTCCGGGTGGCGACCAGCCCGGCGGCGCCCTGGCCCGTGGACGAGAAGGCGCGCACCGCAATTGCGGCGCTCGCGCCCGGCGCGGCGTCGCGGGGCACGGACACCCGGAGCTCGATGTCGGCGGAGCCGGCCGGGGGCAGGTGCACGGAGGGGGCTATCTCGCCCCAGGCGGTCTTGGCGCCGGTCAGCTCGAGCAGTAGCTCGTTCTCCCGGTTGGACAGGCTGCGAAGGAGCAGGGGGAAGCTAACGCTCTCCCCCGGATAGCAGCTGCGCTCCGTCCCCTCCTGCGCCTCCAGCGCCGCCCCGTACTTGGCCTTGACGCGGAACCGGGCCGCCCTTTCATCGTTCCAGGCGGAGCCGTCGCCCGAAAGGTTGGTACGAACGGTCACCGTGCAGTTCTCTCCGGCAAGCAGCGGCGGGAACCAGGAAATGTTGCACAGGCCCGACTGGCCCGGCCGCAGGCGGACGGTGGACGAATCCGACCAGTTGTAGGCCCCCGAGGCTATCCCGGCCTCCACCGGAATGTCCGCCTCGGCGGTGCCGTAGTTCATGATGCGGGCGCTGATGTTGAGCTCCCGGTCGGGCTCGACGAGCGTGTTGTTGAAGGGGGCCTCGAGCCGCAGCACGCCGGCGTCCACGAGGCTGGCGTTCGGGTAGCCCACCAGGTAGAGGACGGGCTCGCGGTTGAGGGCGCAGGTGACGGGTATCTGGCTGTCGGGCGGGTAGAACTGGGTGTCGAGCTCGAACGTGAAAGCCAGGCAGCTCGTGTTGCCGTAGAACCAGTCGTCCGAGGAGCCGTGGGTGGCGTAGAGCGCGTTGGACTGCTGGGGGGTGTAGCCGTTCCAGGCGGCCATCGTCCGGGCCATCGCGTCCAGCTCGTCGCGGTCGGGCGCCGGCGCGCTCGTGTAGCCCCAGGGATAGAGTATGAGCTGGCCGTGGCTGTGGAACGCTATCGAGGTGGAGAAGCGCTGGCGCAGGGCCAGGTCCCGAACGGCGACCGTCTCGTTCTCGGAGAACGGGTAGGGGCCGTGGTACACCTCGGAGGCGGGATTGTCGCTCGTGGCGCCGTCCACGCCGAACATGTGGCCCCAGTTGCGGTTGAGGTCGACGCCGGTGTTGCCGCCGACCGTGGGCCGCCGGTTCTTTCGCCAGTCGTTGCCGGCGGTGACGTAGGCGTGGCCGTCGGGGTTGGGCATGGGGACGAACCAGGTCTCGCGCGTGTTGACGTAGAGACTGCAGGTCTCGTTGATGCCGTAGTTGAGCAAAAGATAGTTGAGCACCGACATCGTCACCTCCACGCCCATCCTCTCGCGGGCGTGGACCGGCCCCAGTACCAGAATGTCCGGCTCGGAGGTGTCATTGGCGCGAACGTCATCCGAGAGCTTGACCGCCCAGATGTCCCGGCCCTCGTAGGTCCGGCCGATGTTCTCCATCATCACGAGGTCGGGGTGGACGGACTGGAGCGTCGAAAGCTCCGAGACCAATCCTGCGTAGTCCCGATATGTATCGCGAGTTCCGGTCTGCGGGGCACCGCCGGTCGCGGGCTGCGGCAGGACGGGGAGAGGGAGCAGGAGGACCATCACCGCCGCCACCAGCGCCCGCCTCATTCCTCCTCGCCTCCTTCTCCCTTGGCTCTTGCGTCCTTCCCGGAGGCCGCCAGCCTCGACAGCACCCCCTCCATGCGCTCGAGCTCCAAGACCGCGAGAACCTTCCCGTGCCGCCCGCAGAGCAATGAGAGCTCCCGGGCCATGTGCTCCTCCCGCCGGCGCTCCAGGTTGCGGAAGCCCTTGAGGGAGGTGATGGCCCGGTCCCAGGCCAGGGCGAAGTCCCTCGCCGTGGGCTCCCTGAACCGCCGGCGCCGCAGCCAGCGCCAGCGCAGGGAGTGGTAGAGCAGGCCGGCCGTGGAGACGCTCTCCACGAAGGCGTCCGAGAAGCCCTCCTCGTCGATGTCCACGGCCCTCACGGGGATGCCCTCCCCGGCCGCGGCCGCAAAGGCCCCGGTGAAGCTGGGCGGCGGGATGCTCACCTTGCCGTAGCGCGCGAGCTTGACCGCGTATATCTCCTCGTAGTGCGAGAGGAATATGTCGGGCTTCTTCCCCTTCCAGATAGCCCTCAGGCCCTTCAGGCCCTCCGGGGAGACGGGCAGCGCCACCACGTCGGGCCGGAGCGAGAGGACCGCCTCGCGCACCGGAGCGCGCTCGCGCTCGAGGCCCTTGACCGTCGGGAAGACGCTCAGGGTGCAGCCGCCCAGAAAGACCGTCCGGAGCCGCCTGGAGACCGCCAGAGGCGACCCCCCGCTCAGGATCGGCGCTCCCGGATGAGGCGGACCATCCTGTCCTCGTCCGAGATGTGCCGAAGCTCGTCGCGGCAGATCACCGGCGTGCCGCCGATGTTCTCCCGGGAGATGTGGCGGTCGATGAATATCACGCCCTCCTTCTCGGTTATGGAGGAGATGTTGGCCATCACCCGAGCCTTCTGCAGGCAGGCCTTGTTGGCGGTGCCCAGGCCCGTGAGCAGCACCGTGGCCCGCACGTTGCTCTCGGAGATGGCGTCGAAGGGGCTGCGGCGCGTGGGGATGACTGTGTAGCCCAGCCCGGCGAGCTTCTGGAAGACGCCGGCGCGGAAGCGGTCGGGCTCGTCGCCGGAGGCCGCCCCGGGCGCCCCCGCCGGCTCGCCCCGCTCGCCCTGGGAGAAGGGATTGAGGGGTATGACGATGGGCTCGCCCAGGTAGCGCTCCAAACGGTCGATGACCGGCAATGTGGCGCTCATCGTGCCCAGCTCGTACATCTGTATCGCCTTGCGCGACACGCCGGCGATGTCCGCGAGCGCCCCCAGCGACAGGCCGCGCTCCTGGCGCGCCTTGCGGATGACGTCGGGGTCTATCCTGGCGTAGAGCCCGCCCGGGGCGGCGAAGATGAACGGCGGCACGCCCTCCTCGAGGTACTCCTTCATCGTGTCGAAGGTGAGTATGGGCACGTCGTGGCGCAGGTAGACTATCCCCTCGGCCAGCGGCCCGGCGCCGCAGCGCTCCCCCACCACCACCGGGGAGCCCTTGAGCAGCCTGGCCAGCATCTTCATCTCGGCGGCGTTGGCCTTGCCGAAGCCGTCGATGTTGACGAGCACCTTGACCACGATCAGTACGTTGTCGCGGCGGCAGATGACGTCGAAGCTCACGCCGCGCAGGCCGTACTCCTGCGACACGAAGAACCCGCACCGGGCCAGCATCTCCCTGACCCGCCTGGTCATGTTGGCCCGCTGCATGCAGGATGATATAAATATGGACTACTATTAAAATATATTGTTTCGGCGGTCAAGACCGGAACCAATGATTTAATCCGCAACCGGGCCCATCAAGCACCCGGGAAAGGCATTGCCGGGCGAGCTTCGCGACGACCATGTATTCATCCAGGACCAGCGGGAGGCCAGCCAGGTCCACAACCGGGGCTGGTTCGGCACCCCCCAGACGGGCGGGGCGCTACGGCTGGAGCCCGTCGAGGCCCTCCATCTCCTAGAGACCGGCCGGCTGGAGGTTCTCTGCGGCGGGGCGGCCGTCCCGTTCGAGCAGCTCCTCAAGCGGGCCGTGTCCGACGACCCGGGTTTCGAGATCCGCTACCTCGTGTACTCCGACCTGCGGCGCCGCGGCTTCACCGTGAAGCCCTTCCTGCCTCCCCCGCCCGACTTCGCCGTCTACGATCGGGGGGCCCTGCCCAGCCGGGCGAGCTCGAAGCACCACGTCCTCGCGATTTCGGAGAGGACGCTCTTCGACTTGGAGGAGCTCCGGCGCATCGCCGGTCGCGCCGCCTCCGTCGGCAAGGGGCTGATGCTCGCCCTCGTGGACGAGGAGGGGGACCTGACCTACTACGAGCTCTCCGTGCTGGAGCCCTGCGGAGGGCCGGGACCGGGCGCGCTGCGCTCCCGCGGGCCCGGCGTGGTGCTGGAGGAGAGGGTGCTCGTCTTCGACCAATCCCTCGCCGCCGCCCTGCGCGCCGCCCACTACGGCCGCCCGGCGGGGAAGGCCCAGCAGCTGTCCCTCCTGGAGGCGGTCCACCTCGAGGAGGAGGGGTCCCTGGAGCTCGAGGCCGCCCGGACGGGCCAGCCGGTGGCGAGGGCTGCCCTGCTGCGAAAGGCCCGGCGGAGCCAGCCGGACTTCGATCTCAGGCTCAGGGCGTACCGCGACCTGCGCCGTCGCGGCCTCGTGGTCCGGACAGGCTTCAAGTACGGCACCCACTTCCGACTCTACGACGCCGACCCGGAGAGCGCCCACGCCCGTTTCCTGCTGCACGCGGTGCCCCGGGGCTACACGAGCACCTGGCCCGAGATCAGCCGGGCGGTGAGGCTCGCCCACGGCGTGCGCAAGGAGATGCTCCTGGCCCGCGTGGGCCAAAAAGACGACATCACGTATCTCAAGCTGGGCCGCTCGAGGCCCTGAGGTTTGAAGATGAGACCCGCCCTTCTGCTCTTTCTGGTCCTGGCCCTCTCGGCCGCCCTGCCGGCAGCGATGATGGCGGACCCGGGCACCGGGCGTCAAGGCGCAGAATCCACCCGCCTGGACATTAGTCCCGCCCCTGCACCCAGCACCCTGCACCTTGAAGCCGCCCCTGCACCCAGCACCCTGCACCCTGAAGCCGCCCCTGCACCCAGCACCCTGCACCCTGCACCCTCGTCGTCCGGCCGCGGCATCGCCCTGGACTTCGACCTCCTGACCGAGCGCGATCTCATCGAGGCCAACGTGTCCGACCCGACGGCGCCCAGCGCCTCGCTCGTGGTGGTGGTCCGCAACAACGGCTCCCTCCCGCTGAGCGTGCGCCTCTCGGCGACCATCAACCTGGGCGGGAAGGTGACGCTCGAGCCCTCCCAGACGCCGCTCCTGGTGATGCAGGCCGCCTCCAACATCGTGGTCACCGTAACGCTTCCGGAGAACACCACCTCCGACAGCATGGCCTACCTGCGCATCGACGGGGTGTGCGACCAGAACCCGACCGTGACCCAGAGCCTCCAGGTGCGCTTCACCATCAAGCAGTGGCACAAGGTCACGATAGAGCGGTACACTCTGTCGTCCACCTCGCCCCTGGAGCGCGACCAGTTCTACATCAACGCCCGGGTGCGGAACTCCGGCAACGGCCCGAGCTTCTTCTCGGCCTCGGCGATGGTGGACGGCCGCCCCCTGCGGCTGAAGATAGACGGCTTCACGGTGTCGGGGAACCACACCGTCTCGCTGGCGCCGGGCAGGTTCTTCCTCCTTTCGGCAAGCTGGCAGGCGACCTACGGCCACCACACCTTCGCCCTGGAGGTGGTGGACCTCGGCCGCGAGGGCGACCTGAACGGCTCGATGTTGATGAGCAAGGACACGAGGGTCTCCTCGGTGTTCGTGGGCTGGAACTTCCGGGACCTGATACCGGTCATGTACGTCCTTGCGATAGTCGGGGCGGCGGCGGCCATCCTGGGCTACAGGTACCGCAGGAAGATAGTGCCGCGGCTTCGCAGGCTCCGGCGCAGGCTCGGCCGGCGCAAGGCCGGCGGGGAGGGCGCGGCGGTGGAAGAGGAGGAGGACGACGACGGTCACGATCACGATGATGATTACGAGGACGAGGAATACGAGGAGGGCGACGGGGAGTACGACGAGGAGGAAGAGGGCGCGGAGGAGGAGGAAGAAGAGGGGGAAGAGGAGGAGGGAGAGGAAGAGGAGGAGGGAGAGGAAGAGGAGGAGGGAGAGGAAGAGGAGGGGGAAGCCCCTCCGCGCAAAAGGATCGTCCCCGTTGCGTCCAGGAGGGCGCCGCCGCCCCGGAAGGCCCCGGCGGTCCCGGCCGGGAAGCAGGCTGCGCCGGCCAGGGGAGCCGTTGCGGCCGGGAAGCCTCAGGTCGGAAAAGGGGCGCCCCCGAGGCCTTCCGGGCCGCGCAAGGGGGCGGCCTCCGAAGAGCCCTCGGAAACGGCAGAGATCCTTGTCATCGGGGAAGATGTGGAGGACTGAATCCCGGCGCGGCCGCCCGGGGCGGGGAAGGCCGGGCATTCCGGAAATCCCGGGGCCAGAAACCTTAATTAACCCCTTCGGTATTAGCTTGGCCGGTTGACGGCCAAGGCGGCGGGGAAACACCCGGTCCCATTCCGAACCCGGCAGTTAAGCCCGCCAGCGTAGGGGCTGTGTACTGAGGTGCGCGAGCCCTCGGGAAGGCTCCGACGCTGTCAACCTCCTTTTACCCAGCCCAATCGTTCCAGGCAAGAATCAAGGCGCAAGGCGCGGGGCGCAAGGCTTGAGGCGCGAGGGCCAGGGCGCGGGCGCAAGACCGAAGGGGCAGGGGGCAAGGGTCAAGGCCGTGACCGGTCTCCTCCCCCACGCCTTGCCCCGTGTGCCTTCCTCCCCAAGCCTTGCGCCTCGCGCCCTGCGCCTCGCGCCTTTTTAGAATATCGGCGGCTCCTCGTACTCGCCCCAGACGCTCCTGAGCACGTCGCAGATCTCGCCGATCGTGGCGTAGGCCTGGGCGCAGTGGAGGAAGTGCGGCATCAGGTTGTCTTGGCCCTCCGCGGCGGCCTTCAATCCGGCCAGGAGCGCCTTGACCTTCTTGTTGTCCCGGTTCTTCCGGGTCGACCCCAGGCGCCGGATCTGCGTGGTCTCCACGCGCTTTTCGACCTTGAGGAGGGGGATCTTTACCTCGTCCTTCTCCATCTTGTAGTCGTTGACGCCGACTATGATGCGGTCCTTGCTCTCTATCTCCTTCTGGTAGCGGTAGGCGGCGTTGGCTATCTCCTGCTGGAAGAAGCCCTTCTCTATGGCCGGGATGACCCCGCCGAGCTTGTCGATCTTGTCGAAGTACCTGTAGGCGCCCTCCTCCATCTCGTTCGTGAGCTGCTCGATGAAGAACGAGCCCCCGACCGGGTCTATCGTGTTGGTGACGCCGCTCTCCTGGGCGATTATCTGCTGGGTGCGCAGGGCGATCCTCACCGCCTTCTCGGACGGGAGGGCCCACGCCTCGTCCATCGAGTTCGTGTGGAGGCTCTGGGTCCCGCCCAGTACCGCGGCGAGCGCCTGGATGGTCACGCGCACTATGTTGTTCTCGGGCTGCTGGGCCGTGAGGCTGCAGCCGGCCGTCTGCGTGTGGAACCGCAGCCACCACGAGCGCGGGTTTCTGGCCTTGAAGCGCTCCCTCATCACGGTCGCCCATATCCTGCGGGCCGCACGGTACTTGGCGAGCTCCTCGAAGAGGTCGTTGTGGGCGTTGAAGAAGAACGAAAGGCGCGGCGCGAAGGCGTCGACGTCCAGCCCGGCCTCCACGCCCGCCTTCACGTACTCGATGCCGTCGGCCAGCGTGAAGGCAAGTTCCTGTAAGGCGGTCGAGCCCGCCTCGCGTATGTGGTAGCCGCTTATCGAGATGGTGTTCCAGCGGGGCACCTCCCTCGCGCAGTAGCCCATTATATCGGTGATTATCCGCATGGACGGCTTGGGCGGGTAGATGTAGCTCTTCTGGGCCATGTACTCCTTGAGGATGTCGTTCTGGATGGTGCCCGAGATCACCTTGGGCGAGACCTTCTCCTGCATCGCCACCGCGATGTACATCGCGAGCAGTATCCCGGCCGGGGCGTTGATGGTCATGGAGGTGGTGACATTGTCCAGCGGGATTCCCGAAAACAGTATCTCCATGTCCTTGAGCGAGTCGATGGCGACCCCGCACTTGCCTATCTCGCCGCGCGAGAACTCGTGGTCGCTGTCGTAGCCGTAGAGCGTGGGCAGGTGGAAGGCGGTGCTCAGGCCGGTCTCGCCGTGGGAGAGCAGGTACTTGAAGCGGGCGTTGGTGTCCTCGGCCGTGCCGAACCCGGAGAACTCGCGCATGGTCCAGAACTGGCCCCGGTACATGGTCGGGTGCACGCCGCGCGTGTAGGGATATTCGCCGGGGAAGTTGAGCTTCTTGAGATAGTCGAAATCGCCCAGGTCGTCGGGGGCGTAGAGCCGCTCTATCGGCTTCGAGGAGCAGGTGATGAAGCTTTTGCGGCGCTCGGGGGCGCGGCAGACCGTGTCCTTCAAGGTGGTCTCTTCCCACTTCTTCCTGCGGGCACACACTTCTTCGACCGTTTTCTTCTCGTACAGGGCCCCCACCTGACCCACTATGAGGGGGGGCGTATTTCAAGATTTTCATTCCATGACGGTCTTGCGTATCTCCCTCTCTCTCATCTCGCCCGGGTAGATGACCGTCTCCTCCCCGCCCCGCTTGACCTTGTGCAGCACGACCTCGAGGTAGTGGTCCGGTGTTATCCCGAAGCCCTCCACGATCTCCTCGGGTATCACGACGCCCGTGCCCGTCCAGCCCAGAATCGAGTGGTAGAACTCGGTCCTGCAGTCAACGCGCCGGTTTACGTTGCGCACGACCTCGCCCCAGTGGTCTATCACCCGCCGGATCTCGCACTCGACGGTCTCGAGGCCCTCGAGCCCGTAGTCGTCCCAGACCTCGAGCGGTATCGGGAAGATCGGTGTCGGGAAGGCTCCGGTGAGGAAGTTGACCACCCTTTCGGGCATTCAGCGGTCCACTCCCTTGGCGCACAGGTAGCCCTTCCGGAAGGGGTGGGAGATCTCGCGCATTTCCGTGACGTAGTCGGCGAGCTCCATCACCTGCGGCCGGGCGTACCGGCCCGTGATGACGAGCTCGGTGCCCGGCGCCTTTTCGCGTATCAGCGAGAGGACCTCCTCCAGCGTCACCAACTTCCAGTCCAGAGCCACGTTGAGCTCGTCCAGTATGACCACGTCGTGCTTTCCGTCCGTGAGGACCCTGCGCGCGTACTCCAGGCCCTTTCTCGCAAGGTCCCGGTCGACGTTTGCCGGGTTCTTCCTGTCGACGAACTCCTTGCGGCCGAACTGGCGGATCTCGAGGCCCTCGATGCGGCGCGCCGCCTTCTGCTCGCCGTACACGAGATCGCCCTTCATGAACTGGACCACGACCACCCTGTACCCGTGGCCGACCGCCCGGAGCGCCAGCCCCAGCGCGGCCGTGGTCTTGCCCTTCCCGTCACCGGTGTAGACGTGGACCATTCCGAGCCCGCGGCGCTTCCATTTCCCGCCCGGCCTGCCGCCCATCCTGGAGATAATCGCCAGCGAACGATATTAATACTTCCCCGCCTATCCTTCGGGACGTGCCACCGGGGGGTCCGTTCCCGTGAAGACCTGTAATGCGCGCGCGATGGAGGCCGCCTGCCTCTGCCTGATGCTCCTGCCCGGGCTGGTGCTCCCGGCCGGAGAGGGCGCCGGCGCCCGGCTGTTCGTCTACCCGTACCGCGACGACTTCGGCCAGGTCGCCAACTGGTCCTTCGTGCAGGGCACCTGGCGCTGCCACGACGGCCTCATCAACGGCTCCGGCCAGGACGCCAAGGCCCTCGCCGGCGATGTCGGCTGGAAGGACGTCAACATAACGGGCCGGTTCCGGATAGTCTCCGGGAACACGGCGGCCATCATGTTCCGCTCGACGGGGGTCGCCTACGAGGAGGACACCGGCCGCTCCTTCCAGGTGGAGAACAGCGTCACCGCCGGCGTCTCGGTCTCCCACACCTCGCTGGGCTCCAAGACCACGGACGCCACGGCCGCCTTCAAGATGGACCGGGGGGTGTGGTACTTCTTCAGGCTGCTCGCCAACGGCACCCGGGTGGACTACTTCATCAACGGCTCGCCGGTCATCAACTTCACCAACGTCGTCTACGCCGAGGGACAGGTGGGGCTCAAGGCCTTGAGGTCGACCTGCCACTTCGACGACCTGGAGGTGCGGGACCTGGACGGCTCGGAGACTCTCTTCTCGGACGCCTTCCAGAACGACCAGAACAACGGCTGGGACCCGCTCGAGGGCACCTGGTCCCTCGGCGGCGGGAGCTGCACCGTCGTCACCGGGAGCAGCCGGGACCGCGCGATCTGCCCGGCGCCCGCCCCGGGCCTCTGCTGGACCGCCCGCACCCAGCTCATGTGGACCGCCGGCACCGCCTTCGAGACCGGCCTGCTCTTCGGCTACGACGACCCGGAGAACAACTACCTCTTCCACCTGAGCGCCGCCGACGGCACCCTGCGCGTGCGGCGCACGGAGGGCGGCTCGGTCGCGGAGAAATGGGCCTCCCGGAGCTTCCCGGTCAGGAAGGGCGAGTGGTACACCTTCACGGTCGTGAGCAACGAGACCGGCTTCTGTTTCTACGTGAACAGCGCCCTGGTGCTGAACAAGACCGACCCGTCGCCACTGCCCGGGACGGGCCTCGGGCTGGGCACCCGCTCGGCCTCGCAGGAACGCTGCAGGTTCGACTACTTCGAGGTCCTCGAGGGCGAGCTGCCCCCCCGGCCCGACCTCTCGGTCAACCTGAGCGCCCTGTACATCGACCCGGCGCGCCCCAATCCCGGCGACGCCGTGGACATCCGCGTCGGGATAGACAACCTCGGCACGCTGGACGCCCCGGCGAGCTACTCCGCGGAGCTGCTCTGCGGCGAGCTGGCGCTCGAGGTCCTCTTCCCGGCGGCGGTGCCCGCCGGAAAGGGCATCGACATCTGGTTCCACTGGACCGCCAACCTGACGGGCAACCGGAGCTTCACGGTGTCGCTCGACCGGGGCGGGAGCCTGCTCGAGCTCGACGACCGGAACAACGAGGCGTCGTTCGAACTCTATCTCAACATACCGCCCGAGGCGGTGATGGCCCTGGACCCGCCCGACGGCCGGCCCTTCGTGGAGCAGGCCGTGCTCTTCAACGCCTCGGCCTCGTCGGACCCGGACGGCTTCGTCGCCTCCTACCTCTGGAGCTTCGGCGACGGGACGCACGCCTCCACCGCGGCGGCCAGCCACGTGTACAAGACGGCGCGCGCCTACACGGTGAGCCTCAACGTGACCGACCAGGACGGCGCCTGGACGCGGGTCAGCCGCACCCTGCAGGTCCGAAACCGCGTCCCCTCGGCGGAGATCAGCTGGACGCCCGCCGGCGGCAACATCAACACCGATTTCACGTTCAGGTACACGCTCCACGACCCGGACCGGACGATGAGCGGCTACATCTGGGACTTCGGGGACGGCTCGAACACGACGGACCAGGCGCCCACCCACCGCTTCGCCGACGACGGCACCTACAACATCACCTTCACCGTGCTCTACGATTCGGGGCGGGAGCGGACGGGCGTGTCGGCCCTGCTCACCGTGGACAACCTCCCGCCGGCCGTCACCATCCTGGCGGCGCCGGCGGAGCTCCGGAAGGGCCAGGAGGGGACCTTCCGGGGCTGCGCCACCGACCCCGACGACCTGGTCTCGGTGCCCTCGCTCTCGTGGGACTTCGGAGACGGGACGAATGCGTCGGGCCCGGAGGCCTCCCACAACTTCAGCCGGAGCGGGACCTACCGCGTCGCCCTGACCGCCACTGACGAGCACGGGCTCAACGCCACCGCATTCACGTTCGTCAAGGTGGCCAACCTCGCCCCCCAGGCGCTGTTCGCGGCGCCGCCGCCGGCCTACCTCAACGAGACCTTCCGGTTCGACGGCTCGTTCTCGACCGACGGGGACGGGCCGGTGGTTTCCTACCACTGGGACTTCGGGGACGGGACCAACGCCACCGGGGCGGTGGCGACGCACGATTTCGCCCTGGCCGGGAACTACACCGTCCGGCTGACGGTCTTCGACGAGGAGGGGGCGAGCGGCACGGAGGAGGCGGTGGTCTGGGTCCGGGAGCCGCCGCTCCCGCCGCGTCCCGTCGGGCCCGATGAGGCCCCTTCGTCCCTGCCTGCCATCGGCATAGTGGTCGTGGCCGCCTTCGTGGTGGTGCTGGGCCTCTTCGCCTGGTCGAGGCTCCGGCGGGGCGAGGGCGGCGGCCCGCAGCCGCCGGGCGACGAGCTGGGGGCGGGCGGGTTCCGGATGTAGGCGCCCGTTCAAAGCCATTATATCGCTTGAGGGCGATTTCCGCGCCGAGGGTACTTTGACCAGGACCATCGGCGTGCTCACCGGGGGCGGCGACTGCCCCGGCCTGAACAACGCCATAAAATGGGTGACGATGGCGGCGCTGGACGAGGGGCTGGCCCGGTCGCGCGGCTTCGAGCTCGGGGTGGAGGGCATCACCTACGGCTGGCGGGGCGCGGTGGATCTGGCGCTGGGGCACGGGCACCCCCAGGAGAACACGCTGCCCCTGGACAAGGAGGTCGTGCGCAAGATAGACCGCGACGGGGGAACGATCCTGGGCTCGAGCCGCACCAACCCCTTCAGGTTCCGGGAGAACCCGGCCTCCGAGCCGGTGGACGTCTCCGACAAGGTGCTCCGGGCCCTCCAGGAAAGGTACCACGCGGTGGTCGCCATCGGGGGCGAGGACACGCTGGGCGTGGCGAGCCGGCTCTTCGACCTGGGGCTCAATATCGTCGGCATCCCCAAGACGATAGACAAGGACCTGGGCGGCACCGACATCACCCTGGGGTTCGACTCGGCGGTCAACTACATCAAGGACGCCCTGACGCGCCTGCTGTACACGGCCGGCTCCCACAACATGAACTACTTCGTGGAGATCATGGGCCGGCACACCGGGCATCTGGCGTTCCACGGCGGGATGGCCGGCGGGGCGCACCTGATAGCGGTGCCGGAGTGCGAGTTCGAGCTCGATGCGCTGTTCGGCAAGATCATCAGACGCAAGGAGGGCAACCGGAAGTCCGAGCGCTACACCATAGTGGCGGTGGCCGAGGGGGCGCGCATCAAGGGCCTGGGGGAGGTCAAGCAGGGCCGGAAGGACTCTTTCGGCCACACCTACCTGGGCGGGATGGCCCTGCACCTTCGGCACGAGTTCGAAAAGCGGGCGGGCCGCAAGCACGAGGCGCGGGAGCTCGTGCTGGGCCACCTCCAGCGCGGCGGGACCCCCTCGACGTTCGACATGATACTGGGCCGCCACTACGGCATCAAGGCGATAAACCTGGTGGACGAGGGAAGGTTCGGAAGGATCGCGGCATTGCGCCAGAACCGGATAACGGACTCGCCGCTGTCCGAGGCGCCGAGGACGAACTACCTGGACTGGAAGAGGTGCTACGACCCGGAGAACTTCGTGCCGAGGGTAGTGGCAGATACGATGTACTTTAATACGACTTGAAAAGGGCGGAAAGGCAGGAAGGGAGAAAGGCAGCAAGGGAAGGCAGCAAGGCAGGAAGGGAGAAAGGCAGCAAGGGAAGGCAGCAAGGCAGGAAGGGAGAAAGGCAGCAAGGGGGCAGCGGGCAGAAAGCGACAAAGTCCGCCCTGAGCGCGGCCCGCTCGTAGAGGTAGCATGAAGATCGATCGGGAGCTCGTCAAGCAACGGTTGCGGGAGGCGCATTGGGCCTGGTGGCTGCCGGCGGCGTTCTTCGTCGGCGTCTGCGTTGTGCCCGCAGGGACCATCGAGGCCTCGCCGGGGCAGTACTTCCACCCGCCCGTGCTGGCGGCGCCTTCGGGCTGGCCCCTCCTCGTGATGGGGCTGGTCTTCGGGGCCGCCGCGTTCGCGGAGAAGCTGCGAAGGCGCGCCTTCCACATACTGCTTGCCGGGACGTCGCTTTCCCTGCTTTTCGAGCTCGCGCTGGTCGCATTCCAGGGCGGGACCGGGTACTATTCATGGGTACTCGGGACCGACCTCGATAAGCGCATATTCACCGATTTCGAGCTCGACGTGCTCGCCTTCGGGGTGATACCGATGGACCTCTTCCTGGCAGGGGGGTCGTTCATAGTCCTCTGGTCGCGGGAGTTCCGGTTGGCGCCGGCGGAGGCCGCGCCTGAATCGTGGGTGGTCGCGCCTCCCTCTCAGCCTTCTCCTGCCCGGGAGCCCGCCCCTCCGGCGCCGGCGGCGCAGCCGGAAGCTCCGGAAATCACAGTAGCCCAACCGCCCGCGCCAGAAACTCTCGCCACCCAACCCGCCCGACCATTCGCGCCAGGAACTCCGGCCACCCAACCTGCCCGACCGCCCGCGCCCGAACCTCCGGCCGTCACTCCAACCCCGTAATGCCCATCCGGTTCTCAGTTGGTAGCCGAACCGACAATTCCAAACCGAACCAATCATCGTTTATAAGGCAGCCCCCAATGCTACCGCAGAGCGGCATGCAGGGCCACGCCGAGGCCAAAGAGATCGACCGCATCATCCAGCGCATGCTCGATAAGGACCCGATAACCAAGGACAACGCACTGAGATGGCTCACCTTCGCAACGATCGTCGAGGCGTCGTGCAAGGCGATCAAGAAGCAGGCGGAAGACAGGGTGGGGTGAGGGCCCGCGCGATCGAAAGCAGGGATCTTTTGACCGGGCATCGGAGGGATTGCTTAACCGGCATCTGCCCAAACCCGTCATCCGGCCTCCCGTATCCTCACCCGCCATTCATCGATGACCCGGATGGCGCCGGACACGGTCCGTTTCTTCAGAAGCGGCAGCACACTCCGGATGGCGCAAAGCACGCTGCCCCGGTCCTGCCGCGCCAGCCGGACGACCAGGCAGCCCGGCCCGGCGGCCGGCGGGTATGCCCGGATGCCTGAAAACCCCAGGTCCAGCGTGACCAGCGCCCTGCCTTCGCGACGGCAGACCTCCATTATCGCCGCGTCCGGGGCGCCCCCGAGCCCCTGTTCGATGACCGTGGAGGCGTCGTGCCCGCCTTCCCGCAAGATGCCGGCGACATCGGCCGGCAGGTTCTCATCCACCTTGAACTTCATAGGAAACCGACCCCTGGAGAAACCCCATGCCCGCCCGCTGAAATGAGGCCCGCTGCATCATTCGATGACGCGCCCAATCACTCCGCGGCGGCCGGCCCGGCCGGCACGACCTGCTCCCGGGCCAACTCCGCCGCGTAGGCGATCGCTGCCCGGACGTCCTCCCGGCAGAGGGACGGATAGTCCTGGAGAATCTTCGAAACCGAGGCCCCGGCGGCCAGGCCATCCAGGATAACCGCTACCATCACGCGGGTCCCCTTTATGCAGGCCCGCCCGTGGCAGATGCGCGGGTCGGACACGATGCGGTCCCGCCAGCCCCCGGGCCTTCGGGCCCTGCCCCGCAATCCTCGCGCGAAACCCATCGCCATGGCCATCGGTTTCACGGTATTTATACGCTTATCCGCCGACGCCGCCCTGCCCGCCATCGAACGCCTCCTTCACATCCAACGACCATGGATATCCCCCGACGTTCGCTTCGATGCCGGGGATATATAAAGAGTGCGTGGTACCTACCATACGTTGGTTTTGGCAGGACCCGATAACCGCGGCCAATGTCCTGAGGTGGCTCGCGTTCGCGACGATACTGGAGGCGTCGTGCAAGGTGCTCAAAATGCAGGCGGAGGATAGGATTGGATGAGCGGGTGGAATCGGCGGTCATGGTTGTACTTGTTTTCAACGGGCATTTCCCAGCATTCACTTCAATGTCTCTTTGCAAAAAGGACAAAAAATGGGCGTTTTCGGGAGATGGAAAGGGGAACCCTTAGAAATCCTTTTCTGAGAGCTCCCCTGATGCCGATGTATGCCACTACACGACATCAGTCCGATAATAGTCCTCGTAGTCCTTATCCTTTTCCATGACCGCGTTTTCCATGACAAGGCCCTCCTAGACCATATCCGGTTCAGCTACGAATGCTTCGACAGGGTCATAACCAACTGCATTGCCAGGGAGCTCCAATACGAGGGGGGCC